>NZ_JAMGBB010000001.1:2155000-2455000 GCF_023516505.1 Sphingomonas brevis | reverse complement strand
CCCATTTCGCGCGCAGGGGCGGTGCTCTGTCCCCTTGGGCACGACAATCAGTTCGCCCGGCGAGAGTGTCACCGTCCGATCGCGGAATTCCATGTCGAGCTCGCCTTCGAGGATCAGGAACAACTCGTCGGTGTCGTCATGGTGGTGCCAAATGAATTCGCCTTCGACCTTCACCAGCCGCACTTCATGATCATTGTAGCGAGCGACGATCCGCGGCGCCCAATGATCGGCAAAGCCGTCCAGCTTTTCGGCGAGATTGATCTTGTCAGCCATCAATAGACCACCACGCTGCGAATGCTTGTCCCCGCATGCATCAGGTCAAAGCCCTTGTTGATCTCCTCCAGCGTCAAGACGTGCGTGATCATCGGGTCGATGGCGATCTTCCCGTCCATATACATGTCGACGATCTTGGGGACGTCGGTACGACCCTTCGCACCGCCGAAAGCAGTGCCGCGCCAATTGCGCCCGGTGACCAGCTGGAACGGCCTTGTGGCGATTTCCTTGCCGGCTTCAGCGACACCGATGATGACGCTTGTGCCCCAGCCGCGGTGGCAGCACTCCAGCGCCGTGCGCATCACTTCGGTGTTGCCGGTCGCGTCGAACGAATAGTCGGCGCCCCCGTCCGTGATCTCGACGATCTTGGCGACGATTTCCTCGCGGCTCATGCCCTTGGTGTTGAGAAAATCGGTCATGCCGAACTTGCGGCCCCATTCCTCACGGTCGGGATTGATGTCGATTCCGACAATCTTGTTCGCCCCGACCAGCCTGGCGCCCTGGATGACATTGAGGCCGATGCCGCCGAGCCCGAACACGACGACATTGTCGCCCGGCTGGACCTTTGCCGTATTGGTCACCGCGCCGACGCCCGTGGTGACGCCGCAGCCGATGTAGCAGCTCGTCTTGAAGGGCGCGTCCTCGCGGATCTTGGCGACCGCGATCTCGGGCAGCACGGTGAAGTTCGAAAAGGTCGAGCAGCCCATATAATGGTAGATGGTCTGCCCCTTATGGCTGAACCGGCTGGTGCCGTCCGGCATCAGCCCTTTGCCCTGGGTTGCCCGGATCGCGGTGCAAAGGTTGGACTTGCCGCTGAGGCAGGTTTTACACTTGCCGCATTCCGGCGTGTAAAGCGGGATGACATGGTCGCCGGGCTTCACGCTGGCGACGCCCGGTCCGACCTCACGGACCACGCCTGCGCCCTCATGGCCAAGGATCGAGGGGAAAATGCCCTCGCTGTCGAACCCGTCGAGCGTATAGGCATCGGTATGGCAGATGCCGGTCGCCATAATCTCGACCAGCACTTCACCTGCCCTGGGGCCCTCCAGGTCGAGCTCGACAATCTCGAGCGGCTGCTTGGCTTCGAAGGCGACGGCGGCGCGGGTCTTCATGAGTCGGTATCCCCTGGTGGTTTTCGCCGCCTTGCCACGCCGAAGCGCTTCGGCCAATGCTCCACTGCAAAAGGGAAATTATGGCGAACGACTGGCTCCTGGGGCGCCATGCCCTGATCACCGGCGGCGGCACCGGCATCGGCGCTTCGGCCGCGACGCATCTCCACGCGGCGGGCGCCAAAATCTCGCTGCTCGGCCGGAGGATGGAACCGCTTCAGCGGACTGCGTCGATCGTCGGCGGAAAGGCGATTTCCTGTGACGTGACCGACCGCGACGCCATCGCCCGCTCTTTCGACGAGGCTCGGGAGGCGAACGGCCCGATCAGCTTCCTGATCGTCAATGCCGGAATCGGCGACAGCGCACCGTTCGGGCGGACCACGCGCGAAGCATGGGACCGGATCATCGCCACCAACCTCAGCGCCGCGTTCGATTGTGCCCAGCTCGGCCTTCCGGACCTATTGGCCGGGGAAGATAGCCGCCTGGTGTTCATCGCCTCCGTTGCCGGTCTCAGGGGCGCCGCCTACGCCGCGCCCTATGCCGCTTCCAAGCATGGCCTGATCGGGCTGATGCGCAGCATGGCGGTCGAATTCGCGCAGTCGAACATGACCGTCAACGCCATCTGTCCGGCCTTCGTCGACACGCCAATGGTCGACGAATCGGCCGAGCGAATCGCGTCTGTATCCAGGCGCAGCCAGGACGAGGCACGCCAATCGCTCGCCGCGATGAACCGGCATGGCAAGTTGATCCATCCCGACGGCGTCGCGACGATGATCCTGACACTATGCCTGCCGCAAAGCCGCGACGTGAACGGCGCCGCGCTAACCATTGACGGGGGCACCACCGCGTGAAGTTCAACCCCAACAGCTTCAGCCCAAGCCATTTCCTGTGGGACTTCGCCGACGGCGTCGCGACCATCACCCTCAACCGGCCGGACAAGAAGAATCCGCTGACTTTCGAATCCTACGATGAGCTTCGAAGCACCTTCTGGTGCCTCGACCAAAGCTGGGACGTCAAGGCAGTGGTGATCACCGGCGCGGGCGGCAATTTCTGCTCGGGCGGCGATGTCCATGAGATAATCGGCCCGTTGACCAGGATGGATGAGCGCGGGTTGCTCAAGTTCACGCGAATGACCGGCGACCTGGTCAAGGCGATGCGCGCCTGCCCGCAGCCGATCATCGCCGCCGTCGAAGGGGTATGCGCCGGCGCCGGCGCGATCATGGCGATGGCCAGCGACCTGCGACTGGCGGCGCCCGATGCCAAGACGGCCTTCCTGTTCACCCGTGTTGGCCTTAGCGGAGCGGACATGGGCGCCTGCGCGATCCTGCCGCGGATCATCGGCCATGGCCGGGCGGCGGAGCTGCTGTTCACGGGACGAAGCTTTTCCGCCGAGGAAGGCCATGGCTGGGGCTTCTGGAACCGGATTACCGCCAATGTGCTCGGCGATGCCCAGGACCTGGCACTTGAGTTGGCCGGGGGTCCCAACGTCGCCCATGCGGTGACCAAGAAGCAGCTCGACGCCGAATGGCATGTGCCGATCGACGAAGCGATCGAGCAGGAGGCCCAGGCGCAGGCGCTTTGCATGCAGACCAATGATTTCCGCCGTGCCTTTGAAGCATTCGCCGACAAGCGGAAGCCGGAGTTCAAGGGTGACTAGGACAGGCCTCGACTGGCTCGACTGGCCCTTCCTCGAGGAGCGCCATCGCCAGCTTCATGCCCGCGTCAGCGACTGGTGCGCCGAGAATATCGGCGAACATCATGACGACGATGTCGACACCGAGTGCCGCAATCTGGTCGCTTCGCTGGGTTCGGCGGGAATATTGAAGCTGTGCGTTGCCGATGGCGATCGGTTGCCCGATGTCCGCAGCCTGGCGCTGACCCGAGCCCTGCTCGCCAGCTGCTCCGGCCTAGCCGACTTCGCCTTCGCCATGCAGGGTCTTGGGTCGGGCGCGATCTCGCTGTCGGGGAGCGAGGCGCAAAAGGCCGATTGGCTGCCCAAGGTCGCATCGGGCGAAGCCATCGCCGCCTATGCGCTGACCGAACCGGAAACCGGCAGCGATGCCGCCAATATCGCCATGCGCGCCGAACAAATCGGCGGCGAATGGCGCCTGACCGGCGAGAAAAGCTACATCAGCAACGGCACCATTGCCGACGTGCTGACAGTGTTCGCCCGCACCGGCTCCGTCGAAGAGGGAGCGCGCGGCATTTCCGCCTTCATCGTGCGCGGCGACGATAGCGGCCTGTCCGTCGCCGAACGGATCGAGGTGATCGCCCCCCACCCGCTGGCGCGCCTCAGTTTCGACGGCGTAAGCGCCGAGCTGCTCGGCACGGAGGGCGAGGGCTTCAAGATCGCCATGCAGACGCTGAACCTGTTCCGGGTGACGGTCGGTGCCGCCGCGGTCGGCTTCGCCAGCAGGGCGCTGCGGGAAGCGGTTGGCTTCGCGACCACCCGCAAGCTTGGCGCCGGTACGCTGGCCGACAATGCGGTAACCCAGGAGAAGCTCGCCGAAATGGCGCTGGCGATCGACGCTTCGGCGCTGCTGGTCGCCCGCGCCGCCTGGCAACAGGACATGGGCAAGGCCGACAACCGCCGCGCCGCGGCCATGGCCAAGCTCCACGCCACCGATGAGGCGCAGAAGGTGATCGACATGGCGGTGCAGATGCATGGCGGGCTCGGCGTCACCAGGGGCGCCAAGGTCGAGGAACTGTACCGCGAAATTCGCGCCCTGCGCATCTACGAAGGCGCGAGCGAAGTGCAGCGGATGGTGATCGCCAAGGATCTTCTCAAGGAGCATGGCCGATGAAGTCTCTTCTTCCCCCCGGCTGGCCTCGGCCGAAAGGTTATTCGAACGCCATTAGCGCGCGCGGAAGGATGATTTTTACCGCCGGAATCGTCGGCTGGGACGAGCGGGAACATATTACGTCCTACCGTCTCGATGGCCAGTTTGCGCAGGCGTTGCGGAACATTCTCGCTATCCTCAAGGAGGACGGCGCCGGCCCGGAACATATCGTCCGTCTGACCATCTACGTCACCGAGATCCAGGAATATCTTGGCCAGCGTGACGAACTGGCACCGATCTGGAAATCGATCATGGGCACCAACTATCCGGCGATGGCACTTGTCGAAGTTAAACGGCTGGTCGAACCCGCCGCCAAGGTCGAGATTGAGGCGACGGCGGTGGTGCCGGAGTGAACATTATCGTCATCGCGAGGGGCGCAGCGACGCGGCGATCCAGTCTGGATTGCTTCGCTTCGCTCGCAATGACGAGCTAAGGAATGGCCGCTTACGACTCTTTCGTCCGCGACCGGCTGCCGCCGCCCGGCGAGCTGCCGGAATTCTTGCCTCTCGACTATCCTGAGCGCCTCAACGCGGCGGCCGAATTGCTTGGGGGCGGCAAGCCCGGCGACCTCGCCGTCGTCAATGCCCATGGCCGCTGGACTTATGGCGAGCTTGACGATTTCTCGGGCCGCATTGCCCGGCTGCTGGTCGAGCAGCAGGGACTGATACCGGGCAACCGCGTGCTGCTGCGCGGGCCCAACGGCTACACTTTGTTCGCCGCCTGGCTGGGCGTGCTCAAGGCCGGCGGCATTTGCGTGACGACCATGCCGTTGCTCCGCCCCGGCGAGATCGCCACGGTGATCGACACGGCCGAGATTGCCCATGCGATCGTCGACAGCCGCTTCATCGGCGATTTCCGCGCAGGCGCCGACCAGACGCGCTACATCAAGCATCTCGTCAAATATGATGGCGACTATGGCAAAGGCGAGCTGGAGACGCGCTGTGCGACCCTCGCCCCGCTTGCGCCGGTCGATACCGGCCGCGACGATCCGGCGATGGTCGCCTTCACCAGCGGCACCACCGGTATTCCCAAGGGCTGCATCCAGTTCCACCGCGACATTCTCGCGCCGTGCGACTGCTTCGCCGCGACCTATTTCCGAATGGGCGCGGGCGACATCGTCATGACCAGCGCGCCGATCGCCTTCACCTTCGGCCTGGGCGTGACGCTGCTGTTCCCGCTGCGTTTCGGCGCGGCCGCCGCAACCATCGAACAGCCTTCGGCGCCGGCCATGATGGAGGCGATGGTGACATTCGGCGTGACCCATCTCGCCACCGCACCGACGGCATATAAGGCGATGCTTTCGCAACCCGGCCTCGGGGAGGTGCTGAAGTCGCTGAAGTCCTGCCTTTCGGCCGGCGAGCATTTGCCCAAGGCGACGTGGGAAGCATGGAAGGAGCACACCGGTTTAAGCATTGTTGACGGCATCGGCTCGACCGAGATGATGCATATCTTCATTTCCGAAAGCGGCGACGCGATCCGCCCCGGCTCAACCGGCCGGGCCGTTCCCGGATATGAGGCGACGGTTCTGGACGACGATGGCAAGCCGCTGGCCGAGGGCGAGGGCCGGCTGGCGGTCAAAGGGCCGACCGGGTGCCGCTATCTCGATGACCGACGCCAGCTCCGCTATGTCGAACATGGCTGGAACCTCACCGGCGACACCTACCGCAAGGATGCCGAGGGCTATTTCTGGTATGTCGCGCGCAGCGACGACATGATCGTCTCGAGCGGCTACAATATCGGCGCGCCGGAAGTGGAGAATGCGCTGATCGGCCATCCCGCCGTCGCCGAATGCGCGGTGATCGGCGTGCCCTGCCCCGAGCGCGGGCAGAAGGTGAAGGCCTTCATCGTCGCGGCGGCCAATGTGACGCCGAACGAGGCCTTAATTTCAGAACTCAAGAATTTCGTCAAAGCAACGATTGCGCCATACAAATATCCGCGCGAAATCGAGTTCGTGGACGCGCTGCCCAAGACCGCGACGGGCAAATTGCGGCGGATGGAGTTGCGGAGCAGATAGTTCCCCGGCCTTCGCCGGGGAACAGCTCACTCAAACTCCACAATGACCTGATCGACCGCGAGACTGTCGCCCGCCTTGGCGGCAGTCGCCTTTACCGTCGCGCTTTTCTCGGCACGGAGGATATTCTCCATCTTCATCGCCTCGACCACCGCGACCGGCTGGCCCGCCTCGACCTTGTCGCCGGCCTGGACCTCCAGCCGGGTCAGCAGCCCCGGCATCGGCGCCAGCAGGAAGCGCGACATGTCGGGCGGCACCTTCTCGATCATGTGCCCGGCCAGCGCGGCGATATGCCTCGGGACGACCACCACGCGATGCGCCGCGCCGCGCGTTGTCAGGGTCCAGCCACGGCCCCGCTTCGCCACCTGGACGATGCGGCTGCGCCCGTCCAGGTCCGCCACCAGCAATTTGTCGCCGGGCTGCCAGTCGCCGACCACGTCGATCGCTTCGCCGCCGTCGACGATGGCGAGGTTGCCCCCGTCATAGGGAGCGATGGCGACGGTGAAATCCTGTTTGCCGATGCGGACGACCTGAACCGCCTCGGGGAACACCGGTTGGCCGAGCTGCCCGTCGATCAGCGCGGCGCGAGTTTCGTAGGTCAGCTCGACGATCGCGGCCAGGGCAGCCAAATCGCCCAAGAGCTGCTCGTCCGCCGGCGCGCCGTGGAATCCTTCCGGATATTCCTCGGCGATGAAGCCGGTCGTCAGATTCCCTGCCCGGAACCGGGGATGCTGGAGCAGCGCCGAGAGGAAATCGACATTGTCTGAAATCCCGTCGAGTTGGAAGGCGTCCAATGCCGCCACCGCCTCGTCGATCGCCGCTTCGCGGGTCGGCGCCCAGCTGATCAGCTTGGCGATCATCGGGTCGTAGAACATGCTGACTTCGCCGCCCTCATAGACGCCGTCGTCGACCCTTATGCGTGGCTCGTCATTGCGAGCGGAGCGAAGCAATCCAGACTTGCCGCTACTGGATTGCTTCGTCGCTTCGCTCCTCGCAATGACCGATGGTGACTGAGCTGGTGGCCTGTACGTCGTTAGCCGCCCCGTGCTCGGCAAGAACCCGCGATAGGGGTCCTCGGCATAGACGCGCGCCTCGATCGACCAGCCGTTGAGGGGCACATCTTCCTGGGCAAGCTTGAGCTTCTCGCCCGCGGCGACGCGGATCATCTGTTCGACCAGGTCGATGCCGGTGGTTTCCTCGGTCACCGGATGCTCGACCTGCAGCCGGGTGTTCATTTCAAGGAAGTAGAAGCTCTTTCCGCTCGGGTCGGCGCCGTTGACGATCAGTTCGACCGTGCCGGCGCTATGATATCCAACCGCCCGGGCCAGCGCGACGCACTGCTCGCCCATCGCCTTGCGCATCTCGGGCGTCACGAACGGCGACGGCGCCTCCTCGATGACCTTCTGGTTGCGCCGCTGGATCGAGCATTCGCGCTCGTTCAGGTAGAGGATGTTGCCATGCTTGTCGCCGAGCACCTGGATCTCGATGTGGCGCGGATCCTCGATGAATTTCTCGATGAACACCCGGTCGTCGCCGAACGAGTTTAGGCCCTCGCGCTTGGTCGCCTCAAACCCTTCGCGGACGTCCTTCTCATTGTAGGCGAGCCGCATACCCTTGCCGCCGCCCCCGGCCGAAGCCTTCATCATCACCGGGAAGCCGATGTCCTTGGCGATCTTCACGGCCTCCTCGGTCGTGGCGATGTCGCCGAGATAACCGGGGACGACATTGACCCCAGCCTTGGACGCCAGCTTCTTGGATTCGATCTTGTCGCCCATCGCGGCGATGGCTTTTTCCGGCGGGCCGATGAAGGCGATGCCGGCCTTGTCGAGCGCCTTGGCGAAACTTGTCCGCTCCGAGAGGAAACCATAGCCCGGATGAACCGCTTCGGCCTTGGTCGCTTTGCAGGCATCGATGATCAGCTCGGCCTTAAGGTAGGATTCCGCGGCAGGCGCCGGGCCGAGCCGTACACTCTCGTCGGCCATCCGGACATGGGGCGCGCGGGCGTCGGCGTCGGAATAGACCGCGACCGTCTTGATCCCCATCCGCTTCGCGGTGCGGATCACGCGGCAGGCAATTTCGCCGCGATTGGCGATCAGGATTTTCTTGAACATGTCGGCTCCCACAAGCCGTCACCCCGGACTTGATCCGGGGTCCGCCTGTTTTGTCTTTGAAGGCTTAAGAACAAGGCAGATGCCGGATCAAGTCCGGCATGACGAAAGCGCGACTCACTCCGCCGCTTCCTCGACCGGCGGTTTGTTGTGGCCGAGCAGGCGCAGCACCTCGTCCGCCGCATCGGCCAGGTTGGTGCCCGGCCCGAAGATCGCCTGCACGCCCGCCTCGCGCAGCATGGCATAATCCTGCGGCGGGATGACGCCGCCCGCGACCACCTTGATGTCCGCCCGGCCTGCTTCCTTCAGTGCCGCGATCAACTCCGGAATCAACGTCTTGTGGCCCGCCGCCAGGGACGAAGCGCCGACCACATCGACGTCGCTCTCGACCGCAAGCTCGGCGGCTTCGCGCGGGGTCTGGAACAAGGGCCCGGCGATCACCTCGAAGCCCAAATCGCCGAATGCCGAGCTGACCAGATTGGCGCCCCGGTCATGGCCGTCCTGGCCCATTTTGGCGACCAGGATGCGGGGCTTGCGGCCCATTCGCTCGGCGACCGATTTCGTGCCCGCGACTGCCTCGCGCCAGCGGCCGTCGTTGCGCTTCCCATAGATGCCACTCACCGGCTCAGGCTTGGTATGGTAGCGCCCGAACGCCCGCTCCAGCGCGTCCGAAATCTCGCCCAGCGAGCAACGCACCCGCGCGCAATCGACAGCGAGAGCGAGGAGGTTTCCGTCGCCCCGTGCGCCCGTCTCCAGCATATCCAGTGCCGCTCGCGCCTTGGCCTCGTCGCGGCCCTTGCGCATCTTCTCCAGCCGCGCGATTTGCCCAGCGCGGACCTTGGCATTGTCGACCTCGAGAATGTCGATTTCCGGCTCGCTCTCCAGCCGGTAGCGGTTGACGCCGACGATCACCGTCTCGCCGGTGTCGACCTTGGCCGCGCGTTCGGCGGCGGCTTCCTCGATCCGCATCTTGGGCAGCCCCTCGGCGACCGCCTTGGTCATGCCGCCGTGCTGCTCGACCTCCTCGATCAGCGCCCAGGCGCGTTCTTCCAGCTCGCGGGTCAGCGCCTCGACATAATAGGAGCCGCCGAGCGGATCGGCGACCGCGGTCACGCCGCTCTCCTCGGCCAGGATCAGCTGGGTGTTGCGCGCGATCCGGGCCGAGAAATCGGTCGGCAGCGCGATCGCCTCGTCGAAGCTGTTGGTGTGCAGCGACTGGGTACCGCCCAGAACCGCCGCCAGCGCTTCGATCGTGGTGCGTATGACATTATTGTAGGGGTCTTGCTCGGTCAGCGATACGCCGCTGGTCTGGCAGTGGGTGCGGAGCAGTTTCGACTTCTCCGTTTTGGCGCCAAGGTCGGTCATGATCCGTGCCCACAGCGTCCGCGCCGCACGCAGCTTGGCGACCTCCATGAACAGGTTCATGCCGATGCCGAAGAAGAAGCTCAGGCGCGGCGCGAAATCGTCGACGTCCAGCCCGTCAGCCTTCGCGACCCGCACATATTCCATGCCGTCGGCGAGCGTGTAGGCCAGCTCCTGCACGGCGGTCGCCCCGGCCTCGTGCATATGATAGCCGCTGATCGAGATGCTGTTGAACTTGGGCATCTCCTCCGCGCAGTAAGCGATGATGTCGCTGACGATCCGCATCGAAGGCTCGGGCGGGTAGATATAGGTGTTGCGGACCGCGAACTCTTTCAAAATGTCGTTCTGGATGGTCCCGGTCAGCGCCGCCCTTGCGACGCCCTGCTCCTCGCCCGCGACGATGTAGAAGGCCATCACCGGAAGCACGGCGCCGTTCATCGTCATGCTGACCGACATTTCGCCGAGCGGAATGCCGTCGAACAGCAGCTTCATGTCCTCGACGCTGTCGATCGCCACGCCGGCCTTGCCGACGTCGCCGGCGACGCGCGGATGATCGCTGTCATAGCCCCGGTGAGTAGCCAGATCGAAGGCGACGGAGAGCCCCTTCTGCCCCGCCTTCAAATTGCGTCGATAGAAAGCGTTGGATTCCTCGGCGGTGGAGAATCCGGCATATTGGCGGATGGTCCAGGGTCGGCCTGCATACATGGTCGCATAAGGGCCGCGCGTATAGGGCGACAGGCCTGGCAGGCCGCTGTCGATCGCCGCCGCGTCGTCCGGTCCGTAGACGTTCTTGAGGCGGATGTGCTCGGGCGTGTCGCGCGACAAATCGCGGCCCTTGCTCTCCTTGTCGGCCAAGGCTTTCCAGTCGTCGATATCCGGCTTCTTGCTCATTGGTTTCGCCCTAGCGCCGAGCGGAGGCAAAGCCAAACCTTCAACGCGGCTCGATCACGACTTCCGATGTAATCGAATTGGCGATGAAGCAGGCCTCATGCGCCTTGTGGTGGAGGTCTTCGAGCATCTCTTCGGTGGGCGCTACATCGCCGTAAGCGATCCTTGGACGAAGCGTGATGCGGGTGATGCGGGTCTTGCCGTCGCTGCCTTGGCTCATCTCGCCTTCGGCCTCGTCGTCATAGCTGGTGACGATCACCCCCGCCCGCCGCGCGAAATCGAGGAAGAACAGCATGTGGCAGCTGGAAACGCTGGCGACAAAACCTTCCTCCGGATCGACCGCATCGGGATTGGCCCAGGGCATCGGCACGATGTGCGGACTGGCCGATGCGGCGACATTGGCCAGCCCGTCGAAGTTCCAGCTGTGCGCGCGGCTGTACTGGCCCTTGGCGAAGTCCTCGCCGGGCGAGGAAAACCAGCGGATCGTGGCATAATGCTTGGCCATTGTTCCTCCCTTATTCCTCCGCGGTGCCGCGCTGAAGCGCATAGTCGACCCCTTCGGCAAGGACCGAAGGAACGACGGCGTGCCCTCCCTCGAACGACCGGAAGCGAAGGTCGAATCCGGCGCGTTTGAGCGGCGCCACAATATCGTTCCGGGTGCGCTCGAACGGCAATACCCGATCGGCCGGCGAATGGGCGATGAACAGGCGCTGCTTCGATCCGGTTGGGGATGGCTCGACGTAGAGGCCGGGGGCAATGGCGACAATGCCGCGAAATATCGATCGGTTGGCGAGGCCAAGGCTTAGCGCAAAGCTGGCGCCGTCGGAGAAACCGACCAGCAGCACCGACCGCGCGTCGGCATCACTTGCCCCTAGCGCTGTCGACAGTGCCGCCTCGATCCGGTCGGTATCGGCTCCGAACAGTCGATACACATCGCTTACGCCATCCAGCGAGGCCCGCCTCACCATCCTGACCGTATCCCATGTCGGCCCTTTCGATTGGACCGACAGCAGCAGGCATCCGCAACGGTCGGCCTCGGCACGGGCGCCTTCGATGAAGCCGCTCGCCGACATGCCCGCCCCATGCAACAGCAGGAGAAGGGGCCGGCGCCCGCCTGGGCCGCCCGCAGGGCGATAGAAATAGGCGCCCTCGCCTATCGTCTGGACGCCGGCTTTGTCGGCGGGCGCAACGGCGGTCGCGGTCAGCGACAGCTTGGGCGAGCGGGCGGTTCCGGCCGCGGGCCAGGCCGCCAGGACCAGCAAGGCGATCGGCCAGCGGGCCTTCATCTTCAATGCGCCTGCTTCGGGCTTTCCATAATCTCCGTCAGCACTCCGCCCATATCCTTGGGATGGAGGAAGAAGATCGGCGTGCCATGCGCCCCGATCCGCGTCGGCCCAAGGATCCGCACGCCCTTGCCGTCATAGAAGGTCCGCGCTGCTTCAATGTCCGGCACCTCGAAGCAAAGATGATGCTGGCCACCCTCGGGATTGCGCTCGAGGAACTTCAGGATCGGCGAGTCCGCGCCCAGCGGCTCGATCAGCTCGATCTGGCTGTTGGGCGTTTCGACGAAGCACACCCGGACGCCCTGGGCCGGCAGGTCGAACGGATCACGCACAACCTCGGCGCCCATATGGTCGCGATACATGGCAACAGATTTTTCGATCGACGGGGTGGCCACGCCGACATGGTTCAATCGTCCGAGTTTCATAGGTCTGTGCTTCTCAAGAGGCCGACGATCATCAGCGAGCAAAAGGCAGAAAACAGCACTGCAACGAGTCCGGCAAGAGAGCCAACGAAAATGAAAAGGCGGCGTCGCGCCAGTTGCCGATGATGCCCGATTCGGCCGCTATCACTTGTGACCCCGCCTTGTTGAACCGCCCGCCAAGCCGACCAAAAGCACCATCCGCCGGCTACACCTGATCCCAATGCCAGGGCTCCCAGAATGATAAAGGCGCTATCCATTACAGCGGAATATTGTCGTGCTTCTTCCACGGATTTTCCAGCTGCTTGTCGCGCCGCTTGCGCAAGCCCAGCGCGATCCGCCGCCGCGTGGAATGAGGCATGATCACTTCGTCGATGAAGCCCTTCGACGCCGCGACGAACGGGTTGGCGAAGCGCTCTTCATATTCGCGGGTGCGTGTCGCGATCTTGGCGGGATCGCCCTTTTCCTCGCGGAAGATGATCTCGACCGCGCCCTTGGCGCCCATCACCGCAATCTCGGCGGTCGGCCAGGCGTAATTCAAGTCGCCGCGCAGATGCTTCGACGCCATGACGTCGTAGGCCCCGCCATAAGCCTTGCGCGTGATTACGGTGATTTTCGGCACCGTCGCCTCGGCATAGGCGAACAGCAGCTTGGCGCCATGCTTGATGATGCCGTGATGTTCCTGGCCCACCCCTGGCAGGAAACCCGGCACGTCGACGAAGGTGACGATCGGAATATCGAACGCGTCGCAGAAACGAACGAACCGCGCGCCCTTTTTCGATGAGTTGATGTCGAGCACACCGGCCAGCACCATCGGCTGGTTGGCGACCACGCCGACCGTCTTTCCCTCGATGCGGCAGAAACCGACGATGATATTTGCGGCATGGGCCGGCTGGATCTCGAAGAAGTCGCCTTCGTCGGCGACCTTCCGGATCAGCTCATGCATGTCATAAGGCTGGTTGGCCGATGGCGGGATCAGGCTGTCGAGGCTGTCCTCGATCCGGTCCCAGGGGTCGAAGCAGGGCCGCTCGGGAATGTCGTGGCGATTGGAAAGCGGCAGGAAGCCGAAGAAATCACGGGTGGCGAGAAGTGCGTCGATGTCGTTTTCGAACGCGACGTCGGCCACTCCCGATTTGGTGGTGTGCGTGATCGCCCCGCCCAGCTCCTCTTGCGTCACAATCTCATTGGTGACGGTCTTCACCACCTCCGGGCCGGTGACGAACATGTAGCTCGAATCCTTCACCATGAAGATGAAGTCGGTCATCGCCGGCGAATAGACCGCCCCACCCGCGCAAGGCCCCATGATCACGCTGATCTGCGGGACGACGCCGGATGCGAGCACGTTACGCTGGAACACCTCGGCATAGCCGCCGAGGCTCGCGACGCCCTCCTGGATGCGCGCGCCGCCTGAATCGTTGAGGCCGATCACCGGAGCCCCGACCTTCATTGCCGCGTCCATCACCTTGCAGATTTTTTGCGCGTGGCGTTCTGACAGGGAGCCGCCGAACACGGTGAAGTCCTGGGCGAACACATAAACCAGCCGGCCGTTGATCGTGCCCGATCCGGTGACGACGCCATCGCCCGGGATCTTCTGCGTCTCCATGCCGAAGTCGACGCAATTATGCTCGACATATGTATCGACTTCTTCGAACGAGCCTGGGTCGAGCAGCACAGTAAGCCGCTCGCGCGCGGTCAGCCGCCCCTTGGCATGTTGCGCCTCGATGCGCTTTTCGCCGCCGCCCAGCCGCGCCTCGGCGCGCTTGGCCTCAAGCTGTTCGATGGTGGTCGCCGACATAGCCTCTCCTCGATGTGCGGGTGGCACGACTGAGGCACCGAGCACAAGGGAGCATTTGCCTTAGACAAATGGGAGCTTGTGTCGAAGAGATGCTGAAGTTCGGACGGCCTGCGGCGAAGCCGACAGGACCGACGGCGCGGATTCACTCCGCGCCGAAATACTGCCGTTTCAACAGGGCCGTCACGCGAGTGAATCGCGTGACGTCGATCGGGTTCGGTTTCACCGACCCGTCGGCCGGCCCGCGCCGTCTCTTGACGTAACGACGCTCGCTTCGCTCCGCTTTCGTTACGCTCGGCGGCTTAGTCGCGGTCGAGCAGCTCCTTGAGCTCGCTCAATTCCCATTCGTCGTTGCGGCTGAACGGCAGCCGGCGGCTGAGTGCAGCATAGCCAATGCGTCCAATCCGATTCTTGATCTCTTCCAGCCTGGCGAAGGCGGCGCGAACCCGTGTGGCCTGGTCCTCCTCAAGCTTCCGATCCCGATCGAGCAATTCCTCTTCGGCGGCCAGCACCAGCTCGGCCTTGACGATGCAATAGTCGCGAACCAGCGCGGCCTGGTCCGGCTTAAGCTGCGCCGAAAGCGCGGCGATCCTTTGCCCGCTGTCATCGCTTGGGAAGGCACCCGACTGCCATTCCTCCAGCCAGCGGCGATGCGTCTCGCGATCCTCGATCAGCCATTTGTGTGTTTCGCTTTCGCCGAACCTCATCACGCCGATCAGCAGGACCGGGGCGGCGATCAGCGTGACAATCATATCTTCCATCGGATGGTTGGGGAATTGATTGAAAGCCAAATGGATCAGGCTCGCCAGCAAATAGCCGGGCAGCAGCCAAACAGGGTTGAACATCCTGCCGCCCTGTTGCCGCAGCGATCGCTGGCCCAATCCATGCGCGGCCACGGCGAGCACTGCGGTGGTCGTCCCGTGCATCACGGCGGTGCCCAGTCCCCGAACCAGCCAAACCGAGGTCGTCAGCTCGGGGAAGCGGGCAAGGTAGAAAATATTCTCGATGACCGAGAAGCCGGCGCCGATCGCAAACCCGGAAATGACCGCATCCAGCTTGTAGCCGATCCGGTTGCTGAGGATCAGAACCGCCAGCGCGCAGCCCTTAAGCGCTTCCTCGATGAACGGGGCGACGATCCGGCTGTAAAAGCTGTAGCCGATGGGCAGCGTGTCGAGCATGCGGCCGCTGATCGGCCAGGCGACCAGTCCAGCCACGCAGCCGAGCAGCAGGCAGCCGATCATCTCCCACGGCGACATCAGCTTGAACACGTCGAGCCAGGCGAACAGCACCGCCATCAGCAGCACTGGGGTAAGGGCCACGACCCAATCGATCAGTTCAAATGACGCCACGGATGCGACCTTACATGATTTTCAGTGATGCAAGCCACTCCGTTCGCCCGTCGATGTCCTTGTCGCCGACACCGTGGGCGACGCCAAACGAAAAAACCATCGGCAGCCGCATCGCGACGGTGAAGGCAAGGTCGACCTGCGCGCCGAAATCGTGGAGCCGATAGCTCCGGCCTTCAGGCGACTTGAGCAGCATGGTTCCACCGAACAGTGCCGGACGCGCATAGCTCATGTAAAAGATCGGTGCGCCCAGCTCGGCAAACCTTATGGGCGGCAAATTCACTTCGCCTGTCAGCTTGGCGAATTGCCGAGCGGAGATCTGGTCGATTTCGAAGCCGGGGAAGCTTTCCAGCTCGCGGTAGCGTTTCTCCGGCCGGTTATCGACATAGTTGTTGCGGTAGCTGCCAAAGTAAAATGCGCCCAAGGGATTGTCCGATTTGCCACCCACCAGACCGCCCTGGGCGTAAATCCAGGCCGATGTATTGGCCAGCGGCAGCGGTAGGCCGTAATCGACGCCGCCCCAGATGTGTGGGTAATAATCGCCGTCTGCTGCGTCGGCCCCGCCGACCAGCTGCCATGCAACGCCTTTCTCATGATCGACGCCGCCCAGCGACTTGCGGGTATTGGTGTAACGAACGCCCGCTTCCGCCGAGAATATGTTCTTGGGGCTGGGGATGTTTTGCGCCGAAGGCAGTTGCTCCAGGCCGAAATAGGCGGCGGCGCTGCCGAACAGGTCGAGCTGGCGCGGCGGATCGTAAATCTTGGTCTTGTTGTAGCTGACGATAACCGCATCGCCCTTGCGGCTGCGCAGCACCGGACCGGCCAGGTCGTAAATGTCGGCATCGTCGTGCCAGTAGCGCAGCTTCCAGTTGAGCGTGCGATATTCGATGTCGGCGTGGAACCACTCCTTGTCCGGAATGCCGTCCCACGGCGACACGCTGAAGCTGGCGCTCAGCTGGTGGAACTGCATCGGGTCTTCAAAGTGCAGGTAGTAACCAGCGGCCGGCTTCTGCTTATAGCCTTCGACGATCGGGTAGGCGGAGGCCAGCTTCATCCGCTTGGTCGCATTATATTTGCCACGCTCGGTGACCAGCGGATCAAGATCGACTTTGGCGGGCGATCCGACGCCCCATTGCTTGAGTTCCGGGTGGGTATTGACGACCTTGGTGCCGAGGAACTCGACCGTGCCGAGATCGTCGCGCTTTTCCGGGCGAATGATCGAGGGGTTCAGCCCCTCCCCGGTATATTCGTAGACCAGCAGCTGCCCGTCCGGCCGCAGCATCGGCCGGAAGAAGCCGGTCGAGGCATTGCTAAGGACCTCATATTGCTTGGTCGACAGGTCGAAGCGGAAGACATTGGAAACGCCGGTATAATAGCTGGTGCCGTAAAGCGACTTGCCGTCGGGCGCGAAGGTGAAGCCTTCCGGCGTCGATGGCGGCAGGTCGAGCCGAGCCACTTCGTCCAGCATCCCCGATTGCTCGAGCGCCGAGCTTTTCCAAACCCGGACCGACTGAGTGCCGTTGATCTCCCCATAGCTGGCCGAAACCAGCGATCCGTCGGGCGAGAAATCGAGATCGAACGGCGTGATCCCATAGTCGAAGGTAAAGACCTGGTTGAACGAGGTGTAGGGCGGCGGCAGGCGGACGATGGTCGCGTAGCCGTTCTGGTGGCGAATGCCCCACAGGGATTTGTCGCGCGGGTTGATGGCGAAATCGCCGATCCGCGCGTCTTTCACCAGCGTGCGCTTCTGGCCGGTGTCGACGTCGATCTCGATGATGTCGCGAAACGCGTAATTATCCTCGGTGTAATAGGCTTTGCGGCTGTCCGGATCATAGGCCAGGCTGGTAACTCGATAGAGCATCATGCCCTTTATCTCGGCCAGCTTGCGCAGCTTGCCCGTGGCCAGGTCCATCGTGCCGACAAAGCCGATCTCGCCGGGATAGCGGAAGGCAGCCACCAGCTGGTTGTTGCGCTCGTCGACGAAGCCGCGTGAGATCGAGCCCAGGCCCATCGGACTGAGGTGCCGCACCTCGGTCAGCGGATAGGCCGACAGCTTCGCCAGATTCTCTTGCTGGAACTGCCGTTCCCACTTGTGCCAGTCGGCCCATGCATCATCGAGCTTCTTGCCGAATACGCGCTTGAACTGGCTGGCATAGAAACCGGCGCTGCCCTCGTCCCGCCGCAGCCACTGGACGACCTTGTCGGGCCCGTAGGTCAGCGCCAGCCAGGAGAAAAAGCGTGTGCCGTAGAGATAGTCGTTGACCCCGACCTGGAAATCGATCGCGGTGCCCTCGCTCTCCAAGCCGAGCGGTGAATAAAGCTTGTCCTTGTCCCGAACCTTGGCGCGGAACACCATCTCGTCAAAGGCTCCCTGGCCGCGGCCGAGCCCGCCCGCCATCCAGGTTTCGAAGAACACCGCCGATCCCTCGAGATACCAGCGCGGGACATTATTCCGGGGCGTCGCCAGATAGTTGTAGAGGATCGATTCCGGATGCTCCTGGATCGGCATCGGCTTGCCTGCCAGGAACCGCCGCCAAAAGGCGTCGTGCTTGTTCCAGACATCCATCGTCGCGACGTGCGCCAGCTCATGGTTGATTAGCGTGAAGAACCGTTCGCCCGGAGTGAAGGTCTCCATCGTCTGCGATAGCGGCGCGACGTCGAGCAGCACGGCATTGTTGGGCGACGAGCGCGCGGCCGCATTGCCATAATCGCCGAAGTCCTTGAGCAGGACCGTGGTCCGGTCCCACGGCTTCCAGTCGAACCGCTGCTTGTGCCAGGCGATGGCATTTTCGAACGCCCGGCCCAGGTAGGGCGTCAGATATGTCTGGACCGGGTCGAAATAGAGCAGCGAAAAATTGTCGGTTTCGAGCGTCGACAGATCCAGCCCGCCGGCACTCGGTGGGACATGCTCCGGCTCCTTCGGAGCGGGTTCGGGCTTCGGCTGGTCGGGCGGAGTTTCCGGTTGGGCGACGGGCTCGGCGACCGTGGTGGTCGCCGGCTGGGGAGGGGGCGGATCGGTCCGTTCTTGCGCGACGGCGCCGGCCGCCGCGCTGACCAGCAACGCAGCCGCGCCTCCCCTGACTAGCTGGCGGCTACGCCACTTCGCCCCGCTCATCGCCCCCCTTCCGGCCTTTCGGCCGCCGCTACTATCTCGCCTGCGCGGTAAAAGCCCCACTCTGCTGTAGTGCGGCAGCAAATGACGGGTTCAACGCCAGGGAGTTAAACGCCGGCTGCCGTCCAAGCGCCGTGAATGCGTCAGCATTCTTGGCGAAAGCGGCCAGCGCATTCGGCTGCTTGGCCAATTGCGCGAAGGCATTTGGATTGGACGTCATCGCGGCGAAGGCCTGCGCATTTGAAGTCAGCGATGCCATCATTTGCGCATCCACCCGTCCCTGCGACGCCATCTTGGCGGCATTCGCCTGGGACAGGAAGGCATTGGCGCTCTGCGCCGCCGCGGCAAGGCCCTTGGCGTCGCGGGACGCCGCCTGGAACGAGCGCGCATTGGCCGCCATGCTGTTCAGCGCAGCGGTATTGGTCGCCGCAGCCAGCAATTGCGGATTGGTCGCCAGCGCATTGAACGCCACCTGGTTCTGGGCGATCGCGTTGAACACCTGCGAATTGGCCGTCAGATTGGCCATCGCGTTGGAGTCAGCCGCGAGCTTGGCGAACGCCGCCGCATCCCTCGACATGGCCGTGTTCGCCTGGGCATTGGCCGCCGCATCCTTGAATGCCTGCGCATCCTTGGAGAATTGAGCATAGGCCCGGGCATTGGCGGCCATATTGGCTAGCGCCTGCGGGTGATTCGCCAGCGAGGCAAACACCTGCGGATATTGCGCCATGACGCTGAACAGTTGCGGCTGCAGCGCCAGCTGGCTGAATGCCTGGCCATTTTGCGCCAGCGCGGTAGCTGCCTTGGCATCAAACGCCTGCGACAGGTGCCCGTTGGCCGCGAAAGAGGCCGCCTGCGCCGCCGCCGACTGCAATGACGCCTGGTTTTGCGCGAGCGACTGCAATGCGGCGCTATTCTGGGCGATGGCATTGAACACCTGCCCGTTGGCCGTGATCGCGTTCAAGTCCCGCGAGTTGGCGGCAAGCTTGGCGAATGCATTGGCCTCGCGGCCCATCGCCGGCATTGCCTGAGGATTCTTGACCGCTGCCGCAAAGGCTTGCGGATCCTTCGAGAATTGGGCGAAGGCTTGCGGTTCGCGCGCCATGGCCAGCACCGCCGCCGGGTAGCGCCCCAGCGCTTCGAAGGCGGCCGGATTGGCGGCCATTGCCGAGAATAGCTGGGCCGATTGGGCATTGGTTTCACGCCCGGCGGCAGCAACTGCCTGAGCCTGCGCAGCCATTTTGGCAAAGGCATTCGGATCCTTCGCCAGGCCTTCGAATGCCTGGGCATTAGCTGCCAGCGACGCAAGTGCCGCCGGATTCTGCGCCAGGACGGCAAAGGCCGGATCGCGAGCGAGCGCCTGGAAGTTCTTGTCCTTGGTCATCAGCTCGAAGACGTCAGTCTGCATCAGCTTGGCGACCGATGTATCGCCTAGCGTTACGTCGCCCTCGCCGACCTGGGGCGACACATAGCGCCCGGCTGGAGCAATTGTCCCTTCCACCGGTCCGAGCGGCGGATAGACCCGGCCAAGCCCGTAGGCGGCAACGGCAACAGCCACGACAGCTGCGCCGGTGATAAGATATTTGCGGTTACTGGTATGGGTCGACTCGATAACGGTCACGTTGCACCCCCTCGCTTTGTCACCAATCGTACATCATTAACTTTTGGTTAACTAATGTCAACAAATGGAAGGCTAAAGCGTTCCAAAATTGCCGATTAGTCGAGGGCGCCGGCGTCAGGCCTCGTTGGCGTAGCTGTCCAGTTCGTCTCCGACGAGCTTCACCACATGGATAACGTTGGTCGTTCCGGACGTCCGGAACGGGACGCCGGCCATGATCAATATGCGGTCGCCGCCTTCCGCAAAATGATGGCGAAGGACCATTCGCTTGGCCTTGCCGACCATCTCCTCGAAGCTGGAGACGTCACGCGTATGTACCGCATGGACACCCCACTGCAGTCCAAGCCGGCGCGCAACCTTCATGCTCACGGTCATTGCCAGGGTCGGCACCTGGGCTCGCTCGCGGGCGATCCGCCGGGCGGTCGATCCGGACGCGGTGTAACAGGCCATCGCCCGTGCCCCGATGATCTTGACGATCTGCGCCGCGCTTTCCGATAGCGCGTCGGCGGTGGTGGCCTCGGCGGGCGTCTCGGTAAAGTGAATCCGTGCCGAATAGACCGGGTCGGCTTCGACGCTGCGGCCAATCTTGTCCATCATCGCCACCGCCTCGACCGGAAAGGCACCCGCGGCGCTTTCAGCCGAAAGCATTATTGCGTCGGCGCCTTCATAAATGGCGTTGGCGACGTCGCTGACCTCGGCGCGGGTCGGGGTCGGTGCGACGATCATCGACTCCAGCATCTGCGTTGCCACCACCACCGGCTTGCCGGCCTGCCGGGCGGCTGCGACGATTTTGTTCTGCAGCGGCGGCACCCCTTCCGGCGGCAGCTCGACGCCAAGGTCGCCTCGGGCGACCATCACCGCATCGGCAAGCTCGAGGATTTCGCCCAGCCGCTCGATCGCTTGCGGCTTTTCGATCTTGGCGAGGAGCGCGGCCCGGTCTTCGACCAGCGTCCGGGCTTCGGCCACATCCTCTGGCCGCTGGACGAACGAAAGCGCGATATAGTCGGCGCCCTGCTCCAGCGCGAACGCTAGATCCTTGCGGTCCTTGTCGGTCAGGGCCGGGATCGGGATCAGCGCGCCGGGAACATTGACGCCCTTGTTGTTGCTGACCTTGCCGCCGACTTCGACCACAGTCGCGATCTTGTCCTTCTCGACCGCCGCGACCCGGAGCCGGATCTTGCCGTCGTCGATCAGCAGGTGGGAGTCTTTCGACAGAGCTTCGAACAGCTCTGGATGCGGCAGTTCGACACGGGCCGCATCGCCCGGCTCGTGCAGGCGGTCGAGCACGAACATATGGCCTTCGGTGAGCTGGGCAGACCCGCCCTTGAACTTGCCTACCCTGAGCTTGGGGCCCTGCAGGTCGAACACGATCGTCATCGGACGGTGAAGTGTCTTCTCCAGCGCCCGGATCGCCTCGACCAGCTTGGCTTTCTCCGCCTGGCTGCCGTGGCTCATGTTGATCCGGAAGGCGTCCGCGCCCGCCTCGACCAGCGCGCGAATCATTTCCGGGCTCGACGAGGCCGGACCCAGCGTTGCCAGGATTTTCACTTTCCGCTCACGGGGTTTCAGCATTGGCTTGCCATAGCGGCTGTTGCTCCCTGTTCAACCGGCTTGAGGCCGACCGGCCGGTCGCCTACTGAGCCGGCTCAATTGCAGTTTCATGAGATTCGAAGAGGGCACCCCATGAGTGAAGGCGTTGTCGCGGCAGACCAGCTGCGGCTGTTCATCGAGCGTATCGAGCGACTTGAAGAAGAGAAGAAGGGCATCGCCGACGACGTCAAGGACGTCTACGCCGAAGCCAAGGCCAATGGCTATGACACGAAGACGATGCGCAAGGTCGTCGCCTTGCGCCGCATGGAGACCCATGTCCGGCAGGAAGCCGACGCGCTGCTCGAAACCTATCGCTCGGCGCTCGGCCTAGGCTAAGAGGACGCAAATGGCCGGCCATTCCAAATTCAAGAACATCATGCATCGCAAGGGCGCGCAGGACAAAAAGCGCTCGGCGATGTTTTCCAAGCTAAGCCGCGAAATTACGGTCGCGGCGAAGATGGGCCTGCCGGATCCCGACATGAACGCCCGGCTCCGGGCTGCCGTCCTGGCTGCCAAGGCTCAGTCGATGCCCAAGGACAATATTCAGCGATCGATCGACAAGGCGTCGGCGAGCGATGCCGAAAATTATGAGGAGGTCCGCTACGAAGGCTTCGGCCCGGGCGGCGTCTCGATCATCGTCGAAGCGCTGACCGACAACCGCAACCGGACCGCGACCAATGTCCGCACCGCCTTTTCAAAGAATGGCGGCAATCTGGGTGCCAGCGGCAGCGTCAGCCACGGTTTCGACCGGATGGGGTTGATCGAATATCCGGCCAGCGCTGGCGATGAGGAAAAAATTCTCGATGCGGCGATCGAGGCCGGCGCCGACGACGTCCAGAGCGACGAGGACGGCCACGAAATCTGGACCTCGATCGACACGCTGCACGAGGTCGCCAAGGCGCTCGAAGCGGCGATCGGCGAAGCCGAGGCGGTCAAGCTCGGCTGGAAGCCGCAGAACGAGACGGTCGTGGTCGGCGACGACGCGGCGACGCTGATGAAGCTGATCGACGCGCTGGAAGAGGATGACGACGTCCAGACTGTCTGGGGCAATTATGATGTCCCCGACGAGGAGCTGGAGAAGCTTGCCTAAAGTCCTGGGATTGGACCCCGGCCTGGGCGCGACCGGCTGGGGTTTGATCGAGGCCGAAGGCAATCGCCTCCGTCACCTCGCCAATGGCCAGCTCAAGACCGACGCGTCGGAACCTTTGCCCCGCCGGCTATCGCACCTCGCCTCCCAACTCGAGTCACTGCTCGCCGATCACGCCCCTGACGCGGCCGCGGCCGAGGAAATATTCGTCAACAAGAATCCGCAATCGACCTTGAAGCTCGCCCAGGCCCGCGGCGTGGTGCTGATGGTCGCCGCCCGCGCCGGGCTCGACGTCGGCGAATATGCTGCCCGGCTGGTCAAGAAGGCGGTGGTCGGGACCGGCTCTGCCGACAAGGCGCAGGTCCATGCGATGGTCCAGCGCCTCCTCCCAGGCTGTGCTATTTCAGGCCCCGACGCAGCCGATGCGCTGGCGGTGGCGATCACTCATGCTCACCACCTCGCCAGCGCCCGGCGCCTCGGCTGAGCTAGGTCAGCACCACCTCGACCTTCTGCTCCTCGGCCAATTCCTCAACCGGACGCCCTTCGATGAAGTTAAGGATGTCCGCGTTGATCAGGTCGGGATGCGTCGCATGGCAGCCATGCGGCAAATCCTTGTAGGTCTTGAGTGTCCCGTTGGGCAGCAGCTTGGCCGCCAGCGGCCCTGAGTCCGCGTAGGGCACGATCTGATCGTCCTCGCTGTGGATCACCAGCACAGGCTGCTGGATCCTCTTCAGATCCTCGGTGAAGTCGGTCTCGGAAAAGGCCTTGATGCATTCATAACCGGCCTTGACGCTGCCCATCATCCCTTGCCGCCACCAGTTGCGGATCAGGCCTTCAGACACCTTCGCACCAGGGCGATTGAACCCGTAGAACGGACCGGTGGGCACATCGAGATAGAGCTGGGCACGATTGTCGGCCAGCGCCTTGCGAAAGCCGTCGAACACTTCGATCGGGGTTCCGCCCGGATTGCTGTCCTTCTTGACCATTACCGGCGGGACGGCATCCAGCAGCACGGCCTTGGACACGCGGCCCGGCTCGGCCTGGGCGACATAATGGGCAACCTCGCCGCCGCCGGTCGAATGGCCGACATGGACCGCGTTGCGAAGGTCGAGCGCAGCAACCAGGTCGATGACGTCGGAGGCGTAGGTATCCATCTCATTGCCGCTGTCGGTCTGGCCAGAGCGGCCGTGACCGCGCCGGTCATGGGCGATCACCCGATAGCCCTTGTCGAGGAAGAACATCATCTGGTTGTCCCAGTCGTCGGAACTGAGCGGCCAGCCATGATGGAAATGAATTGGTTGCGCGTCCTTCGGACCCCAGTCCTTGTAGAAAATCTCGGTTCCGTCGCGGGTATTGATCGTCGGCATCGGGCAGCCTCCTTGGCTCCAGAGTGATTCCCCGCCCCCAGTCCGTCTCGCCGCTTATCATTGCGCTTTTGCGTCAGCCCCTGGCCAAAGGAGTCCGACTCGTCGCAATGGCGAACGGCAATTTTCGCTTATCACGATTTGCTACGCGCCGCGCTGGCCTATGCGCAGCTTTTGTGACTCGCTTGCGCCGGCGATGAATTGGCCTAGACGTTTGGGCCATGATCGCCCGCCTCGCCGGAAAGCTTGTCGAGACCAGCGCCGACGGCGCCATCATCGACGTTCAGGGCGTCGGCTACCAGGTGCAGGCCAGCGGACGCACGCTGGATGCCCTTGGGCCCGCCGGGGGCGATGTCGTCATCCTGACGGAGCTACAGGTCCGCGAAGATGGCTGGACCTTGTTCGGATTCGGCTCGGCAGGCGAACGCGAAACATTTCGCGCCTTGACCAGCGTCCAGGGGGTTGGCGGTCGGGTGGCACTGGCGATCCTGTCGGTGCTCGACCCGGTTGAACTTGCGACTGCCGTCTCGCACGGCGACAAGGCCATGGTCGCGCGGGCCAACGGGGTCGGCCCCAAGCTCGCCCAGCGGATCGTCAACGAACTGGCCGGCAAGCTTGGCGCCCCGGCTCTCGCCGGCAGCGCGGGCGCTCCTGCCCCGCGCGGCGGAGTTGCCGCCGACGCGCTGTCGGCGCTCGCCAACCTCGGCTTCAAGCCGGCCGAGGCCAACGCCGCGGTTGCTGCCGCCAACGACGAGCTGGGTCCCGAAGCCAGCCTCGACGCACTCGTCCGGCTCGCGCTGAGGAAGGCGGCCAAATGATCATCGCCCTCTACAGCGCCAAGGGCGGGGTCGGAAAGACGACGCTGGCCGTCAACCTCGCCTGGGCCAGCGCCACTTTGTCGAAGCGCCGCACCTTGCTGTGGGACTTGGATGCCCAGGCCGCCGCCACCTATATCCTCGGCCAGGATCCGCCCGGCGGCCACAAGGCCGAACGCAGCATCATCCGCGATTCCGATCCCTCCAAGCTGATCCGCGCGACCGCCATCGAGCGCCTTGACCTGCTGCCGGCCGATCAGTCGCTACGCGACCTCGATCATGCCTTCCACGACCTCGGCAAGCGCAAGCGGCTGGCCAAGGTCGCCAGCAACCTGACTGGCGATTATGACCGGATCATCATCGACTGCCCGCCCGGCATGACCGACACGGCCGACCAGATATTGCGCGCGTCGGACCTGGCGGTGGTGCCGGTAATCCCCGCCGCCCTGTCGCGGCGCGCACTCGACGAGATCAAGGCGCACGTCGCCCAGAAGAAAGGGCCCAAGGTGGTGCTGGCCCCGGTCTTTTCGATGGTCGACAGGCGCCGCGCGCTGCACCGCAACGCATTGATTGCGCAGAAGGGCTGGCCGGTGATCCCGATGGCCAGCGCCTATGAACGGATGAGTGAGGAGCGCGCGCCGGTCGGCGAGCTGTTTCCACGGTCCAATCTGGCGGTCGAAGCGGTTGCCGACGTCTGGCGGCGGATCGAGAAAGCGCTGGCGAAGTGACCATCCATTCCGCCTCCTGCCGCTGCGGGCAGCTCAAAGCCACTGTCGCTGGCGATCCCGTCCGCATGTCGGTCTGCCATTGCCTCAATTGCCAGAAACGCAGCGGAAGCGCCTTCGCCGCCCAGGCTCGCTGGCCGGCCGAGCAGGTTACGCTCGAAGGCCGCTCAAGCTCCTTCGAACTGGTCGGCGACAGCGGCAAAGCGGCCAGATTCTATTTTTGTCCGGAGTGCGGCTCCGACGTCTATTACGACAACAACGACAGGGTCGACGGGCAGATCGCCATTCCGCTCGGCGCCTTCGACGACCCCTATTTCCTGACGCCGAACTATTCGATTTACGAAAGCCGCAAACACGGCTGGGTCGAGATAGTGGGCGACGGCGTGGAGCACGATTGACCGCCAACACGGCCTCCTGCCGCTGCGGCCAGTTGCGGGCCACGGCCCAGGGCGATCCGGTGCGGGTCTCCATCTGCCATTGCCTTGCCTGCCAGAAGCGCACGGGCAGCGCCTTTTCCGCCCAGGCTAGGTGGGAGGCGGAGCGCGTCACGTTCGAAGGCGAGTCCCGGCGGTGGGTCCGCACCGCCGACAGCGGTCAGCAAACCACCTATCATTTCTGCCCGAACTGCGGCTCGACGGTCCATTACGGCGGCGGCAATTTTCCGGAGCTGGTGGCGCTGCCGCTCGGGGCGCTCGAAGACCCCTATTTCGACTGCATCGACTATTCGGTGTGGGAACGCCGCAAGCACCCCTGGGTGCAACTGGTCGGCGAGAATATCGAACACAGGGACTAATTCGGTCGGGGGGAAATATGTCACGGCGGCTTTTATCGATCGTCGGAGCGCTAGCGCTCACGGCGTGCTCTGCGGGAGCGGACACCAAGACGGCGGAGGTTGGCGTCGCCAATTTTCACCGGGATGTGGATGCCGGCAAAATTGCGCAAATCTACGATACGTCGGCACCGGAAATGAAAAGCTCAATCACTCGCGACGAATTCGTCAAATTATTGACCGTGATGCGCACCAAGTTGGGCCCCTACAAATCTGGCAAGACCACTGCCTGGAACATCAATGTCGGTACTGGAGGCCACCTTGTGACGTTGAACCGCGAGGTGCAATTCGAACGCGGGCCTGGTACCGAGGAATTTGTTTTCCGCGTTGAGGGCGGGAAAGCCGTGTTGGTTGGTTGGCACGTCTATTCCAATGTTCTGATCACCGGTTAGCCGCCCCACGCCTCCCGATACACCCGCAGGAAATTGCCTCCCATCAGCTTCTCCAGCCGCGCCTGGCTCCAGCCGCGCCTGGCAAGATCGTCGGCGAAGCGGCGGTAGCGGTCGACGCTATTGTAATCCTCGACCAGCGGATAGACCCCGACCGCCTCTCCCGGGGCGGCGATGCCGGCCTTGATCCGCTGTTCCTGCCATTCCTTCAACTTCCGCTTGGTCTCTTCGTCGAGCGTGGTCGGAAGCACGCCGTTGTCGGTGCCAATGCCGACATGATCTTCGCCGGCGACGTTGGCGACATGTTCGACATGGGCCAGCAGGTCCGCGCCTTTGGGATGACTGTCGAGCGTCAGGAACGGCATGAAATAAACGCCGACTACCCCGCCCTTGTCGGCGACCGCCTTGATTGTCGCATCGTCGGTATTGCGGGGATGGTCGGTCAGCGCCTTTGCGCCGGTATGGCTGATGACCAGCGGCCGCTTGGCCTGCGCCGTCGCCTCGGCCATGGTTCGAGCGCCGCCATGACTCAGGTCGAGCAACAGCTTTTCCGCCTCGATCCGCTCGATCGTCGCCCGGCCGAGCTTCGACAGGCCGGCATTGGCAGGTTCCAGCGCGCCATCGCCGCTGAGGTTGCGATTATTGTAGGTCAGCTGGACGGTCATCACCCCGTCCTTCTTTAGCTGCGCCAGCCGGTCGAGTTCGGGCCCAACCATCGACGTGTCCTGAGTGCCGAGCAGCCAGGCGAACTTCTTTTCGCGCTTGGCCTTCAAGATGTCGGCCGCGGTCCTCACCATCACCAGGCGGTCCGGATTGGCGTTGAGGATATTCTTCTTGGCCGCGACATCCTTCTGATAGTCCGCCCAATTGTCGGCACCGTTGCCGACCGGGAACACCGTGTCGCGGAGCAGCGTGACGCCGGTTGCGACCATCTCGCTCCATGCCCGGTCGCTGAGCCGCAACTGCTCCTCCGGGCCATAGGGATCACCCACGCCGCCCAGCGCATCGATCACGATTGCCTGGTCGTACCACCCCGCCCTGGATGGCTGCGGCTTGCCCATGGCGGGCGCGGCCGCCAGTGCCGCGCTCCCCGCCAACATCGTTCGCCGGTCGATCAACATGCCCCACCTCCCTGTTCGCGGCGCAGCGTGACCAATTGCGCGGGCCGATGCAACTTGTCACAAGGTTCGCGCATGGCCACCGATCCCGCCCGCATCACTACGCCAGAGCGGACCGCAGAGGACGCGGATGTCGCCCTGCGCCCCAAGAGCCTCGACGAATTCATCGGCCAGCAGGCAGCGCGCGAAAACCTCCGGGTGTTCGTCCATGCCGCCAGGGCGCGCGGCGAAGCGCTCGACCATGTGCTGTTTCACGGCCCCCCGGGCCTCGGCAAGACCACGCTCGCCGGGATCGTCGCACGGGAAATGGGGGTCGGCTTTCGCGCCACCTCGGGCCCGGTGATCGCAAAGTCGGGCGACCTTGCCGCATTGCTGACTAATCTTGAGGACGGCGATGTCCTGTTCATCGACGAAATTCACCGACTCAATCCCGCGGTCGAGGAAGTTCTCTATCCGGCGATGGAGGATCGCGCGCTCGACCTGATGATCGGCGAGGGGCCATCGGCCCGTTCGGTCCGGATCGACCTGCCGCGCTTCACCTTGATCGGGGCCACGACCCGCCAAGGGCTGCTGACGACTCCGCTGCGCGACCGGTTCGGGATCCCGGTCCGGCTGAACTTCTACACCAATGAGGAGCTGGAGCAGGTCGTCCGCCGCGCCGCCCGGCTGCTTGGCGCACCGACCACCGCTGAAGGCGAGCATGAGATTGCCCGGCGAAGCCGTGGCACGCCGCGCATTGCCGGCCGCTTGCTGCGGCGCGTCCGCGATTTTGCCCATGCCGCCGGCTCCCCGGCGATAGACGCCGAAGTTGCCGACCGCGCCCTGACCCGGCTGGAGATCGATCGGCTCGGGCTCGATGCGATGGATCGGCGTTACCTCACCATGATCGCCGACCTTTACGGTGGCGGCCCGGTCGGGATCGAGACGCTGGCGGCCGGCCTCAGCGAGCCGCGCGACACGCTTGAGGAAGTGATCGAGCCCTATCTCATTCAGCTGGGCCTCATCGCCCGCACGGCACGAGGTCGCTGCCTCAACGGGCGCGGCTGGACCCATTTGGGCCTGACACCGCCGCAGGGAGCGCAGACGGGATTGTTCGACCAGGGAGACAAATGATGTTGGTTGCCGCCGTCCTGCTCGCCGCCGCCCAGGCCGGCACCGCCCCGGCCTTGCCCGACTATTCGAGCGGATCGAACTGGCTGTGCCTGCCCGGTCGAACCGACATTTGCTCGACCCCGCTCCGGACGACGGCGCTGAATCCCAACGGCTATGGTTCGACGGGGCAGTCGCCAGTGGTCAAGAATGCCGGAGTCGACTGTTTCTACGTCTATCCGACGGTCAGCCGCGACAAGGGCGTCAACAGCGACCTTGTGCCTGATGAGGAACGGGTCGCGGTCGAGGTGCAGTTCGCCCGATTTGCCGGGACCTGCCGCACCTTCGCTCCGATTTACCGGTCGATGACGGTCGGACTGATCACCGCCGTCGCCGCCGGCGCCGACTATAAGGGCCCGTTCGCAACCGCCTATGGCGACGTTCGCGCCGCCTGGCGGGAATATCTTGCAAAGTACAACAAGGGGCGGCCGTTCGTGCTGGTCGGCCATAGCCAGGGCAGCTGGATGCTGCAGACGCTGATCGCGCAGGAAATTGAAGGCAAGCCGATCGCCGGCCAGATGAAGCTGGCGCTCATCCCCGGCTTCAATGTGCTTGTTCCGCAGGGGAAGCTGGTCGGGGGCACCTTCAAGTCCACGCCGCTTTGCTCGCGGCCCGGCCAGACCGGCTGCGTCATGACCTGGACCAGCTACCGCGAGAAGAATGCTCCGCCGCCGGGCGCCATATTCGGCTATGCCGAACTTCCCGGCATGACCGTCGCCTGCACCAACCCGGCAGAGCCCGGCGCAACGGGCTGGATGCCGCTCGACAGCTATTGGTACGCGTTCAGCAAGCAGCCGGTTCCGGGCGGCCCAATCGAATGGTCTGCCGAAGGCTCCCCGCCCTCCCCCTTCCTTCGCACCGAAGGACTGGTGTCGGCCAGGTGCGTCAACGAAGGCCCGCGCGGCTATCTTTCGATCCGCACCAACGCCGACCCCACCGACAAGCGCACCGACCGGATCGGCGGCGAGGTCGGAGTGCTCGGTTTCTTCATTCCAGGCTGGGGCATGCATCTGGCCGACATGAACGCGCCGATGGGCGACCTCATTCGCGAGGTCGAAGCGCTGAACGGTGCCAAGTCGGCCAGCGGCCAGCCCCGTTAGGGCCACTTTTCGCCCTCCAAGGGTTGCGGGCCGAGTCCGGGGCTGGTTAATGCGGAAACGATGGATTCATCCCCCTTTGACCAACCATATCGCGGCGGGTTCGTCGGCGATCAGCACCGCTTCGCGCTGACGGTCTATTTCGAGGACACCGACACCGCCGGGATCGTCTATTACGCCAATTATCTGAAGTTCATGGAACGTGCGCGCTCCGACATGCTTCGGGCGGTCGGCATCGACCAGCAAGCGGCCAAGACCGCCGGCGAAGGCGTCTATGCCGTCGCCGAAGTCGGCATCCGTTACCTCAAACCGGCGCAACTCGGCGACGATTTGCTGGTTGTATCGACCGTCCAGCAGGTGCGGGCAGCGAGCGTCACCATTCATCAACGAGTCATGCGGGGAACTGAAACATTGGCGGATGCTAACGTCACCGCTGCCTTTCTCGACCCGAACAACCGGCCCAAGCGGCAGCCCCGCGCATGGGTCGAGCAATTCAAGCAAATCAGCGAGAAATAATGCCTGACGTGCAAGCAGCCGCAGACCTGATGAGCCCATTGAACCTGTTTTTGCAGGCGGACGTGGTCGTCAAAATCGTGATGCTCGGCCTGTTGTTGGCCAGCATCTGGACATGGGCGATCATCTTCACCCATTCGATCCGCCTCAAGAGCATCAATCGCCAGACCGAGCGGTTCGAACGCGACTTCTGGGCGACCAGCGACATCGACGCGTTTCACAACAGCCGCGGCAACGACCGGTTGCCGATTGCCGCGGTCATGTCGGCGGCGATGGACGAGTGGCGCCGCTCGACCAAGACCGCGCAGGTCGACCGAGCTGGCACGCGCGAACGCCTCGCGAGCCGGATGAATGCCGCGGTCGCGTCGGAGCTGGATCGCCTCAGCGACCGGCTCAACATCCTCGCTACGGTAGGGTCCGTCGCGCCCTTTGTCGGCCTGTTCGGCACGGTGTGGGGCATCATGCGTAGCTTCACCGCAATCGCCGGCGCCAACAACACCTCGCTGGCGGTGGTCGCGCCGGGCATCGCCGAAGCATTGTTCGCGACCGCAATCGGCCTGTTCGCGGCAATTCCAGCGGTCATCGCCTATAATCGGCTGACGCACGGCCTCGACCGGCTTGAGGCGCGGCTCGGCCGCTTCGCCGACCGGTTCCACGCCACCTTGAGCCGCGAGCTCGAAGTGGAGATCGCCTCGGGTCACTGATGGGCGCCAACCTCCCTTCCTCGTCCCGCCACAGTCGCCGCCGAGCGCCGATGTCGGAGATCAACGTCACCCCGCTGGTCGACGTCATGCTGGTTCTGCTGATCATCTTCATGGTCACCGCGCCGCTGCTGGTTGCCGGCGTTCCGATCGACCTTCCCGAAAGCCGGGCCGGAGCGCTCGACCAACAGGCCAAGCCGGTCCAGATTGCGATGGACGCAGGCGGCCGGATTACCATCGACGACTTGGCCGTAGCCGATGCCGAACTGCCCCGGGCGCTGGCCAATATCGCCGCCCAGCCGCAGCCGCCCGAAGGCCGCCGCATCTATCTTCGCGCCGACCGCACGCTGGATTACGGCCGGGTGATGCGCGTGATGGGTGAGCTAAACCGTGCCGGCCTCAACCGGGTCGCGCTGGTTTCGGTCGGGCCGGAACAGCGGCCATGAAGCTCGACCGCGCGGAATGGACCGGAACGGGCGCGGCCCTGTTGTTTCACGTCGCCCTGATCGGCGCACTGTCGCTGAGCCTTGCCCACGTCGCCAGCGTCCCCGAATCGCCAGCCATGGACGTCGAGTTCGTCGAGGACATCGGCGAAACCGCCGCAGCCCCGCAGGCGATCGCCGTCCCGCCGCCGCCGAGCCAGGCCCCCGAGATTGGAGAGGCCGAACCAATTGAGCCCGCCCCGGCAATCCAGCCCAAACCACAGCCAAGCATCGTCCCTGCCCCAGCCAAGCCCCAACCGGTTCGCCCGGCCAAGCCCGCGCCCCGCGCTTCGCGCATCGGCTCCGACTTCCTCAAAGGCATAGAGGACGACGACCTCGCACCCCGGGCCGGCCCCTCGAAACCGGCGGCTCCGACCTTTAATGCGACCGCGCGCATGAGCATCGGTCAGGCGATCCTCCGCCAGGTCCAACCTTGCGCCGACCGCCAGCCATTCATCGGCGAAGGCGCCAGCCAGGTCCGGTTGACCGTCAATCTCAAGCTTGCCCGGAACGGCCGCCTGATCCGCCCCCCAGTTGTGCTCCGGACTTCCGGCGATCCCGACGACCGTGCCAAATATGGCGAGCTGCTGGAGGACCAGGTCCGCCGCATCTTTGCCGATTGCAGCCCCCTTCGCCTTCCGGCCGAGCTTTATGACACGCCCACCGGCGGCTGGAATGACTTCACCTTCACCTACAGGGTAAATTGACCATGCGTCTGATCCTTACCGTCCTGTTCGCCGGCCTGGCCGGCTCCGCCGTCGCGCAGGAGGACCAGGCCCCGGAACTGGTCGGCGGCAGCGTGCGCACCAGCACGGCGATCGCCGTCCCGGTCATGCCGGGCGATGTGGTCGGCCGACAGGTGGCGGAAGTGATTGCGTCCGACCTCCGCTCGACCGGCATGTTCACGCCGTTGGGGCCGAGCGGCCTTCCATCCTACTCCGTCGACGAGGCGAGCAGCCCGGCCTATCCGAACTGGCGCAACGCTGGAGTCGCCGCGCTGGTCTCGGGCTATATCGAGCCGCGCGCCGACGGACGCATCACCCTCGCCTGCTATCTGCACGACGTCACCGCCGGCCGGATGCTGGCCAATCAGGGTTTCGCTGTCACCGCCTCCGACTGGCGCCGCGCCGCCCACAAATGCGCCGACCTCGTTTATTCGCGCCTGTCCGGGCAGCAGCCCTATCTCGACACCCGCGTCGTCTATGTCGCGGAGACCGGTCCCAAGAATAACCGGCAAAAGCGCGTCGCGATCATGGACAGCGACGGCAGCAACCACCGCTATCTGACCATTGGCCGCAACACCGTAGTGACCCCCCGTTTCAGCCCGCGCGGCGACAAGCTGGTCTATGTCAGTTACATCGGCCGGAAGCCTCGCGTCCTGCTCTATGATGTCGCGAGCGGTCAGGAGCGGCTGCTGATCCCCGGGGATCACATCAGCTTCGCCCCGCGCTTCTCTCCCGATGGCCGCGACGTGGCCTTCTCGATGGCCGAAAATGGCAACACCGACATCTACATCGTCTCAGCGAGTGGCGGCTCGCCGCGCCGGCTGACCAGCGCGCCCGGCGCCGACACTTCGCCCAGCTTTTCGCCCGACGGCCGTCAGATCGTGTTTGAAAGCGACCGCTCCGGTACTCAGCAATTATACCTGATGGGCGCCGACGGCGGTGGGCAGCGGCGGATCAGCTTCGGCGGCGGCCGCTATGCCTCGCCAAGCTGGAGTCCGGCCGGCAATCTGATTGCCTTCACCAAGATCGCGGGCCCGTTCCGCATCGGGGTGATGAACGCTGGCGGAGGCGGCGAGAAGGTTCTTACCGACGGGTGGCAGGACGAAGGTCCCAGCTGGGCGCCCAATGGCCAGTTCGTGATGTTCCATCGCACGCCGCAGGGAGCCGGCGCGGCTCGGCTCTATGCCGTACCGGTCGACGGCGGAGCTGCTCGCTTGATGCCGACCCCGGTCGGCGGATCCGACCCCAGCTGGTCGCCGTTGAACAACTGACATCGCGCAACTTACCCGCATTTCGACCTTTATCCTGAACAGGAAACCCAAGGAGTGGATATGAACAAGACCGTATTGATCAGCATGACCGCGCTGGCCCTGGCCATCGGCGGTTGTGCCAAGCGCACTCCGCCGCCCGCGGACGTTACCCAGCCGCCGGTAACCCAGACCGATCCCAACTCGACCGATCCCAACAGCCTGGAAGTGGTCGAGCTACCGGCGCTCCAGGCCGACCTGGTCGCCAAGGCGGGGTCGGACACGGTCTATTTCGGGACTGACGAATATTCGCTCGACCAGGCGACCCAGACGACACTCGCCGCGCAGGCTCGCTGGATGCTTGCGACGCCCAATGTCCGCGCTTCGATCGAGGGCCACTGCGACGAGCGCGGCACCCGCGAATATAATCAGGCGCTGGGCGAGCGCCGCGCCAATGCGGTTCGTGACTTTCTCGTGGCGCAGGGAGTGCCGACGTCGCGGCTGGTGGTGACGAGCTGGGGCAAGGAGCGCCCGGTGGCGACCGGTTCGAACGAAGAAGCCTGGGCGCAGAACCGCCGCGCCGTGACGGTGATTATCCGCTGAGAATTGCGCCCGGGATCCGGCCCGCATGAAGCGTGCCGGGTCTCCGGCTCAGCTTAGGCCGCGTGGCGTTGTTGGCCGCTATGGCCAAGCCAGGCACGAGCCTGGCGCTGCGCCTCGGCAATTTCGCGCGCCGTCATCTCGATCGAGATTTCGGCCCGGCAGGCCTGGCTGCGGGTATCGCCGGACAGAGCGGCAAGATTGAACCATTTATGCGCTTCGATCAGGTCAACGGCGATTCCGCCGCGGCCGGTCGAAAATGTGACCCCTAGTTCGTAAAGCGCCTCTACGCTTCCGGCCTCCGCGTCGGCCATCCGGCTGCGGAGGAAGAAGTCGGCACTCTTCTGACTGATCGCCATGAAACGTCCCCTGTTTCTCGTCTGGAAGCGAAATTCGCGCCCAAGGGACAAATAAATGGTTAACGGCGCGGTGACCCTGTCGGTCAGACTGTGTCCGAAATGACACTGACATTGTCGATCAGTCGGACATTTCCGAGGAATGCGGCGGCAATCAGCCGGCCATTTTGCCGGTAGCGGTCAAGCGGTTCGAGGCTGTCTCCGTCGACATAGGCGACATAATCGACCGGCCCGAACCCGGCCTCTACAAGCCGGGCGATCGTCCGTTCGATCGCCGCTGCCGGTTCGTCGCCGCCGGCAATGGCGGCAGCCAGTTCCCGCAACAGTTGAAACATCGCCGGCGCTTTGGCGCGATCATCCGCGTTCAGCAGCGCGTTGCGCGACGACATTGCCAGCCCGTCTTGCTCGCGGATGGTCGGGTGGCCGATGACCTCTATCGGCAGGCCAAGGTCGGCATTCATCCGCCGGATCACGGCCAGCTGCTGCCAGTCCTTCTCGCCGAAAATCGCGACATTGGGCATGGTAGCTATGAACAGCTTGCTGACCACGGTGGCGACGCCATCGAAATGGCCCGGCCGATGCTCGCCTTCCCAGCGCCCGCTGATCCCGGCCACGCTGACCGTGGTCGCGAAGCCCTCGGGATAAAGCTGGTCGGGCGTCGGCATCCACAGCAGGTCGCACCCCGCCGCCTCCAGCTTGGCCGCATCCTCTTCTTCACGCCGCGGATAGCGTGCGAGATCATTGGGGTCGTTGAACTGCAGCGGATTGACGAAGATCGTCGCGATCACCCGGTCCGCGCGAGACTTCGCCGCAGCGACTAAAGCCAGGTGTCCGGCGTGCAGCGCGCCCATCGTCGGCACCAATGCCAATTTTTCACCAGCTTCCCTCGAAGGGGAGAGGGCCGGGAACAAATCGCTTAACCTTCTAATGATTTGCATGCGATTCCGGCCTTCGATATCTCTATGGCGGGGGCTGTCCTTATTCGGACGGTTGTGGGATTCACAAGGGGAATAGCAGGCCATGGGCCAGCCGCACTTCATCGTTTTCGCCAATGAAAAGGGCGGCACCGGCAAATCGACGACCGCGGTCCACACCGCCATTGCGCTGGCAGCGTCCGGCCACCGGGTCGGCGCGCTCGATCTCGACCAGCGCCAGCGGACCATGACCCGCTACCTTGAAAATCGCGACGCCACGATGCGCCGGCTCGACAGGAAATTGCCTTTTGCCGCCTATGAAGTGCTGGAGGACCAAAGCGAAACCGGACTCGATGCCGCAATCTCGCGCCTCTCCGAGCAGGCCGACGTTCTGGTGGTCGATACGCCGGGCCGCGACGATCCCATTGCCCGCGCCGTCATTCTCAAGGCGGATACGCTGGTCTCGCCAATGAACGACAGTTTCGTCGACCTTGACCTGATCGGCCAGGTCCATCCCGAAAATTTCAAGGTGACCAAGCCAAGCTTCTACGCCGAGCTGATCTGGAACAGCCGCACCCAGCGCGCCAAGGAAACCGGCAAAAGTGTCGATTGGGTGGTCCTGAGGAATCGCCTCCAGCACATTAGTTCGCACAACCTTCAGCGGGTCGGAGCCGCTCTCGATGAGCTGGCCCGCCGCGTCGGCTACCGGGTTATTCCCGGCCTCGGCGAACGCGTCATCTATCGCGAACTGTTCCCCAAGGGCCTGACCTTGCTTGACCTTGGCGAACTCGGCGAAGTTGGCCTCGGTCATATCGCCGCCCGCCAGGAACTGCGCGAAATGATCGCCGGTCTCGCCATCCCTGGCGAGGATGAAGTGAAGGTCGCGGCCGCCGGCTAGGGAACCGCCGCCGCTTTCCGTCATTGCGAGCATAGCGAAGCAATCCAGCTTTGCGCGGACTGGATTGCTTCGTCACTGCGTTCCTCGCAAAGACGATTCCCGAGAAACGACAAGCGGGCAAAATGACTTATATTTTCAATCGCACCATCCTGCGCGAATATGACGTAAGGGGTATCGTCGGGCAGACCCTAAGCGCCGACGATGCCTATGCGCTGGGCCGCAGCTACGCCGCCCTGGCGACATCCGAGGGGGCGACTCGTGTCGCGGTGGGTCGTGACGGCCGCACCCATTCGCCGGAAATGGAACAGGCACTGGTTCGCGGCCTGACCGAGGGTGGCCTAGACGTCGTGCGGGTTGGCATGGGTCCGTCCCCGATGCTTTACTTCGCCGTCTCGACTCTCGACGTCGACGGCGGCGTCCAGGTCACCGGCAGCCACAATCCGGCCGATTACAACGGCTTCAAGATGCTTCTGAACGGTCGCTCGGTTTTCGGCGCGGAGATCCAGGACCTCGGCCGCCGCGCAGCCGAGGGTGACTGGAGCGAAGGCCGCGGCGAAGTGACCGAGACCGACATCGTCGATGCATATGTCGATGCCTTGGTCAAAGATTTTGACGGCAAGGCCTACCGGATCGGCTGGGACGCCGGGAACGGCGCTGCCGGCCCGATCCTCGAGAAGCTGGTGCGGCGCCTGCCGGGCGAGCATTTCACCCTCTACACCGACGTCGACGGCCGCTTCCCCAACCACCATCCCGACCCGACCGTCGAAGCCAATCTTGCCGATCTGAAGAAGCTGGTTGCGGACCATGACCTCGACTTCGGCGTTGCCTTTGACGGCGATGCCGACCGCATCGGCGCAGTCGATAGCAAGGGCCGGGTGATCTGGGGCGACCAGCTGCTGATCATCCTTGCCGGCCCGGTGCTGAAGGACCTGCCCGGCGCGACGATCATCGCCGACGTCAAGGCCAGCCAGACCCTGTTCGATCGCATCGCCGACATGGGCGGCAAGCCCCTGATGTGGAAAACCGGGCACAGCCTGATCAAGTCGAAGATGAAGGAAACCGATGCGCCGCTCGCCGGCGAGATGAGCGGGCACATTTTCTTCAAGCATCAATGGTACGGCTTCGACGATGCGATGTACGCGGCGGTGCGGCTGATCCGAGCGGTATCGGAAAGCGGCAAGTCGCTGACCGAGCTCAAGTCCGAAATGCCCTTGTCGGTGGCGACTCCAGAGCTACGCTTCCAGGTCGACGAGAGCCGCAAGTTCGCGGTCATCGATGAGGTCGCCGGGCGCCTGGCTGCAGAGGGCGCCGACGTCAATTCTACCGACGGCGTCCGTGTCAGCACCGCTGATGGCTGGTGGCTGCTGCGCGCTTCCAACACGCAAGATGTGCTGGTGGCCCGCGCCGAAGCCAAGGACCAGGCCGGGCTCGACCGGCTGATGGCGACCGTCAACGACCAGCTCACGAAGAGCGGCATTACCGCGGTCGAGGCTGCCCATTGACGATTTCGTGACGCGGGGCAGCGGATTCGCTATGGAGAGTCCATGTCCGACCTGCGTTCGATAGATGCTGGCGATACGGCGATGGGCGTGCCCACCGAGAGCCTCTGCCGAGTGCTCGAACTGGCGGTGGCGGACAGCCCCCTCGAGGAAACGCTCGGTGAGCTGATCGGCATTGTCGAATCGACCTCGCGGACGGGAGTGCTGGGCTCGATCCTGTTGCTCGACCAGGACGGCATACATCTTCGCCATGGCGCTGCGCCAAGCCTGCCGGAAGCCTATTGCGCGGCGATCGACGGCGCCGTGATCGGCCCCTCTGTCGGCTCCTGCGGGACGGCCGCCTACACCGCCGAACCGGTGTTCGTCAGCGATATCGCCAATGACCCGCTGTGGGCCGATTTCCGGGAGCTGGCCGAAGCAAATGGCCTGGGTGCCTGCTGGTCGACCCCGATCCTGACCTCGGGCCGCAAGGTGCTCGGCACCTTCGCCATGTATCACCGCGGGCCGCGTGAGCCGAACGTCAGGGACCTGGTTCTGGTCGATCTTGTCACGCAAATTGCCGCGCTGGTAATCGATCGCGATCGCGCCCAGTCGACCCTGCGCCACATTGCGAAAATAACGAACTAAGCGATTGTTGTCCGGCAGTCCCCCGGGCTGCCTCAGCGTCAATCGTCCTCGTCTTCGTAACCGACCAGGTTTAATTCGCGCGCCTTGATCTGGTGCAGCTGGCACCAATGCATCAGCGCATCCTCGCGGCCGTGGGTGATCCACACTTCCCTGGGCGCCACTTCCCTGATGGTCCGGGTCAGCTCGTCCCAGTCGGCATGGTCGGAGATGATCAGCGGCAGCTCGACGTTACGCTGCCGCGCGCGTTGGCGAATCCGCATCCACCCTGACGCCATCGCCGTGATCGGGTCGGGCAGTCGGCGCGACCAGCGGTCGTTGAGCGCGCCAGGGGGACAGAGGATGATCTTGTCCTGAAGCTCGGCCTTGGGCACCCCAGTAGCCAGTCTAAGCTCGCCCAGCGGGACGCCCAACTCTTCATACAGCCGGCACAGCCGCTCCAGCGCGCCGTGGATATAGATCGGGTCGTGAAAGGCCCGCCTGCGCAGCTCCATGATCACCCGCTGCGCTTTCCCCAACGCATAGGCCCCGACCAGGACGCAGCGCCCCGGCTCGGCCCGGAGGCGATGGAGCAGCCGATCGATCTCGCTGCCCGTATCGGGGTGGCGAAACACCGGCAGGCCGAACGTCGCCTCGCTGATGAAGATATCGCATGGCGTCACTTCGAACGGCGGGCAGGTCGGGTCGCTCCGGCGCTTGTAATCGCCCGAGACGACGACTCGCTCGCCACGATGCTCGAGCAAGATTTGCGCGGAGCCCAGCACATGGCCGGCGGGAACGAAGCTGACGTCGACGTCGCCGATCCGCACCTTCTCGCCATAACCCACCCCAACCCCGCGCTGGTCGCCGTAACGCGCCTCCATGATCGCCAGCGTCTCCGGCGTCGCCCACACCTTGCCATGTCCACCGCGGGCATGGTCGGCGTGGCCATGCGTAACCAGCGACCGGTCCCTGGGCCGCGAGGGATCGACCCAGGCGTCCGCCGGTTTGACGTAAATGCCTTCGGGAAAAGGCTCGATCCAACTGCCAAGGCGCGCCATATCGCTGATGTGAGAGCCCTTCCCCTTATTGTCGAGCAGTGGTTCGCGGACCGTGGCTGGATCCCGCGACGCCACCAGCTGGAAATGCTCGGCGCCGCCAGCTCGGGCCAGCATATGCTGCTGGTCGCCGCGACCGGCTCGGGCAAGACTCTCGCCGGCTTCCTGCCGACCATAGTCGACCTCATCGAGAATCCGGCCGAGGGCCTTCATACCCTTTATATTTCGCCGCTGAAGGCGCTGGCGGTCGACGTCCAGCGTAACCTCCTCGCCCCGATCGAGGAGATGGGGCTCGACATACGGGTCGAGACCCGCACCGGCGACACGCCTTCGGACCGCAAGGCCCGCCAGCGCGTCCGCCCGCCGCAAATCCTGCTGACCACGCCTGAAAGCCTCAGCCTGCTTTTGAGCTACCCCGACAGTGCCTTGCTGTTCGAAAGCCTGAAGACGGTGGTTGTCGACGAAATCCACGCCTTCGCGCGTGAAAAGCGCGGAGATTTGCTTGCCCTGTCGCTGTCACGCCTGCTGGCACTAGCGCCCTCACACCGCCGGGTCGGCCTCAGCGCGACCGTCGCCGATCCCGATGCCTACCGCAGCTGGCTCGCCCCCGATGCCGACATGGATCTGGTCCGCCTGGTCATCGGCGATCCCGGCGCCGAGCCCGACCTATCCATCCTGATCCCGGAGAACCGCATCCCCTGGGCCGGCCATTCGGGCTATCATGCGGTGCGCGATGTGATGAAGCTGATCGAGCAGCACCGCACCACGCTCATCTTTTGCAACACCCGCGGCCTCGCCGAGCTCACTTTCCAGAAGCTGTGGTCGGTCAACGACCAGTCTCTGCCGATTGGCATCCATCACGGCAGCCTGGCGGTCGAGGCGCGCCGCCGGATCGAAGGTGCAATGGCGGCCGGCAAGATTCGCGCACTGGTCGCCACGGCCAGCCTCGATCTCGGCATCGACTGGGGCGACATCGACCTGGTCATCCAGATGGGGGCGCCCAAGGGCAGTTCGCGCCTGCTGCAGCGCATCGGCCGCGCCAACCACCGCCTCGACGAGCCCAGCAAGGGCCTGATCGTTCCCGGGAACCGCTTCGAATATCTCGAGGCCCGCGCCGCGCTGGATGCGATCGACGATGGCGAGCTCGATCCTGACAGTTTCCGCCCCGGCACGCTCGATGTCCTTGCCCAGCACGTCATGGCCATGGCCTGCGCCGGTCCGTTCGACGAGCGCGAGCTGTTGGCCGAGGTCCGTTCCGCCGCGCCCTATGCTGCCTTGAGGGACGAGACTTTCGGCGAAATCCTAAGTTTCGATGCGACCGGCGGCTATGCTTTGAAGGCCTACGACCGTTTCCGCCGGATTGTGGAAGAAACCCCTGGCCGCTGGCGATTGGCCAAGCCTGCCGTCGCGCAGCAGCACCGGATGAACGCCGGAGTGATCGTCGAGCAGCCGTTGATGGATGTCCGCTTCAAGGGCGGCCGACGGCTCGGCACGATCGAAGAGGGCTTCGCTTCGGTCCTGGCACCGGGAGATCGCTTCTTCTTCGCCGGCCTCAGCCTCGAGGTCGAGCGGATCAAAGACACCGACATCATCGTCCAAGCGTCGAAGAAATCGGCGCGGATCGTCACCTATGGTGGCCAGCGCATGTCGATGTCGACGCACCTCGCCAACCGGGTCCGGGCGATGCTTGCCGACCGCAACGACTGGCATCGCTTTCCTGACGACGTCCGTGAATGGCTGGAGGTCCAGTCGGAACGCTCGATCCTGCCGGAACCGCATCAACTGCTGGTCGAGACATTCCCGCACGAGGGCCGCCATTACATGGTCGCATACAGCTTCGAAGGTTGGAACGCGCACCAGTCCCTCGGCATGCTGCTCACCAAGCGGATGGAAAATGCCGGCCTCAAGCCCCTCGGCTTTGTCGCCAACGACTATGGCCTCGCCTGTTACGGGCTGGAGCCGGTCACCGACCCCCAGTCGCTTTTTTCCCCGGACATCCTCGAGCGGGAATTCGTCGAATGGGTCGAACGCTCCTTCCTCCTGAAGAACGCCTTTCGCGAAGTGGCGGTGATCGGCGGCCTGGTCGAGCGGCAGCATCCGGGGAAGCGCAAGACGGGGCGCCAGGTCAGCTTCTCGACCGACCTCATCTATGACGTGCTCCGCAAATACGAACCCGACCATCTGCTGCTTCGCGCTGCCTGGGACGATGCGCGCACCCGGCTGACCGAGGTCGGCCGCCTGGTGCGGCTGGTCGATCGCGCCGCCGCGACCATGGTCCATGTCGAGGTTGACCGAATCACGCCAATGGCGGTGCCGCTGATGGTGATCATCGGGCGCGAGGCAGCACCGGAAGGGACTGCCGACGAAGCGTTGCTGGTCGAGGCCGAAGCGCTGGCCGAGGAGGCGATGCGGGTCGATTAGTTCATTCGGCCTCAACCTGCCGGATCGTAGGGCGAGCAAATGCGCGCGCCGATCTTGCTAGTTCTTCCGCTCGCCCTTGCCGGGTGCACCACCATTGCCAGCACGGCGGTCGACGTAGTCACCCTGCCGGTCAAGGCTGTGTCGGCGGGGGTAGATGCCGCGACCACCAGCCAGTCGGAGGCCGACGAGAAACGCGGCCGCGAGCTGCGCAAGGCCGAGGAGAAAGCCGGACGCGAGGCACGCGAGCGTGAGAAAGCCTGCCGCAAGGCGGCGGAGCGCGACGAGCCCTGCCCGCCGCCCCAAGACTGACAAGAGGTTGCCGTTCGCCCCGAGCGTAGTCGAGGGGCGTGTCTCGACTACGCTCGACACGAACGGCGAAGGTTATTTTCTGCCTGTTGAGCGCGCTACCTCATAGAGGAAATCGGCGTAGAGAATCGCCTGGCCGTCGAAGCCAAGCACTTTGGGATTGCTGCTGTCGATGAGCAGCCATTCGTTGGGCGCGTGCGCACCGCCGCCGCGTCCGCCGCCGAACTGACCGGCGGCCAGCTTCAACGGCTCTCCGGTGAATACCACGCCCGGCCAGCTTCCGGCCGACCGCGCCGACATGGTCATCGGGATTCCCGCCGCTGCCAGTGTTGCCTGTTCAACCTTGATAAGGCGGCTGTTCTCGTCGGTTTGCGTCGGACTGTAGCCGCCGCTGACGTTGACCTCGATATCGCCGAACCCGCGCTTGGCGAGGTGCGCCTTGATCTTCGAAACCGCCTCGTCCTTGGTCATGTCGGGCACCAGCCTGAGGTCGAGCTTGGCTTCGGCCCGACCCGGCAGGACCGTTTTGCCGCCCGGTCCGGTGTAGCCGCTGACCAGACCCTGGATGTTGACCGTCGGTTGCTCCGCAAGCCGATATTGCGAGGTCAGATAATCCTCGTCCTTGTACCAATGCTTGATACCAAGGACCTTCATGTCATCGGCCTCACTTCCGGCGGCGACATCGGCGGCGATGATTTCTTTCTGACGAGCCGTCAACGGCTTCACATTTTCATACCAGCCGTCGATTGCCGGCGTCTGGCCGTCCTCGGACACCAGCGTGTTGAGTGCCTTCACTAGGTGCCAAACCGGGCTGTCGACACTGGCCTTGAGGCTCGAGTGGACGTCCTTGTTGGGTCCCCGGCCCCATTTCTCGCCACTTGAGATCAGCTGCAGCTCGACCACGCCCTTGGCGCCCAATGACAGCGTGACGGCGCCATCGACCGATTGGCTGGCCGACGGAATGATGATTCCGACTGCCTTCTCCAGCGCCGCGCGAACCTCGGGCTGGGTGACGATCTGCGAGAAGTGGGTCGAGCCGATTTCCTCTTCGCCCTCGGCCACGAATACCAGATTGACCGGAAGCTTGACCCCGGCGGTCTTGAATGCGCGCAAGGCGGTCAGAAAAGCGGTTTCCGGCCCCTTCTGGTTGACCGCGCCGCGGCCGATTAGCGCCTTGCCCTCGCCCGCCCGGTCGACGATCCGACCTTCAAGCGGCGGCGACGACCATTCGGCCGGCTCATAATGTTTGACGTCGTACATGAAGTAGATCGCCAGCGTGTCCTTGGCGCCGGCATCGAGCGTGGCGAAAACGCCCGGCACGCCGTCGGTTGCGACCACCTTCGCCTGCTGGAAGCCGGCATCGAGTGCCAGCTGGCGCATATATTCGGCGCCTTCCTTGTGATTGAGATTCATGTTGGCGATGGTCGGCAACTTGATCCAGTCGCGCAGCCGCTCGATCGATGAGTCATGGTCGGCCTTGATCGCGGCGACAACCTTGTCGCGTCCCGGATCGCCTGGCTTGGCCGTCGCTGCCTGAGATACGCAAAGCGCCAGGCCCAAGGCCACGCTTGCCGTCAATTTCCGCATATGGATTCCCCCTCTTTTTTAACGTTGCGGATCGAGACTGGAACCTTCTCGCCTGCTCGTCCAGAGTGCGCGTGCATGCGGTACTTCTTGGACACCGAATATAATGGCTTCGGCGGAGCGCTATTGAGCCTGGCGCTGGTCCCCGAGGATGGCGGCGAGGAGTTTTACATTACGCTGGAATGCGATGCCGAATTGGATCCTTGGGTCGAGCGGCACGTCATCCCCTTCCTCGATATGGTACCCGAAGGACTGGTCAGCGCTCGAATGTCACGCCAGTCGGCGGCAACTGCCCTTGCTTCCTGGCTGGCGCATGACGAGGCGCCCGACATCGTTGCCGACTGGCCCGAGGATTTGGCACAGATCTCAATGCTGCTGGTGACCGGCCCGGGAACGATGATCCAGGTTCCGCCGCTCAGCCTTCATTTTGTGCCGCTGCATGGCTTCTCGACCGCGGCCAACAGTGTCGTCCCGCACAACGCCCTCCACGACGCCCGTGCACTGCGCGATCATGTGATGGGGATCGAGCCCTAGCCCGTCATCGCGAGCCGCGAAGCGGCGCGGCGATCCAGCCTTGACTGCTTCGTCGCATTGCTCCTCGCAATGACGCCCAAGTTCGACTAGTCCGAATCGATGGTTCCCCTTTCGTTCGCCGGTCAGAATTTCTTCGCAACGCCGGAGGGCGCGCTTCACTGGCCGGCGGAGCAGGCGCTGCTGGTGGCCGACCTGCATCTCGAAAAGGCCAGCTGGTTCGCGAAGGCGGGGCAGTTCCTGCCCCCCTATGATTCGCTGGCGACCCTTCAGGCCCTCCAGGGCGACGTCGAGCGAGCCGCGGTCAAGCGCCTCTATTGCCTTGGCGATTCTTTCCACGATCGTTTTGGTTGCGAGCGGTTGCCGGCAGCGGCCCGCGATCTGCTTGCGTCGATGACTTCCAGGATCGATTGGGTGTGGATCGTAGGCAACCACGACATCGGTTTCATCGACCATTGCGGCGGCCGGATCGAGGAGGCGTGCGAGGTCCGCGGAATCGTCCTTCGCCATGAAGCCGAGGAGGGCGATCCGCGGCCAGAGATGTCCGGACATTTCCATCCCAAGTTCCGCCTGAGCCTGAGAGGGCGCCACGTTTCGCGACGCTGCTACGTCGCCGGCGCGACCAAGCTGATCCTGCCGGCCTATGGGGCTTTCACCGGCGGGCTCGATGCTGGCCATCCAGAAATCGTGAAGAAGGTCGGGCCGGGCGCCTCGGCGCTGGTGCCGTCGAGCAACCGGCTGCTGCGCTTTCCGATTGCCGCCTAAGCAAGCTTCGCCGGAATCCCGGCTTGCCGCTCCCTTAGGCGAGCTTCGCCGGGATTAGGCCGCGAACGATGTTGCCGATGAAAAATCCGCCATCAAGGTCGGCCGGCGTCAGGTCGGCTTCCTCGGCGCGGCCTTCCTCGATCAGCTTGGCGCGGAGGATCCCCGGCATGATCCCCCGGGTCAGCGGCGGGGTCTGCAACTTGCCGCCGCGCTCCACGAAAATGTTGGTCCGGCTGCCCTCGGTCAGTTGGCCTTCCGGATCGGTGAAGATCGTCTCATAGGCCTCTTCACCCTGCCGCGCTTCGTCGAGGAAGCGGCGGTCGGTAGTCTTGTAGCGCAGCCGGAAATCGCTCGGATCGACCGGCAGGGGCCGAACCGCAACGGACACGGGCACCTCTGCGGGATCGTCATATTGCTTGACCTGGATCGCCATCGATCCAGTGCGGGAAAGTAGCAGGCGAACCATGGCGCGGTGCTTGCGGCCAAAGGTGGCCGCCTGAAGCTCGTTGCGCGCGGCATGGCGATCGAACTTGAAATCGAGGTCGGTGGCGGAGCACTTCATCCGGTCGAGGTGCCGTTCAAGCTCGACGATGCCCTCGCTTGGATCGAACCCCATGGTTTCGATCAAATCAAAATCCTGCGCGTTGCGCCTCACGAAATCCCCCTTCAACAGGCACTCCGCCCACTCATCGCTTGGGACGCTATCGACGACAAGCCCCGAACCGAGCCCGAGCCGCGCCTTGGTGTTGCCTTCAGCCAATTCGAGCGTCCGGATCAGCACATTGAAAGCCGCATCGCCCGGCTCTCCATGCTGGTTCGGTTCGATCCAGCCCATCGATCCGGTGTACGCACCCCGTGGCTCCGGTTCGAGGCGGGCCAAAGCCTCGATCGCCGCAATTTTTGGGGCGCCGGTTACCGAGCCGCACGGGAAAATGGTCCGGATAACATCGACCGCGTCGCATTCGATCCTGAGGCGCGCGGTGATCCGGCTGACCATCTGGTGGACCGTTGGATAGGTTTCGACCACGAACAGCTCGGGCACCTCGACGCTGCCCGGCACTGACACTTTCGCCAGATCGTTCCTCATCAGATCGACGATCATCAGATTCTCGGCCTGCTGCTTCTCGTCCGTTGACAGCTGTTCTGCCACTGCCCGGTCGGCTTTAGCGTCGGTCAGACGCCCTGCCGTGCCCTTCATTGGCCGGGCCTCGATAATGCCGTCGCGAATCGTGAAAAATTGCTCGGGCGACAGCGAGACGATCGCGCGGCCGCCATGGACCAGCACCCCGCCCCAGCCGGACTTCGAGGATTGGCGCAAGCGGGCATATAGCGCCAGCGGCTGGCCGGCGATCGCAACATCGCAGCCGAACGTCAGGTTGGCCTGATAGAAATCGCCCGCAAACAAATGCTCGCGGACCTGGTCCGCGGCCGCTTCATAGCTGGGCCGCCCGATACGCGGCCGAACCGGTCCGATATAGGCCCCGTCCGGCGAGGGCAGCAGCGTCTCGATATCAGGCGTTTCATGACCCTCGAACAGGCCGAAGCAGAGCAAGGGGCCTTCGCCGCGCCGCGCACTTCCGGCCAGCTTGGATTCGAAGGCATGGCCCGCCTCATAGGCGAGATAGCCGGCCGCGTGTCGCCCCGCTCGCAGCCCGGCCCGGATGCGCCCCAGAGCGGGTTCGACCTCGTCAAGATCATGGGCGGCGATGATCTCCACGGGTTGGCGGTAAAGCCGCGGGGCCGCGCCCCCTTCCCGCGCATCGTCGAACAGCAGCCACATATGATCGCCTTGCCCCCACCAACCGGGCTCCGTAAAGCCTCCGCCTCACGGTCCGAGGGGTTTCATCCACATGCGTTCAGCCTTGATTATTGCCGCCCTGCTTATTTCTTCGCCGGCGCACGCCCAGCAGCCGATCGACCCCAAGGTCCAGGCGCGGATCTACCGAATCCTCGAGAAAACGCCGCTCATCGACGGTCATAACGACATTGCCGAGCAGCTTCAGGAAAGCCACGGCTTCAGTGTCGAGCGATTGGCCGATGGCACCGACAAATGGCCGGATCATCCGCTGATGACGGACATGGCGCGGCTTCACGCGGGGCGAGTCGGCGGCCAATTCTGGTCGGTCTATATCGATGGCACCTATACCGGGGACGAGGCGATCCGCCGCACCATCCAGCAGATCGATATCGTCGATCGCATGATCAAGGCCTATCCCAACGATCTCGAGAGGGCCCTGACCGCGGACGATGTCGTCCGAATCCACAAGAAGGGCAAAGTCGCCTCGCTGATCGGTATCGAGGGCGGGCGGCAGATCGGCGGCTCGCTCGCGGCCCTGCGCCAATTCTACCGGCTTGGCGCTCGCTACATGACGCTAACCCACAACCAGACCACCGAATGGGCCGACAGCGCCACGGATGATCCCAAATTTGGCGGCCTCAGCCCGTTCGGGATCGAGGTGGTGCATGAGATGAACCGGCTCGGCATGCTGGTCGATCTGAGCCATGTCTCGGCCGACACGATGAAGGACGCGATCGCCGCAAGCAGGGCGCCCGTCATCTTCTCCCATTCGTCGGCGCGCGCCCTGGTCGGCCACCTTCGAAATGTTCCCGACGACGTGCTTCAGCTGCTTCCGGCCAACGGCGGAGTCGTGATGGTCAATTTCGTGCCCGACTTCGTCTCCGATGCGGTGTGGCATTGGGGCGCCGAGAAAAACGCCGAGGAGGCCAGGCTCAAGGTGTTTCATCGCAACAGCAAGGCTGAGGTCGAGGCCGGGTTGAAAGCCTGGGAAGTGACGCATCCCCGGCCCGCGGCGTCAGTCGCCACCGTAGCCGACCATGTCGAGCATATCGCCAAGGTTGCCGGTTACGATCATGTCGGCCTTGGCGGCGATTTCGATGGAATTCCCTATACGCCCGAGGGCCTGACCGGCGTCCAGGACTATCCCAACCTGTTGGCTGAACTGATCCGCCGCGGCTGGAGCGACGAAAATCTCCGGAAGCTGGCGGGTGCCAATGTCCTGCGCGCCCTTGGCCGTGCCGAAGCGGTATCGGCCTCCCTGGCAAATACTGCCCCGTCCCTCGCGACGTTGGAACCGGCCAAGTGAGCGATCCCCCGCTTCGCGCCGCGATCGTCCCCGTCACTCCGCTGCAGCAGAATTGCACCCTTTTGTGGTGCACCGAGACCATGCTCGGTGCCTTCGTCGATCCGGGCGGCGACCTTGACCGGTTGAAGGCCGCCGCCGCCCAGCACGGCGTCACAATCGAGAAAATCCTGCTCACCCATGGTCACATCGACCATTGCGGGCAGGCCGGGATTCTCGCCGCCGAATTGGGCGTGCCCATCGAGGGTCCGCACGAAGAGGATCTGTTCTGGATCGCCCGGCTGGAAGATGACGGCCACCGTTACGGCATCGACGGCAAGCCGTTCCAGTCGGATCGATATCTGGTCGATGGCGACACGGTCACGGTCGGCAAGCTGACACTCAGCGTTCGTCACTGCCCGGGCCACACGCCGGGCCATGTCGTGTTTTATCACCCCGAATCGAAGCTCGCCCTGGTAGGTGACGTGCTGTTCCAGGGGTCGATCGGGCGAACCGACTTCCCGCGTGGCAACCATCAGCAGCTGCTCGATTCGATCACCCAGCGACTTTGGCCGATGGGCGACGACACCCGCTTCGTTCCCGGCCACGGGCCAATGTCGACCTTTGGCCATGAGCGGGCGACGAATCCCTTTGTCGCCGACAAGGTCCTCGCCCGCGCCTGAAGCGCTTGCGTCTCCGCCTGATTTCGCTATAGGGCGCCTTCGTTCGCGACGATCCAGCCGCCGCCGCGGGTTCACCCGATGAGCAGAGCGAGGATAGTCGCATATTTTTTTGGCAGTGATTTAAGGAAGAGCCGAGATGGCCGTCCCTAAGAGAAAAACTTCGCCCTCGAAGCGTAACATGCGCCGCAGCCATCATGCGCTGAGCCCGGCCAGCTTCCAGGAGTGCCCGAATTGCGGCGAGCTTAAGCTCCCGCATAACCTCTGCTCGGCCTGCGGCCACTACAACGGCCGCGAGATCGTTTCGACCGAGGCCTGAGCGGCAACGCGGATCAGGGCGCCACACGCATGGCCGTGAGCCCGCGCATCGCGATTGACGCAATGGGAGGGGACATTGGCCCGGCGGTCATTATTGCCGGCATGGCCCGCGCGCGCCGCAAGGACCGCAGCCTGCGGTTCGAACTGTTCGGCGACGAGCAGATAATCGGCCCGGAGCTCGCCAGGCACCAGCCCCTGATCGACGCCGTTGCGGTCCACCACACTACCGATGCCATTCAGGCGTCCGAGAAGCCGAGCCAGGCGATCCGCCGCGCCAAGTCCACCTCAATGGGCCTGGCGATCAACGCGGTGAAGGAAGGCCATGCCGATGCCGCCCTGTCGGGCGGCAATACCGGAGCGCTGATGGCGATGGCCAAGCTTGCGCTCCGCACCATGCCGGGAATCGACCGCCCGGCGCTCGCCGCGCTGTTGCCCACGCTCGGCACGACCGACTGTGTGATGCTCGACCTCGGCGCCAATACCGAGTGCGACGCCCAGAATCTGGTTCAGTTCGCGGTTATGGGCTCGGCCTATGCGCGAACCGTGCTGGGGATCGCCAAGCCGAGGGTCAAGCTGCTCAATATCGGCACCGAGGAATTGAAGGGCACCGACGAGCTCAAGGAAGCCGCCGCGCTGCTGCGCGATGCCGACTATCTGCCGCTCAAGTTTGAAGGATTCACGGAAGGCGACCGGCTTAGCCGCGGCGACCTGGATGTGATCGTGACAGACGGATTTTCAGGCAACATCGCGCTCAAGACTGCCGAAGGAACGGCGCGATTCGTGACCGATCTGCTGCGGCGCGCCTTTACTTCGTCTCTCCGGTCCAAGGCCGGCTTCGCACTGTCGCGGCCCGCGCTTAACCTGCTCAAGGTCCACCTTGATCCCAACAATCACAATGGCGCGGTGTTTTTGGGGTTGAATGGGCTAGTGGTGAAGAGCCATGGCGGGGCAAACGCCAAGGGCGTGGCAAATGCAATCGGGGTTGCGGCCTCCATGGTTCGCAACGACATCACCCGGAAAATCGGCGAAGACCTCGACAATTTCCGGGCCCATGCGTTCAATGGTGAGGTTGCCGAATGACTTTGCGTGCCGTCGTTAAGGGTACCGGATCGGCCCTGCCTCAACGGCGCGTCGACAATGCCGAATTGGCAAAAGAGGTCGACACATCGGACGAATGGATCGTCGAGAGGACCGGGATTCGCAGCCGCTACATCGCCGCCGACGGCGAGACGACAGCGACGCTGGCGGTCGAGGCTTGTCGCAAGGCGCTTGAAGCCGCTGGCCTGGAGCCTGGCGACATCGGCCTGATCGTGCTGGCCACCGCCACTCCGGATCAGACCTTTCCGTCATCGGCCACGAAGGTCCAGGCGCTGCTCGGGATCGACGATTGCATCGCGTTTGACGTGCACGCTGTCTGCACCGGCTTCCTCTATGCACTCACTGTCGCCGATTCGATGCTCCGCGGCGGCAACGCCAAGCGGGCGTTGGTGATTGGCTCGGAAACGTTCAGCCGCATATTGGACTGGGAAGATCGCACCACCTGCGTGCTGTTCGGTGACGGCGCGGGCGCGATCGTGCTTGAGGCAGAGGAGACCGAGGCAGGTATTCTTTCGACCAGACTGCATGCCGATGGCCGGCACAACGGCCTCTTGTTCGTGGACGGCGGCCCATCGACCACCGGCACCGTCGGGAAGCTAAGAATGAAGGGACGGGAGGTTTTCCGTCACGCGGTCGTCAATCTGGCGGACGTGCTTGGCGAGGTGCTTGCCGACGCCGGCCTCGGACCGTCCGATATCGACTGGGTCGTCCCGCACCAGGCCAATGCCCGGATCCTTGATGCGACCGCCCGGAAACTGGGTCTGGCGCCCGAAAAGGTCATCGTCACCGTCGATCGTCATGCCAACACGTCCGCGGCCTCGGTGCCGCTGGCGCTCGACGTTGCCGTGCGAGACGGAAGGATCAAGCGCGGCGACCTGTTGGTGCTTGAAGCGATGGGTGGTGGCTTTACCTGGGGCGCGGCCGCTCTCCGCTATTGAAAGCCAAGGAAAATCTGACAAAGTTGAATTGCGGGGCGCAAGGCTTTGCGATAGCGTAACGAATTATCGGTACCAGCGCTTTTCTTGAGGGGGCGGAGATCATCATGGCAGACGCGGGTATTGCCCGTTCCGACGGATTGCATTCGGGCACGCTGACGCGTGCGGACCTTTCCGACATTGTGCACAATCGGCTGGGCGTGTCGCGCGCCGAGAGCGCCGGCATTGTCGAGCGCGTCCTGCACCACATGTGCCATTCGCTAAGCGTCGGCCAGAATGTGAAGATTTCCGGCTTCGGCACGTTCATCCTGCGCGACAAGGGTCAGCGGATCGGCCGCAATCCCAAGACCGGTATCGAAGTGCCGATTGCGCCGCGCAGGGTAATGACCTTCCGCGCCAGCCAGATCATGCGCGACCGGATCGCCAAGTAGCCGCCAGGATGGCGACCGGCGAAAAGGCTCCGGACGCCTTTAGGACGATCGGCGAGCTTTCCGCCGAGCTTGGCGTCGCGCAACATATCCTGCGCTACTGGGAAACCAAATTTCCGCAGCTGAAGCCGCTGCAGCGTGCCGGCAACAGGCGCTATTACCGCCCGGACGACGTTGCCTTGGCAAGGCGCATCCATCGCCTGCTCAATGACGAAGGCTATACCGTCAAGGGAGTGCAGAAACTGCTCCGGGCGAAGAGCGGGACAACCGACGAACCGCTGGTCCTCCAGCCGGCGAATGTCGTCCCACGGCCCGAATATGGGGTCGATACCCCGATACCCGAAGAGCAAGGTCGGATCGATGTCGAACGCCTGATGGCGCTCCGCCACCGCCTTGCAGCGGCCCTCGACGCCTAGTCGAGCTCTTTTGGCCTGAGGAAGCGGGCCAATCGCCCGACGCTCCCACCCGCTTCATCCCAATTGTCGATCGGCAACTCGATTTCGACCAGTGAGCCGGTCGGCATTTCGACCGCATGGCCCAGCAGCTTGGAGGCCAGGCGCTCGAAGCCGGGATTGTGGCCTACCATCATGACCTTGCCGACCTCATTGTCTATCTCCTGCACGATCGACAGCAATTCGCCGGTGGAAGCGTCATAGATTCGCTGGTCGTATCGCGGTGACAGGCCCGCGAGCTGCGCGGTCTCGGCGGCTCGCGCGGCGGGGCTGGACAGGACCAAATCATAGCTCAAGCCAAGGTTGCGGATTTCTTCGCCGATGCGGGGCGCATCGCGTTCGCCGCGCTCGTTCAATCGCCGGTCGAAATCGCGGCCGCTGGTTGAATCGCGCTCGGTCTTGGCATGGCGGAACAGTGTCAGGCTCTTCATTGGACAGTCTCCGCGGGCTCAACGCGACTAACGCCAAATAGCTTCGCGCGAACGCGATCGAGCGCCCTGTCGAGCGGAACGCGCGACACTGTGACTTCCGGCGGGAAGGCGTCCAGAAGCCGGGAGGGAAGCGCACTCGACAGGATGACGAACAGGCCCCGGTCGCCCTGCCGCCGGATCAGCCGGCCGAACGCCTGGGCCAGGCGCGCGCGCACCACCCGATCGTCAAAGGCACTGCCACCGCTGGCCAGCTTTCGCGCCGCATGAAGCACGGTGGGGCGCGGCCAGGGCACGCGCTCCATCACGACCAGGCGGAGGGATTCGCCCGGAACATCGACCCCGTCACGCAGCGCGTCGGTGCCGAGCAACGATGCATGGGGATCGTCGCGGAAGATATCTACCAGGGTGCCGGTATCGATCGGGTCGACATGCTGGGCGAGAAGCGGCAGCCCCGCCCGCGCCAGCCGGTCGGCGATCCGGGCATGGACCCCGCGCAGCCGCTGGATGGCGGTGAACAGCCCGAGCGTTCCACCTTCCGCCGACTCGATCAGCCGGGCATAGGCGCCGGCCAGCGCGGCAATGTCGTTGCGCCCGATGTCGGTGACGATCAGCACCTCGGCCTGGGCGGCATAGTCGAACGGACTGGCCGCTTCGAAATGACCAACCGGATTACCCAGATGCAGAGCGCCGGTCCGCTCCTCGGCACTTGGCCAGCCATCGCTGCCTCGCAACGTCGCCGAGGTGACCAGAACGCCGTGCGCCGGCTCCAGCACGGTCCTGGCAAACGGCCTGGTGGGGTCGAGCCAGTGGCGGTGGAATCCTACGTCATATTCGCGCCCCTCGACCCGATCGATCGCCAGCCAGTCGACGAAATCCGGATCGGCGACGCCACCGACGCGGCCGAGCAGGGCGATCCAGGCGGCGAGCGTTTCGCGGCGCCAAGCCAGGCCACCGATCGCACCTTCGACCCGGGCGCGGGCCGGGCCGTCGAGCCAGTCTGGCGCGTCTTCGAGCACGGCTTCGAGGCGGCGGCCGAGCGCGGCCAGCGGCTTTGCCAGAGCCTCGAGAGATTCCATCGCCGCCGCCGCCGCGGTGACCAGATTGCCGTCAGGCTCGGCCAGTTCGGTTTCGAGTCCGTAGCCGGCCTCCTGCGCCTTGGCCCGGGCATAGACCGTACCGCGGACCTCGGACAGCAAGCCCTCGAGCGGGCCGAATGGTTCGCCCTCAGCTAGCCGGACGAGCCATCCTTCCGACGGTAGGGTGCGTGCTGCTTCCACCGCATTATCAAGAGCCTGCGCACCCGCCTCGTCGTAGGAGCAGACGTCGAGCAGCCGCGCGGCGAGGCCCCTGCGGCGGCCGCGCGACTTGCCCTCAGGTCCGACGATCCAGCGCCGCATCTCAATCGCTTCCTGCCCCGTCAGAGCCGCCGAGAAAGTCGAGTCCGCCGCATCGAACAAATGATGGCCCTCGTCGAAGATGATCCGGCTGGGCGCGTCGGGACGCCCTCTGGCGGCATTGACCATCACCAGCGCGTGATTGGCGATGACCAGGTCGGCCTCGCGTCCGGCGCGCTCGGCCCGTTCGATGAAGCATTTCCGATAATGCGGACAACCGGCATAGACGCATTCGCCGCGGCGATCGGTCAGCGCGGCCGCTCCGGCGCGGCGGAACAGGCTCGGCAGCCAGCCCGGAAGGTCGCCGCCGACCATGTCGCCATCCTTCGAATAGGCTGCCCAGCGTCCGACCAGCTGGGCCAGCACCGCCGCCCGACCGGCAAACGCGCCCTGCATCGCGTCCTCCAGATTGAGCAGGCAGAGATAATTTTCGCGGCCCTTGCGGATCACGATTCGGCGATTTCGCTCGGCGACATTGGGAAACAGCTTCTTCCCCTCGGCATCGAGCTGCCGCTGAAGCGCCTTTGTGAAGGTCGAGACCCAGACCGTGCCCTGCGCCCGGTCGGCCCAGAGCGAGGCCGGAGCCAGATAGGCGAGCGTCTTGCCGATGCCCGTACCCGCCTCGGCCAACAGCATATTGGGCTCATTCTCGGCGCGGCGCGGAGCGAAAATTGCGGCTGACCCCGCCGCCATTGCCCGCTGGCCCTCGCGCGGCTCCGACCCCTTGCCGGTCAGCTCGGAAAGCCTGGCTTCGGCATCGGCCGGCGGGATCGACACCGCTCTGGGCTGCGGCCGCTCGCCTGCCTCTTCCCACTGCGGCAGGCGGGAAAAGAGCATTCGCTCGCCGCGCTCGGGCATGGCGAGGGTTCGTCCGACAAGGGGCGCCCAGCTCCAGCCGAGCCGGGTCAACGAGGCATTGGCGGTCCAGGCCCCTTCCCGCTCCGGCCAGTCGTCGCCCAGGCGGTCAAGCAGCGCCTGGGCGATCGCGACCAGAGTCGCCGCGGCTTCCCGGTCGCCAGGCGGTGGCTCGACACCGCAGGCCCTGGCCAGGCCCGATACTGTCGGCACCGCGAAGCGCGCCGGATGGACGAACGCGAAAAGCTCCAGCAAATCGAGCCCGGACACGTCGGCATAGCCGAGGCGCTGGCCGACCAGCGGAGCGTTCAAGATGATGTGCGGAGTTTCGGCCAGACGGGCAATCGCCTCGCCGCGTGACGCCTCACGGACCTCACGCCCGGCGGCGACCCAGATGCCGGCATGGGTTGCATGGAGAGCGGGAAGAGGCAAAGGAGCGGCCACGACTGCATGCAGCTTGGCGATGCGGGAACGAAAGGGCAACAGTTGCGCGACGAAGCGATCCGAAATGCGGCCATGACCAGCAAGGCCTGGCCCTATGAGGAAGCGCGCAAGCTTTTGAAGCGCTGGGCCCCTGATGGTCCTTTTGGCGCCAAGGATGGGCCGGTGATTTTCGAGACGGGCTATGGCCCGTCGGGCCTGCCGCACATCGGCACGTTTAACGAAGTGCTGCGGACGACGATGGTCCGCCACGCCTATGAAGAACTTACCGGCGGCGCGGCGACCCGGCTGATCGCGTTCAGCGACGACATGGATGGTCTGCGCAAGGTCCCGGACAATGTCCCGCAGCAGGATATGCTGACCAACTACCTCGGCATGCCGCTGACCAAGGTGCCCGACCCGTTCGGCGAATATGAGAGTTTCGCGCATCACAACAATGCGATGCTGCGGCGCTTTCTCGATCGTTTCGGCTTCGAATATGAGTTCGCTTCGTCGACCGAATATTATGCGTCGGGGCGGTTCGACGAAACCATCAAGCAGATCCTCGGCAAGTGGGACGAGGTGATGGGGGTGATGCTGCCGACGCTGCGCGAAGAGCGGCGCCAGACCTATTCGCCGGTGCTGCCGATCTCGCCGACTAGCGGCAGGGTGCTTCAGGTGCCGGTGCGGGTCGTAGACGCCGGGGCGGGCACGATCGCCTTCACCGACGAGGACGGCAGCCAGGTCGAGCAGTCGGCGCTGTCGGGCAAGTCGAAGCTGCAGTGGAAGGTCGACTGGGCGCTGCGTTGGGTGGCGCTGGGCGTCGACTATGAAATGGCCGGCAAGGACCTGATCGACAGCGTTATCCAGTCCGGCAAGATCACGCGCGTGCTCGGCGGCCGGCCGCCCGAGGGCTTCAATTACGAGATGTTCCTCGACGAAAAAGGCGAGAAAATCTCTAAGTCGAAGGGCAACGGACTCAGCCTCGATGAATGGCTGACCTATGGCAATGAAGAGAGCCTGTCCTTCTTCGCCTATCGCGAACCGCGCAAGGCCAAGAGCCTGCACATCGGCGTGATCCCGCGCGCGGTCGACGAATATTACCAGTTTCGCGGCAATTACCCGGCTCAGCCGGTCGAACAGCAACTCGGCAATCCGGTCCACCATATCCATGGCGGCAAGGTGCCGACGGATCGACTGCCAGTGTCATATGGTCTGTTGCTGAACCTGGCAGGCGTGCTGGGCGCGCAAGCCACTCCGGAACGGCTCGCCGAATATGTCGAAAACTACCTTGGTGGACCGACCGACAGCAAGGAACTGACCAAGCTGATCGATCTTGCGGTCAATTATGCGCGCGATTTCGTCGCTCCCACCCTGAAGCGCCGAGCCCCGCAAGGACATGAGGTCGACGCGCTCAAGGGTCTCGACTCCGAGCTTGCCAAGCTGGCGCCGGACACGCCGGGCGACGAAATCCAGAATATCGTGTTCGAGGTCGGCAAGCGCTATCCGTTCGAAAGCCTGCGCCATTGGTTCCAGGCGCTATATGAGACGTTGCTGGGATCGCCGCAGGGGCCGCGGATGGGCAGCTTCATCGCGCTTTACGGGATCGACAATAGCCGGCGCCTGATCGCGGAGGCGCTGGCGGCAGTCGAGGCCTAATGGCCGCTATCCAACCATTGCGGGCATTGGGAAGATCCCGAAACTGCAGCACCTCCGGTCCGCCGAAGCTTTCGAACAGCAATGCCCTCACGGATTGTCCTGGTTCTTGGTAAGGACCGCGGGCCAGTTGGCGTCGCCGCGCCCGATTGCGGCCGCCTGGTCGGCTTCCCACAACTCCTTCGCCCGGGCATTGAAGTTCAGGTAGAGTTTGCCGTTTACGATCTTCCACTGTTCCGGATCGCCTGAGGCCAGATAGCCCTGGCTTACGGCCCAGGCGCAGTAGCCGCCAAATTGCGGCGCATAGGCGGACGGGTTCGCTTGGAAGCGAGCCTTGCCTTCCTTGGATGCGAACCGCCACGTTACACCTTGAAGCATCAGCTCATGCTTGGCGCTGCCACGGACAGCCTTGCCGTCCGTGAAATAAGCGGTGACGTCATAGCCTCCGGCAGCAAGACCGTCCGAAGCGGAATAGACTGCCGGTGCCGGATGGTTTGCCGCAGGCACGGCGGTCGGTACAACGACCAGCGACAGGGCCAGGAACGCCAACTTCACAACATCCTTACGCATATATTCTCCCATTCTCTATTCACGTGGGTCAGGAAATTCGGAGCGGCCGGTCGAGCGAAAAGCGGCCTCCGCCCAGGGCTATCAGCGGCAGCATGAGTCCCGCCCAGCTGAGGTGCGTCGGCCAGGCATCGGGATAGACGAACGTCTGGATGACCAGCGTCATGCCGAGCAGCGCCGCAGCCGACAAACGGGTAAAAAGGCCGAGCACCAGTAGGACCGGGAATAGGTGCTCGGCCCCCGCCGCCATGTAGGCGGCGAGCTCTGGAGGCAGAAGCGGCAGCGCATATTCGCTGCGGAACAACTCGATGGTGGTGTCGGGGATCGTGAAGATACCCTCGACCTTGGTCCTTCCGGATTGGAAGAAGACCGCTGCGATGCCGAACCGCTGCACGATGAGTAGCAAGGACGGCGAGAGCATGCGTTCGGCAATGCCGGTCAATCGCTGATAGGCTGAAGCGGGCGCGATTTCGGTAATGGTGGCCATGGATGGTCCTTTCCTGTTGGTCACGTGAGGAGGAGCGCGCCGGCGGCGACGCCTTGGCGCAGGAGTTCGGGAAGGTTGGCGGTGGGGAATGCTGTCGCGACCTTTTCCACGAGGCCGGCGACGGACGTCGGAACAACGCATTCGGTCAGCAGCTGGTGAAGTGCGGCATCGATCGGCTCGGCCCGGACGGAAGAGCCGGACCTGGTGAACAGCGCGCCTTCCTCGACCCAGTCGGGCTCAAGCTCGGCGATCGACCAAGGATCGCGATGGGCAAGCCAGATGGTCATGGCAGGCGTCGCGGTCCAGGCAAAGCGGGCCGCGGGGTGCAAAGCGATCCGCGCCGCCGGGCTCGGCTGCAACGGCTTTGCTATCGCATCCGGAGCCAAGAACGATTCCAGCCACAGCCAGTCGAGGCGGGCCACATCGGCGAGATAGGGCAGTTCGCAGGTCCAGGGCTGACATCGCAGGAAGCCTGCGAAGTCGCGGCCGTAGTCCGATAGCACGGGACCCTTCGGCGGCTGCTCGTGGCGAAATTCCAGCGCGACCTGGGTGAAGGCTTCATCCCCCAGCAGCATGTCGACCGTCGGGTAAGAAGCGCGCAGTGCCTCGACCGCACCTCGTGCCGAGGTATTGCGATATACGGCGAATGCCTGAGACTGGAGTGACGGTACGGCCTCGCCGTCTGTCATCAAGGCCTGGGCGAAGTCGCGCTGAAAGCTTGCCAGGTCAGGCATGGCAAACCTCGCGGGTGCCCGCCATCATCGCAGCGGCTTTATCGCGCTCGGCTAGCAGCACATTGAACGCCGGAATGGATTCATCGCGTTCTATGAGGGTAGGTGGGCGATCGGCGCCGCAACGCGCGAGCAGCCAGTCATACAGCTGCCACACCTCTTCGGAGATTGGCGCGTCGTGGCTGTCGATCAGCAATGCGTCGCCCAGCAGCGGGTCCGCAGAATGGCCAGCCAAGTGGATCTCGCCGATGACGCCGCGCGGCAGCGCATCGAGGTAGGAGATCGGATTGAAGCCGAGATTGGTTGCGCTGACGAACACATTGTTGACGTCGATCAGCAGTCCGCAGCCCGTGCGCTTTACCAACTCGGCCAGGAACAGGCTTTCGGGCCAATCGTGCCCCTCAAGCTTCATATAAAGCGAAGGGTTTTCGATCAGGATCTGACGACCAAGCGCGGACTGGGTGATGTCGATGTTACGGACGATGACATCCAGCGCCTCATTGGTGCGCGGAAATGGCAGCAGGTCGGGAAAGCAGGTGCCGTCGTGGCGCGACCAGGCGAGATGCTCGGAGACAAGGAACGGCTCAAAGCGATCGATCAGCCGCTTGAAGCGGGCGAGATGATCGCGATCCGGTTCGTCGATGCCGGCCAGGGAAAGGCCGACTCCGTGAAAAGACAATGGGAAGCGCTGGCGCAGCGCGTCGAGCATCGCCAGGCGAGGGCCGCCTTCGACCATATAATTTTCGGCATGGACTTCGAACCACAGCCCGGCCGCCGGACAGGCCATCGCCTGTTCGTAATGGACGGGCTTGAAGCTCAGTCCGGCAGTCGGGGTCATGGTACTTAGCCAGCCTTCGGGGTCAGCGAGCCGAGGCCCTTGGGCGTCTTGATCGCGGTGCAGGTACCCTTGGCGACGAACTTCCAGGCATTGCCGGCATAGTTGCGCTTCGACGTACCTGCACAGCTGGTGCCCGGGCCGGCAGCACAGTCATTCTTGCCGGCGAGCGAAACGCCATAGCATTTGTCTGCATTCGGCTGCGGCTTGGCCGGGCCCGCCGTCGCCGCGGTGGCGGCAAAGGCAGTCAGCGCGGCTGCAGTGATAGCGGTCTTCAACATGGTCCATTTCCTCATGAAGTGTTGGAGCCTTCATGATCGCGGAAATGGCCGCACGCGTCACAGTCCGAGGCGGCATGGGATCGATACGCAATCGGTATGGCGCCGTATCGAGTGCCGGGTGTATGAAGGCCTACTTTCGGAAAAAAGGACCTTCCGATGGAAATGCAGCAGGTGCGCTATTTCGTTGCGCTTGCAGACACTTTGAATTTCACGCGAGCGGCTGAAAAGTGCAACGTCAGCCAGCCGGCCTTAACCCGTGCCATCCAGCAGCTGGAACATGAGCTTGGCGGGCCGCTCTTCCACCGTGAGCGTGGCAACACCCATTTATCCGAGCTCGGCCGGATGATGCTGCCCTACCTGGCAGGCGTCGATGAGCAGTGCAAAGCCGCCAAGGAGCAGGCCAAGGCCGTCAAGAAGCTGGAACGGGCGACGCTGACGATTGGCACCATGTGCACGATCGGGCCTCAGCTGGTGTCGAACCTGATGATCCGATTCCAGGCCGCGCATCCTGACGTAGAAGTGCGCGTCGTCGACGCCGGCGCTCCGCAAATGATCGAAATGCTCGAAAAGGGCGAGCTTGAGGTGGCGATTGTCGGCGTGCCCGGCGAGCTGCCCGAATCCCTTCATCAACTGCCGGTCTTCCAGGAACGTTTCGTCATCCTGCTGCCACCCAATCATAGGCTGGTCGCTCACGACGAGGTCAAGGCTGCGGAACTCGACAAGGAGCCCTATGTCAGCCGGTCCAATTGCGAGGTGTTTGAACCGGTCAGGAAGGAGCTGAACACTCGCGGTGTATATCTGCGCAAGGTTTTCAGTTCGCCGCGCGACGATTGGGTTCAGGGAATGATTCAGGCCGGACTCGGACTTGGTTTCTTCCCGGAGTTCAGCGTGACCTATCCAGATCTGGTGGTGCGCCCGTTGGTCGATCCGACTTTCTATCGCACCGTTTATCTCGCCACAGTCCGGGGGCGCCCGCATTCGCCGGCGGTCGGCGCATTTGTCCAGGAGGCCCGGCGCTTCCCTTGGCCAAGCAGCCGCCTACCCGCACCGGTCGCCGAGACAATCGTCGTCGGTGAGCAGGTCATGGCAGTCGGCTAGCGCGTTCAACGCAGCAGGAAATCCCGCGTAGAGAGCTGTCTGCATCAAGGCTTCGACAATCTCCGCCTTGTCGATGCCGCTGGCCGCGGCGGACTGGACATGGATCCGCAATTGCGGGCCGGCGCGGCCGCTGGCGGCGAGTACGGCAATCGCGATCAGTTCGCGGCTCCTTAGATCGAGTGCGTCCCTGGCATAAAGGTCGCCGAAGGCGAACTCGATCGTCATCCGGGCGAAGTCAGGCGCCACTTCGGCGACCCCGCTTTCGACGAAATGGGCAAGCTTGTCCGAAGCCAGACGTTCGGCGATGTCGATTCCCCGACGATAACGTTCACTCATTTTCCTACTTTCAAGACAAGGCCGGCCCCCAAGACTGCTGCAAGGCTGAGCGCGGCGAAAACGCCCCCAACGGCTGCGAACCACCCGAAGCGGTCGAACAGCTGGCCAATCGCGGCGGCGCCGAACAGTCCGCCGCAGTAATAGGCCGACAGATAGAGCCCGCTGGCCGCTGCCTTGTCACCATCCGCAATGCGGCCGACGTGACCGGTGGCGACAGCCTGGGCGAAAAAGGTCCCGATGCCGACCAGGGACATGCCGACGAGAACCGCGGCAAGATTAGGTAACAGGAGCAGCACAAGCCCCAGCAGCGCGATCGCCAGGCTCGCGGGCACGGTCACGGCCGGACCGTATCGATCGGTGACGCGGCCGGCGGCCGGGGTCGTCAGCATCGACGGTGCGAACACCAGGAACACCAGCCCAAGCGCGCCCATCGAAAGCGCGTGCGGCGGTCGCATCAGGACGAAGCCGACATATGTGAAAACGCCGATAAAACCGAAGAGAATCAGGAAGCCGATCGCGAATGTTCGGCGCAGCGCGGACTGTGCAAGATGGCGCGCCCAGGCCGACCAGAAACGGGCGTTGCCCGCGATGGGCTCAGGCTCGTTGCGGGTCAAAGCAAATGCTACCAGCAGCGATCCGGCTATATTAAGCGCGGCGAAGAACAGGAAACTTGATGTGGCGCCGACAAGGCCGGCAACGAATGCGGCGGTCAAGCGGCCGATCAAGTTACTCGCGACGACGCCGGTGACATAGGCGGCCAGTGCCGCCGCGGTGCGGTCCTCGCACCGCTCGGCCAGATGCGTCAGCGTGAGGGTGAAGGCGGTCGCCATGAAGAGGCCCTGGATCACCCGCAGCAATGCGAAGGCGGTCAGGTTGGGCGCGAATGCCAGGAGCGCCGTCGGTGCGGACAGGATGAGCAGGCTCAAGGTGATGGCGCGTTTGCGTTCGACGTTCGCACTGAAGGCACCGACGAGGAGCCCCGCGACGGCCATGCCGAGCGTCGTCGAATTGGCCGCAACGCCAATCTCCGAAGCCGTCACTCCATATTCGATCGCAAGGCTCGGCAAGATCGCCTGGGTCGCGAACAGGTCGACCAGGGTCAGAAAGCCGATGACGGCAATCAGCAGCGAACGCGCCGGCGAAAGGGTCGGCGGTGCGATGGTTTGAGTTACAATCTGATCCATTACGAACCTGCTGACGGATTGGCGTCCCGTCCGGGGGCTATGGACGGGACGCCAGGGGTTGCCGGCTAGAGGGCGTGGGCAGCCGGCGCGGGGAACCATTATTTGCCGTGGAACACGTCCGACGACAGGAGAACCGCGGGCTCGGCGCCCTGGTTGATCCAATAGTGCGAAATGCCATCGGCCTCGCGGCTGATGTCGCCGGCATGATGCTCGATCGGGGCTGAGCAATCCGAGCGATACTCGGTGATCGATCCACTGACGGTGACGATCAGCGCTGGACGATCGGCGTGGCTGTGCAGCGGGACGATGCCGCCCGGCTGGACGACCAGGCGGCGGGTGCGCAGCTGGCGGCCATCGACTTTGATTTCCTTGCCGAGATCGACCGCGCCGATCACGGTTTCGGTCACGTCCTTCGGCATCGTTGGGGCGTTTGCGAGGGCATTGGCACCCGCAGCAGAACATTGTCCGGCGAAAGCCGGGTTGGCTCCGCCAAGCGCGGCGATGGCAATGATGCCAGCCGCGACAGTCGTCTTGGTAAGATTGAACATTGCCGTCTCCTATTCAGCGAAATGGGCGTCGTGGGCGGGCGTTCGATGGGCGAGATCTCAGGATCGTTCCCGTCCGGCATCGACTGAGCCCAGCCCCCGACGTCCTTCAAAAATGAACGAGACGGCGCCGCGCGTGAAATCGAGAGGCGGCATGGAGTCGATGCACAAACTGAATTTTCGTTAGCCGCCCCGACACGTCATCCTTTGCAGACATCAAAGGAGATGCCGATATGCTTACGCAGACGATGGACCGCGCCGATCTCGCTCGTCCGCTTGCTGGGAAGGTTGCGATCGTCACCGGTTCGACCAGCGGAATCGGACTCGGCATTGCCCGTTCCTTTGCGCACGCGGGCGCCGACGTCGTGATCAACGGCCTTGGCGATCCGAAGGAAATTGAGAAGGTCTGCGGCGAACTCGAGAGCGGCAGCCCATTCAGCCGGGTAGCCTATAACGGCGCCAACCTGAAGGATGGCACCGAGGCGGGGAAGCTGGTCGAGGAAACGGCTGCCGAGTTCGGCCGGGTCGACATCCTCGTCAACAATGCGGGCATCCAGCACGTCAGCCCGATCGAGAGCTTTCCGCCAGAAAAATATGAGGCGATCATCGCTCTCAACCTGTCATCCGCCTGGTACACGATCCGCGCTGCACTGGCGGGAATGAAGGAACGTGGATTCGGCCGGATCATCAATGTGGCCTCGGCCCACGGCCTCGTCGCCTCGCCATTCAAGAGCGCCTATGTCGCCGCCAAGCATGGCGTCATCGGCCTGACCAAGACCGTCGCGCTCGAAGGCGCCGAACAGGGCGTTACATGCAATGCGATCTGCCCCGGCTACGTCTGGACGCCTCTGGTCGAAAACCAGATCGACGACACCGCCAAGGCGCGTGGGATCAGTCGCGAGGAGGTGATCCGCGACGTCTTGCTGGCGGCGCAACCGAACAAACGATTCGCCACGGTGGAGGAAATCGGCGCGCTGGCCGTCTTCCTCAGCAGTCCAGCAGGTCAGTCGATCACCGGGGCATCGCTCCCGGTCGACGGCGGCTGGACGGCGCACTGAGATGACCAAATCGCTATCCAAGGAAGTAGAAGCGCTCGGCCAGACCGTCTTGGTACTGCAGGGCGGGGGTGCGCTCGGCGCCTATCAGGTCGGCGTCTACGAAGCCCTGCACGAAGCCGGCGTCGCACCCGACTGGGTTATCGGCACATCGATCGGTGCGATCAACGCCGCGCTGATCGCGGGGAGCAAGCCAAGCGAGCGCATCGAAAAAATGTGCGCCTTCTGGTCGCGCGTCGAAAACGATGCCTTCGTCCCGATGGGACTTCCCTCCTGGATGGAGTCGGCGGCCCGGAACTGGTTGTCGATCAGTTCGGGCGTCCCCGGCTTCTTCAGCCCCAATCCGATGGCCTTCGTAAGCCCGCACCAGAAGCTCGGCGCCGATGAAGCCGGCTATTATTCGGTCGAGCCCCTCCGTCGTACCCTCGAAGAGCTGGTCGACCTCGACCAACTCAATAACGGCGGGACTCGAATCACCGTCGGAGCATCCTGCGTCCGGACGGCCGAGATGCGCTATTTCGATTCCCGCGACATGCCGCTGGCGCTGGATCACATCCTTGCCTCGGGCGCGCTTCCGCCTGGCTTCCCGCCGGTGCGGATCGACGGCGAACTTTATTGGGATGGCGGCATTCTCTCCAACACGCCGGTCGAGGTGGTGTTCGACGACAACCCCCGCCGCGACAGCCTGGTATTCGCGGTCCATATCTGGAACCCGCATGGCCAAGAGCCGCAATCCATCTGGGAGGTGATGAACCGCCAAAAGGATGTGCAATATTCGAGCCGTGCGGTGTCGCACATCCAGCGGCAGCGCCAGATCCACCGGATGCGGCACATCATCGCCGAGCTTTCGAAGCTGGTCCCCGAGGATCGTCGCAACAGCAATCTTTTCGCCGACCTAAAGAGCTACGGCTGCCTGACCCGGATGCATGTCGTCCGGCTGCTCGCGCCCGCGCTCGACCATGAGGATCACAGCAAGGATATCGACTTTAGCGCTTCCGGCATCCGCCGCCGCCGCGAGGCCGGTTACACCGACACGATGCGGACGCTCGACAAGGCTCCGTGGCGCAATCCGGTCGACGAACTGGAAGGCTTTGTCCTCCACGAAGCCAGTGGCGGCGAGATGGTCGCAACGCCGGCGGCAAGCCGATGAGCGGTCTCAACATCGCGGTCCTGCTTGGCTCCGTGCGGCGCGACCGCGTCGGGACGCGCGCTGCCAAACTGGTGATCCGCGAGCTGGAAATGCGAGGGCACCAGGTCCAGCCGGTCGACCCGCTCGAACTGCAGCTTCCGCTGCTCGACCGGATGTATAAGGAACATCCCAAGGGCGACGCTCCCGAGCCGCTGGAAATGCTGGCGGAGATCTACCGCCGGGCGGACGGCTTCCTGGTGGTCAGCGGCGAATATAATCACGGTATTCCGCCAGCACTTAAGAACCTGCTCGACCATTTCCTCGAGGAGTATTTCTGGCGGCCGTCGGGCATCGTTTGCTATTCTGCCGGGGGTTTCGGCGGCGTACGCGCGGCGATGCAGCTGAGGATGACGCTGGCCGAGCTCGGCATGTCGAGCGTGCCGAGCATCCTGCCAATCCCGCGGATCAGCCAGACGATCGGCGAAGACGGGGTGGCAATCGAACCGCTGGTCGACCGGTCAGCCAGGCGCTTCCTCGACGAATTCCTGTGGTATGCCAACGCGCTCAAAGAGGCGCGAATGAATGGCACGCCTTATTAGGTCTTTGTTCGGTGAAAGGTCAGGCTGATGTTGATGTCGATTGCCGCCGCAGCTGCCGTGCAGTCTGCGACTGAAGCACCATTTGCCCGCCAACCGGGCAACGTCGTCATCCCTGTGCAGGCGGACAACCGGAAGGACTTGGACGAATGGGGCTATGCCGACGCCGTTATCGACGGTGATCGCATCTGGTTGTCGGGAGTCGTCGCGGGCTTGAGGCCCGGCGAGACGATGGCAAACCAGGAGGCGGCTTATGAACGCGCGTTCCGCAGGCTCGAGGACGTACTCAAGCGCGCCGGGTCAAGCTTTGACGGCGTCGTCGAGATCACCACATTCCATACCGACCTTCCCGCACAGATCGAAGCGTTCAAGAAGGTGAAGCACCGCTATATTCGCGGCCCCTTCCCTGCCTGGACGGCGATCGACATCGACCGGCTGGTGCCGGACCGCGGCCTGGTCGAGATCAAGCTCGTGGCGCGCCGTTCACCTGCCGTGAAATAGCGGCCGATACGGCTGACGCATCGAAACCATACGCAATCGCGATTTCTCAGCGGCCTTCCGAAAAGCGACAATCTCCCTGCCTTCCAAGGAGAGAGAGAATGAAGCGCAAGAAGAAGATTTCAGCGCCGCTCGTCGCAGTCGTGATCGCGACTGGATCGCTTACCGGCTTGGCAGCATTGCCTGCCCAGGCCGCAACCCCGGTCGCATCGGCACCAGCCGACGGAGTAATCAGGCAGGGCAGCGATTATACGTTCGACGAGACTATCGTCCGCCTTAAGGCCGACATCGCCGCCAAGGGCATCCGTCTTTTCGATGAGATTGATCACCATAAGCTCGGCGCCGGCGTTAACCTGCAGATTGGCCGGTCGACCCTGTTGCTGTTCGGCAATCCGCCGCTTGGCGTCCAATTTCTTCAGGCCAATCCGCTCGCAGGATTGGATTGGCCGGTGCGCATGCTGGTGACCCAGGACGAGGACGGCACCGTGTGGATCAGCTGGACTGACTTCCGCTTCGTTGCCGGCCGCTACCAGCTTTCCAACCGCGACGCGCAAATCGCCATGGCGAGCGAAGTCGCCGCCTCGATCGCCTCAGCCGCAAGGAAACAGCCATGATCAGCGCCAGCCTCCCCATCGGGGCGAAGCCCCAGCTCCACCGTCGTGATCTCGTCGCGATCATGCCCTATCTCAACCGCAAGGAGTTCGATGCCAAGCCAGCCTGGGAACAGGCGCGCCAGGTCGAGGGCGTCCTCCAGCGCCTCGCCTCCGCATCTCGCATGCAGTGAGTTCCCCCGTGCCGGCTTCGCTCCCGGTCGGCGCACCTGGCCTCCCGCCGCTCGGCGGGGGGCCTCTTGCCGTGTTTCGGATATTCTGGTGGGCGCTATTGATCGCCGCGCTGGCGGCTGTCGCCTGGTCTTTGATCGATGCGGCAACCCCAGCAATAATCCTGGCGCTTAGGCTTGCCAAATCGACGGTACTGATCGCGGTCGCGGCCATCCTTTTCAGGCGGCGGCCACGGGACCCCGTCGCGGCGCTTCTGGGACTTTCGTTCCTGCTTTGGACGATCAGCAGCAGCGTCAATTTCTCCCTGCCCGCCGGCGCAACCTGGCCGGTCTTGCTGGACCGAATGAGGTTCCTGCCTTTTGCACTCGCGCTCCTGCTATTCCCCAACGGCCAATGGCGACCGCGCTGGACCAAGGCGATTGCCGGCGCCATTTTCGCGACATTCTTCCTCGGCTGTGCCGAAGCGGCAGGGCTCGTCGCAACCAGCCTTTACTTGCCCATCGCCATCGGCTGCGTGCTTGCAGGTCTGGCCACGCTGGTGGTTCGCTATCGCGCGACTGAGCCCGGCGCCCAGCAACAACAGCTCAAATGGGTTTCATTAGGCCTGTTTGCCGGCATCGGCCTGATCCTGATGGCGCGAGCAGCCGCGTGGTTTGCTAGGGATGCGGCAATGCCTCTGGCAGGCAGTGTTGCGATCGAGGGTGCCTTCCAGTTTGGCATCATCATCCTGGCACTGGGCTTTTTGATCTCGCTGCTCCGCTTCCGCCTTTACGATGCCGAGGCCGCCATCAGTCGCTCGGCGATTTACGCCGCACTCACGCTTTCCGTGGTCGGCATATTCGCTGCCGGCGAAGCCCTGATCGAACTGGTCGGCCAGCAATATTTCGGATCCAGTATCGGCAATGTTTCGGGCGCCGTTGCCGCGGCCCTGGCGGCCATATTGCTGACGCCACTTCACAGGCGGATAAGCAATTGGGCTGAACAGCATTTCCAGCACGACCTGGCTGTCCTCAAACAAGAGCTGCCCGATCTCCTGATTTCTCTGTCCTTCGGGGCCTCGGTCAAACGCCTTGCGGAAACGGTGCTGCCGCGCATCGAGCAAGCCGTTCAATCAACGCGAATGGCCTTGCTTGTGGACGATCGACTTGTGATGACTCAGGGCATCAACAGGGCCGCCACGCAAAAGCTTCTGAAAGGCTGGCGGCCCCCGCAAACTGAAGTGCGGATGGATTGCGACAATGACGCAGCATTTCCACTGCAAATCGCGTTGCGCTGCCCTCTTGGCAGAATCCGTGGTTGGCTGTTGCTTGGCCCGCGACCTGATGGCAGCGCATACGGAAGAGACGATTCCGCGGCACTGATGGCGATCTTGCCCGGCCTGCAGCGAGCCTTGGTCCTGGTAGCCGAGAGGGAAGCTGAGCTGAGCAGGCAAAATCAGGCTCTTGCGAGCCTGAATCGGGGAATAGCCGCGCTCACGGGGCGGATGGACAGGCTCGAAGAAACTTCAAGGGTGCGAATGATATGAAACGTCACAACCCATTCCCAGTTCTGAAGTCATATGAGGCGATTTACGCACATGGCGTAGAGGTGCCTCCTGCGGCTCGAACGATCCACGTCTCCGGTCAGGTCGGAGTTGGCAGTGACGGGCGCCTGGCAGAGGGTGGATTTCAGGCTCAATGCCTGCAGGCGATTGCTAACATCGAGGCCGTGCTCAATTCAGCGCGGATGACGCTCGACAATGTTGTGAAGGTAACCGTCTTCCTCACGCAGCGTGAAGATCTGTCGCTGTTGCGTGATGTGCGCGCCAATCATCTGGCGGTAGCTCCCGCGGTTACGGTCATTATCGTGGCGGGTCTGCACGATCCCGATTGGCTGGTTGAAATTGAAGCGGTTGCCGCGGCCGAGCCCTGATCGGGCAGTACTTTGCACGACTGGGCGTTAAGTGCCGGTCAGGCGAATATGTCAGCTGACGGCTTCCGCGACCTTGTCGACCCATTCGGGGTAGAAGAGGGAAGGCCTGACAGACCAGCCAGCCGCAATCGCATCCTGCACCGGGATCGACTGAAGAAGATTCCTTCGCTGGTCGGGATGGACAGCGGGAAGGGCCGCGGCGGCGCAAAAGGCACTGAGCAGCCATGGCCGGATGCGCGGACCCATCAGGCGCTCATAAAGGAAGCGGAAGGCCTCAAAATCTTCGAGCTTGCCTTCTGCAAGGTCAGCGGCTGCGACATTGATCAAGGGAGCGATGAACGGCTCGGTGCCTTCTGGATCGATATCGTCGGGGATGCAGGCGCCGATCAGCTCAAGCGACCGGTAACGGCGTTTCTGAGCTTCGATCTCGCGAAGTTCTTGCGGGCCTCGCGCCCAAAGGTTGGCCTTGCCGCGGCCAAGGCCGACGTCGAGCGACCTTCGGATGAAGCGTTGTTCGGCAGCTGAGAAGGCAGCGAACAGCTTCATTTCGGCGAGTATCTGCGTTGAAAGTTTCCGGTCCATCGCGAACTCCTTTCGGTTCGACGAGGTGTTTTCCCATGGAAGGCTGGTTGGCTTCCAATACCGGTCGCGCATCAAGTTCATGCCACCCAGTTGATACTTGGGTCCGCCTTCCACCCTAATAGGTCATTGGATGGCGGGCGGGAAAAGCCATTTCGCAAGGATTCCGGCCAGCGCCGCACCGGTCAGTTGCGCAACTATGAACAGCGGAACATCGGCGGGTGAAATTCCCGCGAAAGTGTCCGACAGGCTGCGCGCGACGGTTATCGCCGGGTTGGCGAAGCTGGTGGACGATGTGAACCAATAAGCAGCCGTAATGTATAGCGCGACACTCGCCGGCACCCACTCGCGCCGATAGCGCACTGTCCCGAGGATCGTCAGAATCAGGCCGAAGGTAGCGATGGCCTCTCCGGTCCATTGGCCCAACCCCGTCCGAGCCTTCACGGACAATTGTAAGGTGGGCAGTTCGAACATCAAATGCGCGGCCCACGCGCCAAGAATGCCAAAACCAAGTTGGGCAATAATATATGCCGCGGCGTCGCCCCAAGGCAGTTCCTTGCGCGACGCTGCCACTAGGCTGACGGCCGGATTGAAATGAGCCCCCGAAATGGGGCCGAGCATGGTGATCAGGACAAACAATATTGCGCCGGTTGCGATGGTGTTGCCGAGCAACGCCACCGCATCATTTCCGCCCGATAAATGTTCGGCCATGATGCCGGACCCTATCACGCAGGCGAACAGGAAGAATGAGCCAATGCCTTCGGCGGCCAGCCGCCTACCAATTGAGGGCATATCAGGCAGCGGGCTGGTCCTGATTCTGGCCAATTTCACGCAAGCGCCTTTGCAGGCTCATTTCGTCGATGCTCTCCAATGGCAATGCGAGGAACAGCTCGATGCGGCGACGTAGCTGGTTGTAGGCGTTCCAGAAAGCCTGTGCCTGTCCTTCGCCCTCTACGGCGGCCGGGTCTTCAATTCCCCAATGGGCCGTCATTGGTTGACCTGGCCAGACTGGGCAGACTTCGCCTGCCGCATTGTCGCAAACAGTGAAGACGAAATCGAGATCGGGAGCGCCCGATCCCGCGAACTCATCCCAGCTCTTCGAACGGAACCCGCCCGTGTCATGGCCGAGGTCGTTCAACAGCGCGATGGCGGCGGGATGTACCGCGCCCTTGGGAAAGCTGCCGGCCGAAAAGGCACGAAAGCGGCCCATTCCCTGGCCATTGAGGATTGCTTCAGCGAGGATCGATCGAGCCGAATTGCCGGTGCATAGGAACAGCACATTGTAGACGGGCTGGGTCATGCCGATCATCCGCAGCTGGAGATGCAGGCCGGCGCCGAAGCAATGTCAGGCGCGCAGCAGCTATCGTTCGACGCGCTAAGCGATGCGGCGGTCAGGATCGGGCTGTCGCCATAGTCGGTGGCGTCGCCGTTTGTCAGGAATGTCTCCCATACGACGCCGTCAGGATCGGCAATCCAGCTCTTCTCGCTCTTGGCGTAGCAGCATGTGGTCGCGCCCTCTTCAAGCACTGGGCGGTCAGCCGCCTTCAGCCGTCCGTAGACCTCAACCAATTCCTCGCCGTTTTCGACCTGGATGCCGAGATGCTCGATGCCCTTTGCTTCGTGGTGACCCGCCGAAATGGCGAAATTGACCCGCGGATCGTCAAGCATCCACTTTGCATAATCATGTTTGATCACCGTCGGTCCGGCGCCGAACAGGGTGGAGTAGAACCGGATCGATTGGCCGAGGTCATTCACCCCGACGTGGACGTGCATGCGCTTCACGCGATTGCCTTTTGGTTGGAGGTGGCTTGCGTCGGCGCACAGTCGGTGCCTCCGCAACAATTTTCCGTGAGAAAGCCAAGCAACGCATTCATAGCGTCATAATTGGCGGTGTAGATCAGCGATCGGTGCTGGCGTTCCTGGATTATCAGGTTCGCGCCGCGCAGCTGGGCGAGATGGAAGGAAAGCGAGCTGTTTGGAATGCCAAGCTTGTCGGCGATCGCACCGGCGGAAAGCCCGCCTCTACCGGCCTGGACCAATAGCCTGAACAGCGCCAGCCGATGCTCCTGGGCCAGTGCGCCGAGGGCCGTGGTGGCTGCGTTTGCGTCCATCAGCGGAAGTTAGCCCAACTGATCCCCGCCGCGCAGCAAGGACTGGGTGGAAGGACAGTGAAGACCTCCCACAGGCTGTGAAGAAATTTTCCGACGAGTCGCATGATTCTTCCTTTCGATAATCATCGAAATGACAAATTGGCTGCCTGATGTCAAGGACAATTCGATATTTATCGAAATGATCGCGTTTGGCCGCTCCTCACCCAGCCGTTAGTCGCGACCGGCCGGATCCCCACCTGAGCATTTGGGCCTGCATTGCACGGCAAGTGCCGCTGAAGTAGCAAAAGCCCAGGGGGAAACCATGCGCCGAATAGGAAATCTTCCGCTCGGGCTGCGCATCCTGGCCGGAATGCTGCTGGGCATCACCATCGGTGTGTCGCTTCCGAAAGCGGGAACGGCCGAATGGGCCGACACTCTGGCTGTGTCTGGCCGGATTGTTGGGAAACTGTGGCTGGCATCGTTGCAAATGACCGTATTGCCCTTGGTCTTTGCGTTGCTGACGACCGGCCTCGCCCGGGCAGGGTCTGGCGCGGCGGGAGGGGCCACAGCCAAACGCGCGGTCGCCGTCTTCGCGATACTCTACGCGTTCGCACTGCTAATCGGTATTGCCCTCAATCTCTTGCTACTCAACCTGTGGCCGGTTTCTTCGGCCGCGGTGGAAGCGTTTAGGAATGTCGGATCGACATCCGTCGACGCGACAGTCCCATCCGTTGGCGACATTATTCTGGGCATTGTACCGACGAACATATTCGCGGCGCTGGCTGCCGGGGCGGTATTGCCTGTTGTTGTGTTCGCGCTTTTGTTTGGGCTGGCTGCGGCGCGGGCCGATGCGCCTCGTCGGGATAGCATCGTAAAACTCATCGATACGGTGGCCGATATCATGTTCACGATCGTCGGCTGGGTACTGGTTCTTGCGCCTCTGGGCGTACTTGGTCTGGCATTGGCCACCGCTCACGAAACGGGCGTTGCAATGCTTTGGGGATTGGGTGGCTACTTGCGCCATATGATTACCGTCATTCTCGTCATGCTGGCGCTAGCTTATCCAGTGGCCGTATTTTGGGGCCGCATCAGCATTCGTCGATTTGCGGCGTGTGTGGCACCAAGCCAGTTGGTCGCGCTCGGGACGCAGAGTTCCATGGCGTCGCTACCCGTAATGCTGAAGTCCGCTGACACGCTCGGCGTTCCCGAAGAGACCGCCAACGTCACCCTGCCGCTGGCCGTTTCCGTCTTCCGGTTTGTCGGGCCGCCCCTGACAATGACCTATGCGGCCTATGCCGCGGCAATGGCGGGTGCGCCGCCTTCTTTGGAGCTAATGATTCTTTGCGCAGCGATTGCCATGCTGATGGAGTTCGCCGGCGTCGGGCTTCCAAATCAGGTCAGTCTGTTTGCGCTTGCTGCGCCGGCGTTTGCAGTGCTCGGAGCACCGCTCGGATTTCTGCCAGTGTTCCTGTCCGTCGATGTTATTCCCGACGCGCTCGCAACGACCGGAATCGTCAGTATGGACGTTGCCGCGGCGACGGCAGTCAATCGAATGCAGCCGCCTGCCGAATGATCGCCGGTAACGACCGCTATCCGCGCTGACGAAACGTCAGTTCGATGTCAGGCCTTGCTCGGCCTTGCGCAGGCCTTCAGCAATTTTCAGCAGATCTGACTTGCGTGAACGGGCAGCAAGGGCGTCCCACGCTTCGGCGGCGCGAAGCTGGCTGTCCTTCACATTTTGCAGCGTGGCCCCGTCGGACCTGGCACGCGCTTCATCCGCCTGCGCCTGATAGAAATTGGTTTGGCTAGACGACAAAATATTCTCCTGGCCCAACCGGGCCAATCCGATCGGACAGTTCACCAATGTGGGGCTAGAGCGCCTTGACGTTGGTTGCGCTTTCTCGACCTCGGCGATCCGGGGCCAGCTCGTACTCGACCCGCTGATTCTGGCTGAGCGTGCGGAGGCCCGCTGCTTCGAGCGCCGAGACATGAACGAATGCGTCGGCGCCGCCCTCGTCAGGCGTGATGAACCCGAAGCCCTTGGCGTCGTTGAAGAATTTTACCGTGCCCTGTGGCATCTTGAGCCCTTCCAAAGGGGGGCGGACCGACAATCGATCCGCTTGCAAGCTAGGAGAAGCGGAGAGGAAGGAGGGAGCGGTCGCACCGCTCGAACCCGACGTCATGCGACTGGTAGCAAGCAAGTGACTAGCCTCTGTCGGCCGATTTGCAAAGATTGTTAATGTTCGCTTGTCAGCGAATCACGGCCAGCGGGCGATCAAACCTTCCGGGAGAGAAATTTTATTTTAGGGGCCGTAGCTTAGGATCTGGATATCCGGCGTGCGGCGAAGCTGGGCGCCGACCCCGCCGCCGCTTTGGACAGCCGGCTTGGCGGCCTTCGTGGTTTTTGCAGCCGCAAGCTTGGCGTGCTGGTGCGACTTGGCGGTGCAATTCTTGTGCTTGGCCGGGGCCGCAGCCGGGGCCTGCGCGGCGAGCGCCAGCGACACGGCAGTGATCACGGTTGCGATTCGCGACAACATAATAATGACCCCTCAGGCCATCCTTATACGCTCTTCAGGCCGCCGACGCAGCGCATTTCCACTAGTACGCTCGCCAGATTTTGGCAATGTTCGATCGATGTTCGACAGTTTCGATCTCAAGCTCCTCAATGCGCTTCAGGAGGATTCCGACCGCACCGCCGAGGAACTGGCCGAGATCATCGCCCTGTCGTCATCGGCCATCGCACGGCGAATCCGGCGCCTCAAGGAAAGCGGGGCAATCGCTCGGACGATTGCCTTGCTGTCGGCAGAGATCGTCGACCATCGCTTGCGCGCAATCGTTCGCCTGCAGCTTCACGAGCATGAGAAGGCTGGAGACTTCACCGACTTTCGCAATCGCCTGGAAGCGCGTGACGAGGTCCAGCTTTGCCTGGAGGTAAGCGGCAGCGACGATGTGATGCTGTTGGTCGCTTGCCGCGACATGGCCGAGTTCAATGATTTCGCCGACAGCGAATTGGCCGCGAGCCCGATCGTTCGCCGCTATGAAACCAGCTTCGTCAAGAAAGAGATTAAGAACCGGCCGATGGTGCGGCTCGACGAGCGCGACGCTTGAGGACGGACGCCGCGCTCGCAGTCGTCTTTCAGCTCGCCTTCTTGGCGGCGATCCACCGATCGATCTTCTGCTCCAAAATCGCCAATGGCAGCGATCCGGTCATCAGCACCTGGGCATGGAATTCGCGGATGTCGAACTTGGGCCCAAGTTCCGCCTCCGCCTTTCGCCGCAGCCGCTGGATGGTCATCGCCCCGGTCTTGTAGGCAAGGGCCTGGCTGGGGATAGCAATATAGCGTTCGACCTCCGCCGTGGCGTCGGTCTTCCCCATGTCGCTATGGGCGATCATATAGTCGATCGCCTGATCGCGGGTCCAACCCTTGCTGTGGATGCCGGTGTCGACCACCAGCCGCATGGCACGCAGCATCTCGTCAGACAGGGTGCCGAAGCGCTGGATCGGATCCTGGTAGAAGCCCATGTCATAGCCGAGCGTCTCTGCATAAAGCGCCCAGCCCTCGACATAGGCGGTGTTGCCGCCGAACCGCATGAATGGCGGCAGGTCCAGATTCTCCTGTGCCAGGCTGATCTGGAAGTGGTGGCCCGGCGAGCCTTCGTGGAGATAAAGCGTCGTCATTCCCGGCGTCGTCCGTGACGGCAGGTCATAGGCGTTGAAATAGAAGATGCCCGGGCGAGTGCCGTCCGGCGTTCCCTGCTGGTAGCTACCGCCGGCCTCGAACTTCTCGCGAAACGGTTCGTAGGGGCGGATTTCCAGTTTCGCCTTGGGCAGCGTCGAAAAATAGGCCGGAAGCTTGGCGTCGACCGCCTTGCCGATATCGTAATAGCCCTGCGTCAGCGCCTCACGCGTCGGCTTTTTGAACTTCGGATCGGTGCGAAGATATTCGAAGAATTGGGTGAGGGTTCCCTTGAAGCCGACTTCCTGCCTCACCTTCTCCATTTCACCGGTGATGCGTTCGACCTCCTTGAGGCCGGTCTGGTGGATCTCCTCTGGAGTCAGCGGCAGGGTGGTCGTCGATTCCACCAGGTAGCGGTAGAGCTTGTCGCCGCCCTTCATGTACATCAGACCGACGCCGTCGCGCGCCTTGGGCAGATATTCTAGCCTGAGGAAGTCGCGCAGCCGGGTCAGCGCCGGATAGATCTGGTCGGTGACCGCCGCGCGGTAGGCGCCGGTCAGCCGAGTGCGATCGGCCGCGCTTATGCCATCCGGGAATTGCTTGACCGGGCCGTAATAGGATGACTCCTCGGGCTTCTGGGCAAGCTGTGTGTCGAGCTGCTCGATCATGTTGCGGACCGTCAGCTTGGTCTCGACGACGCCGGCTTGCTCGCCCTGGCGGAAGCGGCCGATGGCACGGTCGATATAGGTCACGGCGTCAGCATGGCGCTTCAGATTGTTGTCGTAATCGGCAACCGTCTTGAACGGCGCAGCGCCCTTGCCGCTGGCGAAGGTCGGATAGAATGTGTGGAACCCGAAGAAATGGTTGAGTGGCCGCACCACGGTCAGCGCAAGCAAGTCCGGCTGAAGCCCGCGGAGCGTATCCTTGGTGGAAAATTCGAACACGTCGTAGGCGATCTGGTCGGTCGCATCGAGGTCGGCGCGGTTGATCGCGTGGAGCGCCGCGAGATCGGCTTCCGACGCGGCCCGCTCGCCATCGAAATATTGGTCGGTGATATTGTCGCCGAGACGGTCGGCATAGCGCAGGTCGCCGCGGAACAGGGCCGACAGCGGGTTGCGCTTGAGGCTGGCCTCGTCGCTTTCCTTGAACAGCCGGAACAGCCGGTCATGGGCGGTTTCGGCGGTCTGCTGGGCAGTCGCGGGCTGAAGCGCGGCCTGAGCCGCGGTCAAGGGAGCCGGCAACGCGATTGCGGCAGCGGAAATGGCAAGGAAAAGCTTCAGTTTCATGGTCGACCCCTTGATCATCGCGCCAGTAAGGGGCGCGCCCGGTTCGCGGACGCCAAAAGGGGCGCCGCGGAACTCGCAACGCCCCTTCGACCAACGGTCAGGCCGAGTCTACTAAAATGACCTACCAGAAGAAGTTGTAGATCACGTCGGCGACCTGGCCGGTGTAGATGTTCACCAGCAGCGCATCGTCATAGTAGCGCACCCAGCGATAGGGCCCGTAGGCTGGCGGCAGGCGGTACTGCCACGGATCGTTCAGCCAGAAGCTCGAGCCATAATAGCTCGGCCACAGGTTGTAGCCGATCGAGAAGCGGCGGTAGTTCCAGCCATAGGGATCATAGTAGCGGCTCAGCCGATACAGCGAGCTGTAGCGGTTGCGATTGCTGCGCCAGTCGTACCGGTGGTCGCGGCGCCAGTCGCTCGACCAGCGGCGGTTGTTGTTGTGCGACCAGCGACGATCATGGTCATTGTCATTGTCCCTGCGGACTACGACTTCGCCATGCTGGCGAGCATTCTGGTCGCGGCCGGCCTGGAGGACGCCGCCAAGGAAGCCGTCGGGCTTGCCATCTCGGCGTTCGACGCGGCGAATCCGGTCGGCGACCGGCTGCTGCTCGGCGCGCTGTGCCTGCACGGGCTGGTCCGCCTGGACCTCGACAATGCGCTCGACGCGAGCCGGGCGGCTGCCGCGATCGGCGTGCACTCGGGGCGAATCGCCGTTCGGCCGTTCGACGCGCGGCGTGCGCTGCGCATTTTCGCTCGAACGCTCGGCGCGCTGGCTGTGACGCGACTGATCGTTCGACTTATTGTCGCCACGGTCCGACTGCTCGGAACGTTCGCCGCGCGATCGATCGCCGGGCTCGGCGTTGGCTGCGGCCGGCATCATCGCGCTGGCCATCAGCAGGGGGATTAGAAACTTACGCATTACTCAATTCTCCAACGTCCGACTTCATGAGTCGTTGAAGGGGAAATTGAGCCTGATCCCCTGAGCCGTTGCTGAACCGAACCGATTACGTTCGTTCAGCTTTGGGGGGCGCTACTGGCGGTGCCGGCGCGGCGTTCAACGGTGCCGTCAGCTGGGCCGCGCGGGCAACGGCTTTCAGGATGCGCGGGGTCGCCCCGCACCGGCAGATGTTGGGCAGCGCCGCCAGTTGATCGGGCGTCGGATTGGGGGTTGCGCGCATCAGGGCCGCCAGGGCCATGATGAAGCCTGGGTCGCAGCGGCCGCACTGGCTTACCTGCTCGGCGGCCCAGGCCTGCTGGAGCGGATGGGCGCGATCATTGGACAGGCCTTCGATGGTCGTGATGTCGGCGCCCTCGGCGGCGGCGATGGTCAATTGGCACGACAGGGCGGCATGACCATCGACGATCACCGTGCAACTGCCGCAATCGCCGCTGTAGCAGCCATGCTTGGTACCGGTGAGGTTGGAGGCATCGCGCAGCGCGAACAGCAGCGGCGTCTCGGGATCGAGCTTATAGTGAATCGCCTCGCCATTGACGGTCATGCTGGTCATCTCGCGCCTGCTTAGCTTGCAATAAGCGGGGGCGCGAGACCATGATGCAGGCATGGGGCGGATCCACACCGCGCGGGAGCGCATCGGATATAGCGAAACGGGCAGCGGCACGACGACGCCGATCCTCTTCCTGCATGGCGTGGGATCGGACAAAAGCATCTGGGCGCCGCAGCTCGACCATTTCGGCAAGACACGCCGGACGGTCGCGTTCGACTATCCAGGCTATGGCGAGAGCGAATTGGTCGAGCGCGCGACCCGCGACGATTACGCCTCGGCTATCCTGGCGGCGATGCGGGCGCTTGGGATCGAGCGCGCGCATATCTGCGGCCTGTCGCTTGGCGGAGTCATCGCCATCGCCATGCATGCCGCGGCGGCGGAGCGCTGCGCCTCACTGATCATCGCCGACAGCTTCGCGGTTCATCCCGACGGGCAAGCCATCCATGACCGGTCGATCGCCGCCAGCCACGGCATGACGATGCGCGCACTGGCCGAGGCCCGCTCCGGCGTGCTGCTGGGCAGCGCTGCAACCGAGCAACTCAAGGCCGAGGTGATCGAAACCATGTCGGCGATCGACCCGGTCGCCTATCGCATCGGCGCCGAGGCAGTGTGGCTGGCAGACCAGCGCGCGCGGGCTCAAGCGATCGACGTGCCGACGCTCATCCTGGTCGGCGACGAGGACCGTATCACGCCGCCTTCGCTGTCCGATGAGCTGCACCGGCTGATAGCCGGATCGAAGCTGGAAGTGATTTCCGGTTCCGGCCACCTGGCCAATGCCGAGCAGCCGCAAGCGTTTAACTCAGCGATTGAATCCTTTCTCGCCGAACTAGGATAACCAACTGTTAACCTAGTGATTTAAGGCTGTTTTTTCCTTGTCCTGCGAAAAGCAGGGCATGAACAACGCCGCTTGCTTCGCTCGACGCATCCTCCCCGGCCTCGCCGTGGTCGCGCTCGCCGTTCCGGCCCAGGCGCAGGTCGTCAATGGCTCTTACCGGTCGATGACGAAGACCGAGGCGATCCTTGGTGGGGCACCGAGCGCCTTGGCGGCAATCACCTCCCAACAGGGGGGACGGCCGCTGTATAGCAGCCATGTCGAACCCTCCGGCCGCGGCGCGCCGATCCGGTCAGCGGTGATGACATATGATCGTGGACCGATCTCAACCGATCGGCCCGACATATTCAACAGCGTCGCACTGGCGATTGGCCGGAGCCCGCTCGATGCGCGCTGGAACAAGGTTGCGGGGGCAGGCGTCGGTGGAAACGCCGGCGCCTTCGCCGCCTCGCTGCGCGACGAGGGCATCATCGCCAAGCTCGAGGCGGTCAACAGCTACGTCAATTCGCGAGTCCGCTTCGTCGACGATCGGATCCAGTTCGGTGTCGCCGATCGCTGGATGGCGGCGTCGGAGACGCTGTCGCGCGGCCGTGGCGACTGCGAGGACTTCGCGCTGGCCAAGCGCGCCATGCTGCGCGCCGCCGGCGTGGCCGAAAAGGACCTATACCTGGTGGTGCTGAAGGACCTGACCCGCCGCGCCGACCATGCCGTATTGGTAGTGCGCGCGGCCGGCCGCTTCCTGGTCCTCGACAACGGCACCGACCGGATCGTCGATTCAAGCGACATCCAGGATTACCGGCCGGTTCTGACCTTCACCGCCGGCCATGCCTATACGCATGGCTATCGCCGTGACATGCCGCCGATGATCTATGCCAGCAACCGGGTTGCTGCCCCGGTGGTCCTTGCCGAGGCAACGTTCGAGCCGTCGTCTGGTGAGGGCGACCTTCCGGACGTGGTTCGGGAAACCGCCAGCCTGGTCCCGGCGGTCGTCAGCCTCTAGCGCTCGCGCAGCGCGTCGCTGCGTGCCTTCAAAACCGGTTTCAGCAAATAGCTGAGCACGCTCTTGCGGCCGGTAATGATCTGCGTGTCGGTCATCATGCCGGGCGTGATCGGCAGCTTGCGGCCGGCCGCGGTCAGGAAACTGCGATTGGTCTCGACGATGACGATAAAATAGGCCTGCCGCTCGGCTTCGTCATAGATGCTGTCGGCCGATACGCGGACGACTTTGCCGTCAAGCCCGCCATAGGAGGAGAAGTCATAGGCGGTAACCTTGACCAGCGCCTTGTCGCCAACCTTGATGAAGGCGATGTCGCTTGGCTTGACCCGGGTCTCGACGAGCAGCTTGTCGCCCATCGGCACCACTTCCATCACCTTCTCGCCGGCCTGGACGAACCCGCCAATAGTGGTGACCTGCACGTCGTTGACGACGCCGTCGACCGGCGAGCGCAGTTCCAGCCGGCCCGACTGGCCGCCGACGCCGCGCAAGGACTGCTCGTTGACTGCGATCTTTTGATTGACCTGGCTGGCCTCGTTGAGCGCTTCCTGGCGGAAGGTGAAGGAGGCTTCGCTGGCCTGGCTGTTCGCTTCGCTCACCGCGGCCATCGCCCGGCCCTGCTGTTCACGGGCGGCGGCGATCCGGCCTTGCAGGTCGACCACTTCCCGCTGCGCGGTGGATAGCTCGGTCTGCGGAACGATGTTCTTCGCCGCCAGCGGCGCCAGCCGATCCACATTTTCCTGCGCCAGGACCAGGCTGCGCGACAGGGAGCTGATTGTCGCGGCGGCCTCCGCTCCCTCGCGGCGGCGCTGCTCGGCCGAAGAGCGCAGCGCGGCGACCCGGCTGGAAAGTGCCTGGCGTCGAACCGCGCTCAACGTGGCCTCTTCGCCGCCGACTGACGTCGAGGACCCGTTCCCTTCCGCCTCCAGACGGGCGGACCTGGCCTGCAATGCTTCGGTTTCGGCCTCGATCGAGCGATTTTCAGGATTGTCGAGCCTGGCCAGCAACTGGCCCTTCGTGACGCGCTGGCCCGACCGGACCAGCAATTCCGCGACGGTCGCCGGGGTCGACGACTGGATCAGCTGGATCTTGCTCGACGGGATGACCTTGCCCTGGCCCTTGGTGACTTCATCCACCTGGGCCAGGCTTGCCCACAGCAGGAACAGGCCAAATCCGACCGACACCGCGACGATGATCAGCCGGGCCCCGGTCAGGGGCTCGCGCCGCCGCTTGCTAGCGGGAGTCTGGAAAGGAAGCGTTGCCATTGGTCCGAACCTATTCGTTTACTAGCGCGCCGCCAGAACAACCGGAGCCGCCGGTTCCGGAGCCTTGGTCTGCTGATGATCGGCAACCGATTTGGTCGCCGATCCGCTTTCCGACGGCATCGGGATATTGAGGGTCCACCCCTTGGTCGTGTCGAGCAATCCGCCGACATCGTTTTCGGCACGCGGAATGGGCGGCCCGGCAAGTGCCGGATCCTCCACCGGAACGACGCTGCCATCGGTCAGTACCGCCTGCCGCAGCGGCGGACGAAGCGACAGCGGATCGGCCGGCTCACCGATATAGCGGCCGGTGAAGGCTGCGGTGGAACCCCAGGCGCCCGGCCAGCGGTAGAAAATGTGCGCGCCGATCTGGACGATCTTGGCCAGTCGCGGAGCCCAATAGGGCGCGACATAGTCAGCGTGATAGTGGGTGGCGGCTCCGACCGAGCGGTCGACGAACCCGTCCAATGCGGCGGCGGCAACCTGCTCGGCTTCCTTCCACGCGTGTAGTGCCGGCCGGCGATAGAGCGATCCATCGCAGACGAAACTGAACTGGCAGACCGGATCGCGGGCGCCTTGATAGACGACACCGCACACCGACTTCGGGAAAGCCGGATGGCGGAGGCGATTGATCACTACCTGGGCAACCGCCTGGCGGCCTTCAAGCGATTCGAATCCGGCTTCGTAATAAACGGCCTGGGTCATGCAGAGCAGCGCCCGGCGCCGATCGAGCGGATCGGAATTGGAGAGGTCGAACGGGCGCGATGCAAGCACCGGCGCTCCGCTGAACGGCATTGCCGCGTTGATCAGCTTTGCCTGATCGCCGATCGCCCGGTTCTCGACCAGATGCTGTCCCGACGTGGCGGCCATGAGCGACGCGGCAACGGCCGGTGCGATGGTGACCGTCGCCGACGCCGCATCGGGTTGGATCGGCAAGGTGGTGCCGCCGACCACCGCGCCGAGCAAAGCCGCCACGGCAAAGCCGAAATTGCGCCGGCCTAGCCCGAAGTTGCGGGAAAGGGTCATTGCCCCGCCTCCGGCTGCTGGGCGGCCGCCGAAAGCTTGCCGAGGACCTGGTCGCGCGGACCGTCGGCAAGGATCTTGCCGGCATCGATCACGATCAGCCGGTCGCAGATCGAAAGCATGTTGTGACGATGGGTCGATACGACCAGTGCCTGGTCCTTGGCCAATGCGCCCTTCAGCTTCTCGATGAAATAAAGTTCGGTCTGGGTGTCCATCGCGCCGGTCGGCTCGTCGAGGAACAGCAGCTTCGACGGCGACACCAGCGCCCGGGCCAGCACCAGCAGCGATCGCTGACCGCCGGAGAGCAGTGAACCGCGCTCTCCGACCGGCCGGTCGAACCCGGCGGCATCGCGCGACAGGAAGATGTCGGCACCCGAACGGACCACCGCGTCGATCAGCTGCTGGTCTTCGGCGCCCGCCGCACCAAGCATCAAATTGTCGCGAACCGAACCGGAAAACAGCTCGGCGTCCTGGCCGACGAACCGGAAACTGTCGCGCAATTGATGCGGATGATATTGGCGGCTGTCGAGGCCATCGACCAGCATCTCGCCATCGGTTGGGGCATAGAGGCCGCACATCAGCCGGCCAAGCGTCGATTTGCCCGAGGCAACCCGGCCGATGATCGCGATCCGTTCGCCCGGCTCGACCTTGAGGTTGAGGCTGGACAGGCTATCGACGCTGGCGCCCGGATAACGGAAGCTGGCGTCTTTCAGCTCGATATGCCCGACGCGGATTTCCGGCACGATGCTGCGCGCGGCGACTTGCCGTTCGTCGGTCGCTTCCATCATCCGCTGCAGGGAATCCAGGGTCGTCATCGACTGACGGGCGCGGGTGATGAGGAAGGCGAACTGGCCGATCGGCGACATTGCACGGCCTGCCAGCATGACGATGGCGATGATCGCGCCCATCGTGATCTTGCCCTCGTTGAACAAATAGAAGCCGCCGATCACCAGCCCGACGCTGATCGCCTGCTGGCTGACCGAGGCCAGGTTGACCGCGATTGCCGTCAGCCTGCGCATCTTCTCCTGCGTGGCGGCCGACATGGAGGCGTAGCGGCGCCAGCGGCCGAGCATTTGCCCTTCCGCGCGCGAGGCCTTGAGCGTTTCGATGCCGGCGATGGATTCGACCAGCACGCTATGCTGCAGCGAACTGTCGGCCTGGGCGTCCTGCGCGGCGCCGGCCATCCGCTTCTGGAGAGTGACGCCGGCGATCAGCATGGCGACGATGCCGAAGATCGGCACCAGCACCAGCGGCCCGGCGAGGACGGTGATTAGCACCAGGAAGATCAGCAGGAAGGAGATGTCGACCAGCAGGACGACAGAAGTCGATGCGAAAAAGTCGCGGACTCCTTCATATTCGCTGACCCGCTTGGCGAACGCTCCGGTCGAGCCCTGACGCTCGGCCATCGGCAGGTTCATCACTTTTTCGAACAGCTTCTGCGAATATTTGGCGTCGAGGCGCCGGCCGATCTCATCGACCAGCTGGCCGCGGGCGACCCGAAGCGTATAGTCGAAACCGAGCGCCAGCATCACGCCAAACGCCAGCACCCAAAGCGTCGAAATGGCCTTGTTCGGGATCACGCGATCGTAGACGTTCATCGTGAACAGCGGCACGGCCAGCGCCAGCAGGTTGACGATCAACGCGGCAAGCAGGACCGGCCAGAATTCCTTGCGGACTTTCCACACCTCGGACCAGAACCAATGGGTCCGGCGGGCTTTGTCCCATGGACGCTCCCCGGCGCGTTCCGCGGTAGGATCAAGCTCTACCGCCACCGCCTGGCCGGTGAAGGCCTCTTCGAGGTCGCTGGTGGGAACCCACATCGGCTCGGCGGTGCCTGGCGCGTAGACCAGGGCTTCGCCCGCTTTCATTTCGATGAGGACGATGGCCCGATCGTCGTTGAGTTCGACGATTGCCGGAAGCTGTTGCAGCCGCCATCCGGCAAGGCGGCGGCGAGCCACGGGCTCACCACGCATTCCCACTTGATCGAGCGCAGGCTCGATCTGGTGGAACGGCAATGTGCCCGTGGCCGAAAGCGCCAACCCCGCGCGCAGCAAGACCGGGGAAGACGGCCTGTCTGCGCGGCGCGCGAGGAAAGTCAGGCAGTCGAGGACAGGGTCAATCTCACGCGACGGCGTGGAATCCAGCCAATGCATGATACTCAACACCCGTCCCCTTCATACCTGTTACTGGCCGCCCGTTGGAGCCGGCTCGGGAGCCGGTTCGACCGGCGCAGGCGCCGCCGCGGATGCGGGCGGTCCCATGACCGGATACGGGATGCTATTTTCCTGCCGGTCTTCCGGCGGGATTGGATTGACGTGGAACTTGTCGCGCTGGTTCATCACCGCCTCGGCCGGCATTTGCACGCCGAGCGCGTCGATCAGCCGGTTGGAAGCCGCCAACACGCGATACTGCGCATAGAGCTTGGACATCCGGGCCGTTTCCAGCGAAGCCTGGACATTGAAGCGCGTGTTCTGCGCATCCAGCACGTCAAGCAGCGAGCGCCGGCCGACATTGAACTGCTCCCGATAGGACAGCAGCAGGTCGTCCGTCACGCGGCTTTGCGTTTCAAGCTCGCCGACCAGCCGCGATTGGTTGGTCAGGCGGCTCCACGCAGAACGCACATCTTCTTCCGCCTGGCGGGTCCGCTGGAACAGCCGGTTATGCGTCTCGTCGGCGCGTTCCTTCTGCTCACGGACATTGGCTGTGTTGGCGAAACCGTCGAAGATCTTCCAGCGCATAACCACGCGAGCCGTGAGGTCGCTGGTCCGGCCCTGGAAGCCGTCGATGTCGTCGCCGTAGCGGGCACTGGCTTCGGCGTTGAAGCGCGGTCCCAACAGTGCCTGAGCGGTCTTGATCTCTTCCTTGGAGGTATTGAGATCGGCGATCGCTTCCTGGACGCGCGGGTTGTTCTGCCGAGCGGCCTCTTCGGCCTCCGGCAGACTGGCCGGCATATTGGCCGACAGATCGGGCGGCATGTTGACCGCATCGATCGGAACGCCGGTCAGCGTCTGGAACTGGATCGCCGCCGTATCGAGGTCCTCATTGGCCTCGGTTATGCGGGTCCGCGCAGCTTGCAGCCGCTCTTCGGCCTGTTGCTGGTCGGCGACCGAGATCGATCCCCGGGCAACGCCTTCGCGCAAGTCGCCGGCAAGCCGTTCGTGGAAGGTCGCATTGTCGCGGGCAATGGCTACCAGCCGCTGTTGCAGCAGATAGTCGATATAGGCACGGCTGACGTTGAGCGCGACGAATTCGCTACGCTCTTCGATCCGGGCCGCTGCCGCGTCGGTGCGCGAAGCCTGCCGCTTGATCTCGGCGACACGGCCGCCGCTATTCCACAGCAGCTGGTCGGCGATCACGAAGCCTTCGATCGGCTCAAGCCGATCGTTGGCGATGTTGAGGTCGCGACGGGTTGGGTTACGCAGTTCGCGAAGTCCGGCCGATCCCTCGACGGAGACGGTCGGATACCACAGGCCTTCGGCCTGTTTCCGCTCTTCCTTGGTGGCCAGCTTGTTGCTCACCGCCTGCCGGATTTCCGGGTTGGTATTGAGAGCGGCCTGGACGGCCTCTCTCAGATCGACCGCATATGCAGGCGATGTGCAGAGCAGCACCGCCCCGGGAACGATCGTCGTCCAGTGCTTCCTTGTCATGTCTTCCCCCTTCTGGTCAGAGGCAAAGACCCTCCCCGTCCACCAGGGAGGGCCGCTACCTTGGTTAGCCGTTGTGAGCCGGCTGAACCGCGTCGTGATGGAGCATTTCCGCACCCATCTTCATCATCATGTCGCTGCCCGGGCCGAAAGCCCCCTGCATCGCCATGTCCCAAGCCGGCACGTTGGTGCCCGCGTGACTTGCCAAAGTGACAAGTGCCGCATCGCCGCCGTTTCCGCCGTGGATTGCGTTAAGCACCGCGTCGACCACTGCCGGCGCATTGCCCTGGGCCAGGACCTCGGCAACGATCTTGCCGGCGGTCGAGCTGTCATGCTCGCCATGACCGGCCAGGTTCGCTGCCTGCAGTGCCTGGGCCGAGACCATCGCCACCGTCGGTGCGATCGGCATTGCCCCAGCTCCGTGCATTGCCGGTCCATGGTCGGCGACGACATTCATGTTGAAGGTCGGAGCCGTGTGGATCGCCGACGCAACGTCGAGCGCATGCCCGCCGCTCTGGCTGGCGGTGAAGCTGTGGCCCGAAGTGGCCGGAGCCACATCGTTCACCAGCTGCATCGTCTCATGGCCGAACGACTTGGCCGAGATCTGCGATCCGCTGAAGTCCTCTCGGCCCGAGAAGCGGGTCGAGCTCAGCTGGAACTGCTCGTGCGCCATATTGGCCAGCGTCGGCTGGTCGAAGCTGTGCAGCGCCGTCGTCGACATTGCCGCGAAGCCCGAGGCCGCAACCATCGCCGAGGTGACGCCGAGGTTGTTGCCGTTGCCGAAGCCGTTACCGTTTCCGCCCAGGCCGCCCAGCTTCCCATTGTCGTTCGAGGTGAACGACAGGTTCGAGAAGCTGTCACCGCTGATGGTCTTGGCATCCATCGTCGAGAAGGACGTCGCGGCGAATCCAGGCGCATCCGCTGCCGGATCGATCTGAATCTGCAGCGCGTCGGTCACGACAACCGAGTCGCCGTCCGCGTCAGTCAGCTTCAGGTCGAACGCCAGGTTGATGGGATCGCCGGTATCGACCTGGCCGATCGCGAACACGCCAAGATCGAAGCTGTTCGTAGTCGACAGATGCCCTGCCGGACCGATGCCCGTCGCAAGCGACGTGACCGCAAGCGCGTTGAAATCAGTGCCGGTCGAGATGCCGTAGCGATCGCCTTCCTGGACACCGGTGAACGTCACCGATCCATCCGATTCCAACCGGGCGTAGACGCCATAGGCAACCGTCGTCCAAGTATTGACCGGCCCAAGGGCGACGGTCACCGCCGGCTCGTTTGGCGTCCCGTCATCGGGGCCGTCGTTATAGCCGTCGATCGTGACCGTCGTGATCGCGACAGTGCTCGCATCCGAGAATGCGGGGTTGGCACCAACCGGGGTATCGTCAATCACCGCAGTATCGGCATTCGAGGTATTCAGAGCGTAGACGCGGAAGGCAACAGTCTCGGTCTGAGACCCCTGAACCTGCGGGATCAGCTGGATGTATTCCTTGGTGCCGATATGACCGTCGTAGCTGAAGCCATTCGCCTTGGCTGCGTTGGCCACCGCATTTTCGACGAAGTCGATGCGAACGGTTTCGCCCTGGTCCATCGACTGGTTGGCCGCGCCGACCGTCGAGGAGCTGGTGTTGATCGTCGCATTGTTGCCGCTCGCCGACGCCGTCAGGATCAGGTCGACCGGATTGTTCGGGTCGAGATCACCCACCGCCCGAACATCGAGGTTGCCGGCCTTCGAGCTGGTCAGGTTATCGAACGAAACGCCAGCGCCATTGTCGATCGTACCTTCCATCGTCACCGTATAGGTGCCGGCGCCCTGGTTGAGCTGTACGGTGAAGACAAGCTCGCCATCCGTGCCGTTGGTGCTGTTGGTCCGGCCCTGGAGGGTCTGACCGTTGTTCGACAGCCAATAGTCGATCTCGTCGCCGCCCGAAGTGAAGCCGCTGTCATCGCCATTGACGATGTTTGCGAACTGCACCAGGCCCGGCGTATCGGTGCCGACATTGTTATTGATGTTGGCATCGACATCGAGGTCGGCGGTGGCCGAGGAGCCTGCTTCGTTGAACAGCTCGCCGGTGCCGATCGCTTCCGGATCGAAGGTCCGGGGACCGTCGTCCTGGATGTTGAACACGCCGCGGCCGATGTTGATTTCGGCAGTGTCGGTGTCGCCATCGAAGTCGGTCACGGTCTGGATGACCTTCATCAGGTCGGCCGTTGCCGTGTTGAGCGTCGCCAGGTCGTCCAGCGCGGCCCCGGTGGTACCCGCGACCGGATGCCAGATGTTGTTGACCTGGGTGAACGTCACCACGCCCGTCGCCGTATCGATGGCGATCGTGAAGTAGGTGGTTCCATTGACCGCGCCGGTGATCAGCGTGCCCGCGCCGTTGATGTTGAGCACGATCTGCGAGCCCTGGCCGTAGCCGTCGATCACCGTCTCGGTGTCCGTGCCGTCGAGCGCGTACAGGCCCGAGTTCACGTTGGAGCCGGTGAGCGCCAACTTGTAGACCGTGCTGCCAGCGCCGTCGGCACCGTAGTTCACGCTCGCGCCGTTCACGAAGTTGACCGAGAAGTCGATCGTCGCCGAGGCATCGCCGTTCGGAAGCGTGCCGCCAGTCGTATCGGTGCCTTCCGCCCGAGTTTCGTCGAGCGTCACCGATCCGACCGCAGTCGCGCTGAGAGCCGCATCCGGGCCATCGTCGGTGAAGCGCAGGTTGGCTGCGATATTGGCAACCTCGCTATCCGTCACCGTGTCGCCGTCCTTGTCGGTCAGCGTCGCCGACGCCGTCAGGGTGATCAGGCTGTCGACCATTTGGGTGGCCAGCTGATCGTTGAACGGAGGTCCGCTCGGATTCTCAACCGCGTGATCGATCTGCTGATACTGGGTCAGCGTGACGATGCCGCCAGAGTCTACCGAAACGTCGAAGATGGTGTTGCCGGCATCTACCAAGCCCGCGCTTGCCGCCGTAGAACCGACCACCTTTCCGGCAATCAGGAACAGGTGGATGTCGGCGCCATGCGAATTCAGCAGGGAGTCGACGCCAGGCGCGGAAACGCCAAGCGCAAATCCCAGGGTCGCAGGAGTGTTGGTACCGTCGGCACCGGCCGACTGGGTCAGCCCGAACACACCGGCGAAGTTACCGCTAACGGTCACCGCCGTGTCGCTGTTTGCGCCAATCGTCTGGGCATCGTCCGTGGTGAGCAGCACCGAGGACTCGCCGGTCTGGGTCACGTTGATCGTCGGCGTATCGTCGTCGACGTTGATCGTGATTGTCGCCGGCTCCACGTCATTGTCCGCGTCATTGACCTGAACGCCGATCGAGAAGGTCAGATTATCCTCGAAGTTGCCCGACTGGCCCGCGCCCGCCCCCGGATTGGTCGGGTCGTGCAGGATTGGATTGTTCTGAGTGACGGAGAAGGCGCCAGTCTCGAGGTCGAGCTGGATCGTCATGACCGTCACCGGGCTGCCGTTCTGCTGCTGGACGATGAGGAGCGTGTCCGCATCGCTGGCCGCACCGATGGTGAAGCCTGTCGGCAGCGTGTTGACGCCAGTGAACGAGTAATCCAGGTCGCCGTCGCCGCCCGTACCGTTAAGCTGGCCGTTGACGACGTTGCCCGGAACCGTGTCGGGATCGTCATCGCCCGGACCGTCCAGATTGCCGCCCTTAGCCGGGATGACATCGTCATCCAGGCGGATTAGGTCGGGATCAGCCAGGTTCGGGAAATTATCCTGGATGCCGATGGTCAGCGTTGCGGTGACCGTATCGCCGTCGGCATCCATCAGCGTATAGGTGAACGTGTCGCTGACGCCGCCGACATTGTCGGTCCGCAGGTAGCTGTAGTCGCCATTCGAGTAGATGGTCAGCGTGCCGTGGTCGCCCAGGATCTGGACCGACCCGCCGGCCGGCACGTCCACGTCGGGCGAGCTGGCATGGTCGATATGGCTGATGCGGCCAGGGGAGTCTGTGCCGACACTGTCGGCGACGCCGTCCTGGTTGTTGGCATCTTCCGCGACCGCGACTTCGATACCGGTGATGACGTTGCCGGTCGCGGGACCGTTGCCACCAAGGATCGAGTCGGTGTCGTTTTGCGCCGTCGGACCGGAGTCCTCGACCTGGAACACGCCGGTGCTGACATCGATCGACGCGGTGTCATGATCGCCGTCGGCGTCGGTCACCGTCTGGTTGACGAGTACCGAGTTGGCAAGCGCAGTCAGGGTCGCCGTATCGTCGCCGCTGGCGGTATTCGGATGCCAGATATTGTTGACCTGGGTGAAGGTGACGACACCCGTCGCCGGATCGATGGCGATCGTGAAATAGGTCGTTCCATTGACCGCGCCGGTGATCAGCGTGCCTGCACCGTTGATGTTGAGCAGGATCTGCGATCCCTGGCCGATGCCGTCGCCGACCGCCGAAGTGTCGGTCGGATCGAGCGCATAGAGGCCCGAGTTGACGTTCGGCCCGCTCAACGACAGCGAATAGGCAGTATTGCCTGCGCCATCCGTGCCGTAGTGGGCCGGGCCGTTGAAATTGTCGGCAAAGTTGGCCGTGATCGTCGCGAGACCCGCAGGGGCGTTGTCGCCCACCGGATCCTGGCCGATCGGACGGCTTTCGTCGAGCACCAGAGTATCGACCGGAACCGCATTGTTGACCGATGCGTCGGGGCCGTCGTCCTCGATCTGGAAGACTCCGGCACTGACGTCGATCGACGCGCTGTCATGATCGCCGTCCGCATCCGTGATCGTCTGCTGGACCAGTACCGAGCCGGTACCGGCATTGAGCGTCGACGTATCGTCGTCGTTGCCGGTATTGCTGTGCCAGACATTGTTGACCTGCGTGAAGGTCACCACGCCGGTTGCCGGATCAATGGCGATCGTGAAGTAAGTGGTGCCGTTGACCGCGCCGGTGATCAGCGTGCCTGCTCCATTGATGTTGAGCAGGATCTGGTCGCCCTGGCCGATGCCGTCGCCGACCGCTGAAGTGTCGGTGGGATCCAGCGCATAGAGTCCGGAGGCGACGTTGCTGCCGTTCAGGACAAGCGAATAGGCAGTATTGCCCGGACCATCCGTGCCGTAGACGCCGGCACCGACGAAGTTGTCCGCGAAGCTGGCCGTGACGGTCCCGAGACCGGCAGGGTTGCTGTCGCCGTCGGTTTCCTGGCCGACCGGACGGGTCTCGTCGAGCACCAGAGTATCGGCCGGAGCACCGGTGTTGACCTGGGCATTGGGGCCATCGTCTTCGATCTGGAAGACGCCGGCGCTGACATCCACCGTGGCGCTGTCATGGTCGCCGTCGGCATCGGTCACCGTCTGCTGCACCAAGACCGAGCCGGCCGAGGCGTTGAGCGTCGACGTGTCGTCGTCATTGCCGGTGTTGCTGTGCCAGATATTGTTGACCTGGGTGAAGGTCACCACGCCGGTGGACTGATTGATGCTGATCGTGAAATAGGTGGTGCCATTCACGGCACCGGTGATCAGCGTGCCTGCCCCATTGATGTTGAGCAGGATCTGGTCGCCCTGGCCGATTCCGTCGCCGACCGCCGAGGTGTCCGACGGATCGAGCGCATAGAGGCCGGAAGCGACATTGCTGCCGTTCAGTACCAGCGAATAGACCGTGCTTCCGGCACCGTCGGTGCCGTAGCTGACCGGAGCCATGAAATTGTCGGCGAAGTTGGCCGTGGTGGTCGCAAGACCGGCCGGGTTGCTGTCGCCGTCGGTTTCCTGGCCGACCGGACGGGTTTCGTCGAGCACCAGCGTGTCCAGCGCCGCCTGCGGATTGACCGCCGCGTTGGGACCGTCATCCTCGATCTGGAACACGCCTTGGCTGACATCGACCGAGGCCGTGTCATGGTCGCCGTCGGCATCGGTTACGGTCTGGTTGACCTTGACCGATCCGGCCGTGGCATTGAGCGTCGACGTGTCGTCGTCATTGCCGGTGTTGCCGTGCCAGACATTGTTGACCTGCGTGAAGGTCACCAAGCCCGTCGCGGGATTGATCGCGATCGTGAAATAGGTTGTGCCGTTCACGGCACCCGTGATCAGCGTACCCGGCCCGTTGACGTTGAGCAGGATCTCGTCGCCCTGGCCGATGCCGTCGCCGTCCAGCGTGGTCGTGTCGGACGCGTCGAGCGCGTAGATGCCCGAGTGAACGTTGGCGCCGCTCAGCGACAGCGAATAGGCCGTGTTGCCGGGTCCATCGTTGCCATAGTCGATCGGCGCGACGAAATTGTCTGCAAAGTTGGCGGTAGCACTCACCAAACCAGCCGGGTTGCTGTCGCCGTCGGTTTCCTGGCCGACCGGACGAGTCTCGTCGACGACCAGCGTGTCGAGTGTCGCCTGCAGGTCCACCTGCGCATCGGGGGCGTCGTCGAGGAAGTGGAAGTCCTGGGCGATGGCGATCGGCGTGCCGATCGATGCCTGGTCGCCGTCCCCGTCGGTGATCGTCGCGCTGAGCGTGATCAGATTGTCATCGCTGAACGTGATGTCGTCGTTCGGATCGTTCGGATCGGCGTGGATAACCGCGCGCGCCTGGTCGAGCGAAACGCCGCCGGCGGCATTGACGCTGATCGTGAAGACGATCTCGCCGCCGACGCCGGCGCGGCCAACGACCTCGCCGCTCTCGAGCGACAGCACAACGGGCAGACCGCTCTGCGAGTCGACCAGGCCAGTGCTGCCCGGATTGAATCCGAGGTTGAACTGGATTGAGTCGCTCGACGCGGGGCCGTCCGCCCCGAAGTCGAAGTTGAACAGGCCGGCAAAGCTGGTCGGTCCGGCATCACCGCCCAAGTTCGTCTCGTCGACGATCAGCGTAGGCTCGCCCTCTCCCGACAGGCTCACCGAAGGGCCATCGTCGTGGAACTGGATCAGGCTGGTGATGTCGACCGGTTCCGACGTGACATGGTCCTGGTCGAAATCGGTTGCCGTGACCGTGACCCCAAGCGAACCTTCAGCAAGGAAGTCGATGTCGTCGGCGTCGGTGGCGTCCGGATGGAACAGGCTGAGATATTGCTCAACCGTGACAATGCCGGTCGTGCTGTCGATCTGGATCGCGAATGCGGCCGTTTGGGTACCGTCGACGATACCAACGACGACGCCATTTGAAAGCTCGACGAGATTGATCGCCGTTCCTTCGGTCGTGGTCAGGCCCGACACCGAGCTAAGGACGACGAGATCATAGGAAATTCCGCCGCCATTGGCGGGGCCGTCAGCGCCGAATGCGGCGTTGGCGTCGACCACCGAGTCACTGGTGCTGCCCTTGCCGATGGCGAGGCCGCCGGCGAGGTCAGGATCATTGCCCGCGGTTACTCCGCCGACCAGCGGAATCGCTGGGCTATCCGACGGAAGAGTCTCGTCAAGGACCGCCGCACCGACTTCATGGAGAGACGGACGGATCGAGGGGCCGTCATCGGCGAACTTGATGTTCGCGCCGATGCCGACGCTGGCGGTGTCGGTGACCGTGTCGCCGTCGCCGTCGGTGACGGTGCCGGTTTGAGTCAGGGTTACCGCGCCATCAGCAAGGGTGGCCAACTGATCTTCATAACCCGGGCCCGGAGGCGTCGGGTCGGCCGCTATCGGATGGTCGATCTGGGCGTACTGATTAAGAGTCACCACTCCGGTGCCGGAGTCGACGGAAATGTCGAAAATCGTGTTCGACGCGTTGACCGCGCCGGCAGTCGCCGCGGTCGAACCGACGATCACGCCGCCAACATTGTAAAGGTTGATCGCCGCACCGTGCGACGACAGGTTCGAAGCCCCGCCGGTCGTGCTCAGCGCATAGCTGAAATTCGCGGTGCCCGGACCGTCAGCGCCGAAAGCGCTGCTGTGCGAGAAGATGCCGCCGAAGTCGGCGCTTGTGCTGTCCGTATCCGTATCGGTCGGGTCGCCATCGGTCTCGGCGTCCTGCGTGAGTAGGACGACATTGGCATCCGAAGCCACGGCTACATCAACGGTCGGCGTGTCGTCGTCGACGTTGATCGTCAGCGTGCCGCCGGCAGTATCGCCATCTTCGTCGGTAACCGAATAGTTGAGAGTGAAGATGAGGTTGTTCTCATCGCCTCCGGCCGGGTGATCGAGCGCTTGCAGCTGTTCGACCTCGTAGGCCCCGGTAGCGGGGTTGACCGACACGGTGATGACATGGACCGCATTCTGCAGGATCCAGATATCTCCGTTCGGCTGTTCCACATAGCTGAAGCTTGCATCGGGCAGCGATCCGCTCGCCTGCAGGTCCCAGGTCAGGTTGCCGTCGCCGCCCGAACCGGGCAGCGAGCCACTGAAGAAGTTGGAGCCGGCATCGTCACCGACGCCGCCGGCAATGCCGCCTTCCTGGGCGTCATCATCAAGCACGGCAAAGGCCGCCCCGGCCTCGGGCTCTTCATCATCGATGTCGAACACTTCCTGCGGCTCGGGCGGAATATAATTATACTCGGTCGGCGGAATCAGGTCGCCAAGCGGCACACCCGGATCCAGCGGCGGCGGCGGAACGGCAAAGTTGCCGCCGCTCGACGGCACGTTCTCGCCCGCGGCCGGAGCCACTTCCTGACCGATCAGCAGCGCGGCAACGTTGGTCGAGGGAACCTCGACACCGCCGAGCACCAGCTGCGGCACGAAGATCGCGCCGTCGAGGATGATCAGCTGCGTTCCGTCGGGCATGTCGACAACCAGGTTGCGGCCGACGACATGGACATCGCTCAGCTCAACACCGGCCGGCAGCGTGACTACGCCGTCGGGGCCAACGACGATCTGTTGCGCATCGGCCTTGATGGCGAGCGGGGTCTTGCCGATTTCGACGACCAGCGATGCGGTGTCACTGGCACCATTATTATCCGCGAGCGTGTAGGTGAAGCGGTCGCGGACATTTTCGACGCCCTTATTCGCCTGATAGACATAATTGCCTTCGGCATCGACGCTGAGCTTGCCATATTCGCCCAGGACGCTGAGCTTGCCGCCGGCGAAGCTCGAGTCTTCGCCGCCCTTGCCGGCAATGGCGGTGATATGGCCGCCGGTGGCGACGTCCGCGCCGGTCGAACCGGTCTGGGTTCCCTCACCTGAGATCAGGTTGCCAGTGGCAGAGCTCTTCGAACCGGCTGCCAGCTGATCCGTATCGTCGTTCGCTACCGGGCCCTGGCCCTGGAACGCACCCGTGTGGGAAGCATCTTCGTACCGCATAACACCTACCCCTTGCTGCGGCGCGGCTCTCCCGCGACGCGTTAATTACGCTCTGGCAGGGGCGATGCGTTAACCGGAATTGGTTAATGCAGCCGCGAATAGTCGAGACCGCCCCCGCGCTCGTAAGGCAAAAGAAACACCCCAATTGTGAAATTTACAAGCTTGTGCGGATTCATGGCAGAAGAGACATGGGCCATTCAGCGGTTTCTCGTTAGAAATTCTTGGTTAACATTGCTACTTCTACTAAGTAATAATTGTTCATATTTGTCGAAACGCGAAAATCTAAAGAGAAAATACAATATGTTTTGCGTGAACTGTCGCAAAGGAGCCTTGCGAATAGATTCACGGAATAGGCAAAAAGTTAATTCGCGTTAAATTTATGACTTGGGTTACCGAAAGGTTAACAAGGCCTTGGACGGATCGGGCCGATGATTCATCCGGGATTCCACGTAGTTCGACAGCTGTGGAAAAAATTGCGGACTAAACGTCCCGCTTTGGGAAATTCAGCCCCTAATGCAGCCATTTTCGCCGCGACTCGGAGATGGCGGGATGAGTCGCCGGTTCGGGTCCGCCGCCAGAATCGATGATGGCTGGTGCATCCTTCCCGACAGGTCGTTAGCATGGCCCCGGAACGGGAGAGATGAGGTTGAAGATTGCGTGCATTGGTGGGGGCCCTGCCGGCCTCTACTTCGCCATATCGATGAAGCTTCGCGACCCGCGTCACGAGGTTCATGTTTTTGAGCGCAATGCCGAAGGCGTGACCTTTGGCTGGGGCGTGGTCTTCTCCGACCAGACCGTCGAAAATCTCATGGCCAACGACCCGGTCTCCGGCCGGATCATTGCCGACGAATTTGCTCATTGGGACGACATCGACGTCCATATCCATGGGCATTGCGTGCGATCATCAGGGCATGGGTTCATCGGCATCGGGCGTAAGCGGCTGCTTGAGATCCTGGCCCGGCGTGCGAGCGAGCTTGGCGTCGAAATCCACTATGATACCGAGTGCGATCCCGACCTTGCGGCATGGAATGATTGGGACCTGGTAATCGCCGCGGACGGCATCAACAGCCGCTTCCGCGAAGCCTATGCCGAGCATTTCGGGGTCGACGTGCAGGAGCGGGCCAATCGATTTGTCTGGCTTGGCACACCGAAGACGTTCGACGCTTTCACCTTCGCTTTCGAGAAAACCGAGGCGGGATGGATTTGGGCTCACGCCTATCGTTTCGCCGATGACTGCTCGACCTTCATCGTCGAATGCAGCGAGGAGACGTGGCAAGGCCTTGGCTTCGATCGGCTGGAGCAGGCCGACGCGATCGCCCTGTGCGAGCGAATCTTCGCCAAATATCTCGACGGCCAGCCGCTACTCAGCAACGCTTTGCATTTGCGCGGGTCGGCGGTGTGGCTCAAATTCCGGCGGATCATTTGCGAGCGTTGGCATTACGACAAGCTGATTTTGCTCGGCGACGCCGCCCACACCGCGCATTTCTCGATCGGGTCGGGCACCAAGCTGGCGCTTGAAGACGCGATCAAGCTGGCCGAGGTGCTTAACCGCCCCGGCCTCGACCGGATCGAAGCGCTGGCCGAATATCAGGCAGAGCGGAACCTCGAAGTGCTCAAGTTGCAGAATAGCGCCCGGAATTCGACCGAATGGTTCGAAACGGTCGAGCGTTATCTCGACTTTGAGCCGTGGCAGTTCGCTTATTCGCTGCTGACCCGATCCCAGCGCATCAGCCATGAAAATCTGCGCCTGCGCGACCACAATTGGCTCGAGCAAACCGAACGGACTTTTTGGACCAGGGCGACCGGCAAGGAAAAGACTGCCTGGCCGATGTTCGCGCCGTTCAAGCTGCGCGAAATGGAGATTCAGAACCGCATCGTCGTCTCGCCGATGGCGATGTACTCCGCGAAGGACGGCATTCCGGGCGACTTTCACCTGGTTCATCTGGGTGCGCGCGCGCTGGGCGGCGCCGGCCTCATCTTCACCGAGATGACCTGCGTTTCGCCGGAAGGGCGGATCAGTCCCGGCTGCACCGGCATGTGGAACGGGGAACAGGTCGCGGCGTGGAAGCGGATCGTCGAATTTGTGCATGCCAACAGCAAGGCGAAAATCTGCCTCCAGCTCGGTCATTCGGGCGGCAAGGGGTCGACCAGGCTTGGCTGGGAAGGCGACAATCTGCCGCTTACCGCGGGCAATTGGCCGGTCATCTCGGCCGGCGACGTCCCCTGGTCGCAGGAAAACCAGCGGCCCCGATCCATGTCCCGGGGCGATATGGATGAGGTCAAAGCGCAGTTCGTCGCGGCCGTGCGAATGGGCATCGAAGCCGGGTTCGACATGGTCGAGTTGCACGCCGCCCACGGCTATCTGCTGTCGAGTTTCATCACCCCGCTGCAGAACAACCGCAGCGACGAATATGGCGGCAGCCTGGAAAACCGGCTGCGCTATCCGCTCGAATTGTTCGATGCGATGCGCGAGGCATGGCCGGCGGAGCGGCCGATGTCGGTTCGCATATCCGCCAATGACTGGGCCGGTACCGAAGGTGTCACCCCAGACGAGGCCGTGGCGATTGCCAAGGCTTTCGCCCGCGCCGGCGCCGATTTGATCGATGTCTCGGCGGGCCAGACCTGGGCCGACGCCAACCCGGTTTATGGCCGGCTGTTCCAGACACCCTTCTCCGACAAGATCCGCAACGAGGCCAGGCTCGCGACAATGGCGGTCGGCAACATTACCGACCCCGACCAGGTCAACGCCATCCTGACCGCCGGCCGCGCCGATTTGGTGGCACTGGCCCGGCCGCACTTGGTCGACCCGATGTGGACGCTTAGAGCCGCTGCGATGGCCAATTACCGCGATCAATGGGTGCCTCCGCCCTATCTAGGCGGAATGGCGCAAATGGCCCGCCTGTTCGAACGCGAGGCGGAAATGAAGGCGGCCGAGTTGAAGGCATAGCAGCAAGGTTCGGTGGCAGGCGGATCAACTGTCTCGGGACTTGACCCGATATTTTCGCTTCCAACCAGCAATCAGAGTCTTTTCAGTTGGTCGAAAACAGCTCAAATTGAACCGGACAAGAATGGGGAAGTCGATGCAGGATCGAATCTTCGGAGACCGCGAAAAGGCGATGGAAGCCGACTATTTCCGCAAGGAAGAAGCCAGGCTGCTCGAAAAGCTGCGCCAGAACGCGAAGATCGATGAGATCGCCGAGGCCCTGAGGGACCAGCTCCAGGTAAACGACCCAGACCTGCTCGTTGCCGTCCGCGATCTCGGGATCAACGCTGAAAACGCCTCCGCCTTTCTGCTGGCGCCTTTGGTGCAAGTCGCCTGGGCAGAGGGCAAGGTGCGCAAGGACGAGCAGGCGGCGGTGCTGAAGATCGCGCGGGACCGGGGCATTGAGGAAGGCTCGCCATCCGATGGGCAATTGCACGAATGGATGGTCAATCGGCCGGCCGACGAATTGTTCAAGGCATCGCTCAGGGCCATCAAGGCCGGGCTCGCGGTGTTACCTGGACCTGAGCGTCATGAGCGGATCGAGCGCATTCTCGACGGTTGCCGTGCGGTCGCGGAAGCGTCCGGAACGGAAATCGCCCACCAGCTCGGCCTTGGAACAGGAGTATCGAAGAGCGAGGCTTCGCTGCTCGATTCCATCGCCAGCGAGCTGCGCTCGCGCGACTAGGCTATTCGAACCAGTCCCAAATATTGCTGCTGGTGAACGACCATTTGAAGGTCATTTGCGCGCGGGTGTCGGACCCATCTTCGCCGTCGTTATCGGTGCGCTTGCCCCACAGCAGCTCGAGACCGGCAAGGACATTGTCTGCCGGCGCATAGAGCAGGTTGGCCGAGGCATATTCGCCCTTATGGAAGGCGCTGCCGTCCTGGAAGTTGGTGTTGTCGACCTTGGTAAAGCTATAGCCGATCGCCGAGCTGAGCTGCTTCGACCATTGCAAGTCGACATAGGCTGAAACGCCCAGCAACTTCACCGCCGTTGCTTCGGGCACGAGGACGAGTCCGCCCGGCTGCGGGACGACGTTGATCGACGGCGCCAGATCCATGCCGCCATCGTTCAGATAGGTTGCGATCCCGCGCCCATAGACGATTCCGAGCCGTGGGGTCGCAAGGCCGAGCTTGAACGCGCTAGTGAGGTTAAGGCCCCAACCCGTTTCATGGCCCTCCGGCTCATTGCCTTCTGTGCCCTTTGTGTCGAACCCGACCTTGCGCAAGATGCCGGCCAGGCGAACATGGCCCCAGTCGCCGCCGTAGCGCACCGCCGCAGTCAGGTCGGGCAGTTCCTCATTGGCCTGGATGCTTGATGCAATATCTTCATCAATCAGACGAAGGTTGCCGGTATCGATGTCATCACTTGGATGCTCAAGCGCGACTGCTGCCTGCCAGCCGCCGGAGTCCAGGAAGGTCCAGCGGATCTGCGGCGTCCGTACGAACACCATGCCGGTCGGGCCCCAATAATCGACCACGTTGGGGAAAATGTCGCCGTCCATGAACAATGTATTGGTCTGGCCGATCAGGAACTGGCCCCACTTCGCGTACATGTGTCGGACGCGGAAGGTCGTCTGTCCCTCGTCGACCCCGGTTCCGTATAGGTCGAACTCAAACTTTGCCTCATAGGGCTTGCCGGCCAGGATCCCGGTCGCCTTGGCCCCCAGCCGCGACTGTCGGACACTGAAGATCGACTGGCCGTTCCCGCCGAAAATGCCTTCCTCCGTCGGGATCCGCGATGGCCTGAGCGTCGCATCCCAATTGGGATTGACGCGCTTGAAATCCTGGATCGCATCCAGCTGGACGAACCCATAGAGCTCAAGATTATGGTCCTTCGCGCGCTTCGGTGCCTCCGGCGTATATTGTACGGGAGGCGGCGTGATCCCCAGCCGCTGTTCGAGCGCGGTCATGCGCGCGCGCAAGTCCTGAAGGTCCTGGATCGCCTGCTGGCGTTCTGCCTCCGTCAGCGGCTGCGCGCTCTGAGCAGCGGCAGCGGCCGTTGCGAGCAGCACCGGCTGCTGGGACTGTCCCGACACTTGGCTGGTTTGATCTGCGGCCCAGGCAGGCGTTGCGACAAGCGCGACGGATGCGGCGAGGACGGCTTTGCGCATAGATCCCCCAAGTCTGCAGAATTTATTGCCGGACTATGCTCGGTGACCGCTGGCCGATAACTCAGGCTAAGCCTGAGTTGCTTGGGTAATATTGCCGATGCAGGCGGCTAAGCGGCGTTGAGGCCCGCGGATCTGAAGATCGATACAGCCCGCTCAACCCCCTCGTTGGTCGGAGGCTCGGTCCGGGCCAGCTTATATTCGATCCCCAGCCGCTCCCATTTGTACCGGCCCATCTGATGGAACGGGAGGATCTCGGCTCGCTCCACCACTCCGAGCGATGCGCCGAAGCGGGCTACCGCTTCCATCTCGTCGGGATGGTCGGTTAATCCGGGCACGAGGACGTAGCGCAGCCACATTGGCCGGCGAAGCGATGCGAGGCGCTCGCCAAATTTGATAACCTCCTCGTTGCGAAGGCCGGTCACCTGTTGGTGCTGGTCGGGCGTGAACGCTTTCATGTCGAGAATGACCAAATCGATATTCCGAAGCTCGTCGTCGGTCATCCGATCGCCGTAGTAACCGTTGGTTTCGATCGCGGTGTGGACGCCCATTCCCTTCACCGCATCGAACAGCCGGGCGGCGAACCGGTCCTGCATCATCGGCTCGCCCCCTGACAGGGTAAACCCGCCGCCCATCGCTTTCAGCCCATTGGCGTATTTGCGTATTTCGCCGATCGCCTGTTCTAGCGTTACCGGGATGCCGTTCCGAAGCGTCCAGGTGTCGGGGTTATGGCAATATTGGCACCGGAACATGCAGGCTGTCGTCCAGGCAACCAGCCGAATTCCCGGACCGTCGACTGCCGACCCCGTAGTAAAGCTGTGCAGGAAGCCGAGATCGCCCGTCTTGAGCGCGCTTTTGACGTCCATGTCCGGAACGTCTTCGCCAAGATGCACTCGCATCTCGAACGGTGAAGCGGCTTCGAGGGGAGCCGTATTCTTCGAGGCATAGGTAGCCATATCATTCGCCGTGGAAAGTGCGGTTGATCACGTCCATCTGCTGCTCACGCGTCAGCCGGACGAAGTTCACCGCATAGCCGGACACGCGGATCGTCAGGCTGGGATATTTCTCCGGATGATCCATCGCATCGATCAGCGTGTCGCGGTTCAGCACATTGATGTTCATGTGATAGCCGGTCGTTCCGAAGAAACCGTCGAGGATGGATGTCAGGTTGGTTACCTGGTCCTCCCTCGTGCGGCCCAGCCCTGTCGGGACCAATGACGTCGTCAGCGAGATTCCGTCCTGGGCATCGCGATAGGGAATCTTGGCGACCGACGCGGCCGATGCGTGAACGCCATGGCTGTCGCGGCCGTGCATCGGATTGGCCCCCGGAGCGAAGGGCTCGCCCTTTCTGCGCCCATCGGGCGTATTGCCGGTCGCCTTGCCATAGACGACGTTGGACGTGATCGTCAGGACGGACTGGGTGTGCAGCGCGTTCCGATAGGTCGGGAACTTCCGCAGCTTGCCCATGAACGTCGAAACAAGCCAAGCCGCCATCCCGTCGACGCGATTGTCGTTGTTCCCGAACAGTGGGAAATCGCCTTCGGTAACATAGTCGGTGATGAGGCCGGTCTCGTCGCGGACGACCTTCACCTTGGCATATTTGATCGCCGACAGGCTGTCGGCGACCACCGACATTCCCGCTATCCCAAACGCCATGGTGCGGACCGGAGCATAATCGTGCAGCGCCATCTCGATCCGCTCATAGGCATATTTGTCATGCATATAGTGGATGCAATTCATGGCTGTGACATAGGTGGCAGCGAGCCAGTCCATCATCTTGTCGAACCGGTCGACGACGTCGTCGAAGTCGAGATAGTCGCCTTGCACCGGCTCGGTTGCCGGAGCGACCTGCTTGCCGCTGACTTCGTCGCGGCCGCCATTGATTGCGTAGAGCATCGCCTTCGCAAGATTCGCGCGGGCCCCGAAGAACTGCATTTGCTTGCCCATCGCCATGGGCGAGACGCAACAGGCAATCGCGCCGTCATCTCCCCACGCCATCCGCATGATTTCATCGCTCTCAAACTGGATCGAGCTGGTGTCGATGGCGACCTTCGATGAGAAGCGCCGGAATCCCTCAGGCAGCTTCGGCGAGTACCAGATTGTGAGGTTCGGTTCCGGCGCCGGACCAAGATTGTACAGCGTATGCAGGAAACGGAAGCTGGTCTTCGTCACCAACGGGCGGCCGTCGTCGCCCATCCCGGCGATCGATTCCGTAACCCATGTCGGATCGCCGGAAAAAAGATCGTCATATTCGGGCGTCCTCAGGAAACGGACGATGCGCAGCTTGATGACGAAATCGTCGACTATCTCCTGCGCCTGGCTTTCGGTCAGCGTGCCGTTGGCCAGGTCGCGTTCGAAGTAAATGTCGAGAAACGTCGAGACGCGCCCCAACGACATTGCTGCGCCATTCTGTTCCTTCACACTGGCGAGGTAGCCGAAGTAGAGCCATTGAACCGCTTCCTTGGCGGTTGTCGCCGGCCCGGAAATGTCGAAGCCATATTTGGCCGCCATTTCCTTGAGCTCGCCGAGCGCGCGGATCTGCTCGCTCAATTCCTCGCGGTCGCGAATGATATCGTCGGTCGACCATTGGTCGTCGAGTGCGGCCTTTTCCCGCTGCTTCACCTCAGTCAGGCGATCGACCCCGTAGAGCGCGACCCGGCGATAATCGCCGATGATCCGCCCGCGGCCATAGGCATCGGGCAGGCCAGTCAGCACATGCGAGCTGCGGCATTTGCGGACATCGGCCGTATAGGCGTCGAACACGCCGTTGTTGTGGGTCTTGCGATATTTGGTGAAGGTTTCGACCATCACCGGGTCGGGCTTGTAGCCATAGGTCTCGAGCGAGGTGAGGACCATTTTGAGACCGCCATTGGGCATGATCGCGCGCTTCAGGGGCGCCTCGGTCTGCAGGCCGACGATTACCTCATTCTTCTTGTCGATGTAGCCCGCGTCATGAGCGGTAATCGAGCTTGGGATTTGCGACACGTCGAGCACGCCCTTCTTGCGTTCCTCGACGAACAAGTCGGTCAGCTTCTTCCAGATGGCAGTGGTCCGCTTGGTCGGGCCCGCCAGGAAAGCTTCATCGCCGTAATAGGGCTCGTAATTAAGCTGGATGAAATTGCGGACGTTGATTTCCTTGGTCCACAGCCCGGGCTTGAAGTCCGAAGGGGCGGCGCTCTTGGGAGCCATCGTTGGCCGGGGTTCTAGAACTGTGGTGGACATGGAAATCCTCCGTCGTGGGGGTCAACTGGTTGCGAGTTCAGGAGTTTGCGTTCCCGTAGTACCCCGCGCCTTGGGTCCGGTTTCGCGCAGGAACAGGGTCAGGATGATCGCCAGTGCGATTCCGTAAATCAGCGGCTGAAACGTATCTTGATAATGACCGAGCTGCCGCGACCCGCCGCCGCTTGCCTCGGCGAGCATGCCGGCAAAGATCGGCCCGAACAGCGCGGTCATGGAAAAATTGATGAAATTGATGACACCGGTCGCCGTGCCGCTGAGGTCAGGCCGGTTCGCTTCCTTGATCACCGTATAGTTGATCATCGCGGAGCCCGACACGATCCCCGTCAGCAGGCCGAGCGCATAGGGCGGGAGCACACCGGTCGGCCCGTAGAGTATGAAGGCGAGGCACAGCAGCAAGACGATCGTCGAGCCGAGGATCACCGGCTTGCGGCGACCGATCCGATCGCTCAACCACCCCAGCAAGGGGCATCCGATTATCCATCCGAACGGAACCGAAGCGGAACGAAGGACGGCTTCCGAATAGGGGATATTATGTGCTTCCTCGAGGAAACGCACGCCCCAGACCATGTCGAAAATGGTGGTGGGCATAAAAATCAGGCCGGCAATCAATCCGCACAGGATCGACTGCGGGTTGGCAAAAATGGTGCCGAATCCACGGAGCGCTACACCAAGCCCAGGCCTGGCGGTGACCTCACCGGACGAGCTTTGAGACCGACGCGAAGGAATAAGGACGAACAACGCAATCGCGATTGGCAGTCCGATGAAGCCCATCCACAGCCAGAAACTGTTCCAGGCGACACCGCCGCCGATCAAAGGGCCGACGACGAACTGGCCCGCGGAGCCGCCCGCCATACCGAACATCTGGGTCAGGCCGATCATCGTCGCCGCCCGGGATGCCGGCATGTAGGTGGATACCAGATAGATTGCGCCGATCAGGGCGAATACGCCGCCAGCGCCCTGCATGAAACGGCCAATACTCGCCAGGGTCGGATCCCCGGTCGAAAACAGGATCGAGCCAACCGCCACCGCCGCCGCGCCGACTGGCACGACCGCCCGCGGCCCGACCTGGTCCATTGCTACGCCGGCAACGAGGCTGAAGGGCGCGTATCCCCAGTAGAAAAGCCCCACCAGCGAGGCGATGCCGACCGCGCTCATGCCAAACGCCTGGGTAAGGTCCGGCATCATCACCGCCGGAGCGGAACGCATCGAATATTGGTAGAAATAGAAGACAGCGGTCAGGAGCCAGGCGGCAGTAATCGCCGCCCCCGCTCCCGACCGCTGTGCCGGCATGGTCATTCGCTATCAACAGAGCGTCAGGGAAACGGCGAGGCCGCCTTCCGACGTTTCCTTATATTTGGAATTCATTTCCTTGGCCGTGATTGCCAGGGCCTGGACGGTTGAGTCGAAGTCGACGCGGCGATTGGCCGGGATTTCATTCTTGGCGATCAGATATCCGGTCCAGGATTTGACCGCGCCAAATGCACAACGCTCGATGCAGGGAATCTGCACGAAGCCGGCGACCGGATCGCAGGTCATTCCGAGATGGTGCTCAAGCGCCCCTTCCGCCGCATTGGCGACGACTTGCGGCGGGGCGTCCTGGGCCTGGGCTACCATTGCCGCCCCCATTGCGGACGCAACGCCGATCTCCGCCTGGCATCCACCTTCGGCAGCAGCAAGCGTCGCGTGGTGCTTGCACAGATAGCCGACGACCGCCGCCGCCAGCAGGCCTTCGCGCAGCTTTTGGTCAGACAGCTTGGCCCCCTGCGCATCCAGGGAATAAAGGACGGCCGGCATAACCCCCGCCGAACCACCCGTGGGGGCGGTAATGACCAAGTGGCCGCGAGCATTCTCCTCGGAACCGGCAAGCGCGGCCGCCGAAACGATGCCGATGCCGCGCCGTGCCAGCGACGTTTCCTTCATCGCATTCTCGTAGACGTCATGGGCCTTGGTCTTCAGCTTGATCGGTCCGGGAAGCGTGCTCGTCGGAGCCGCCAGGCCGGTCTTAACCGTCGCCCGCATCGCGCCGATGATCTTGTCCAGGAAGGCGTTGATCTCGGCCTCGCTCCGACCCGAAATCGATGTTTCATTGGCCATGGCGACCTGCGCGATCGAGATGTTGTCGCGCGCGGTGTACGCAAGGACTTCCTTCATCGATTCGTAGGGATATTTCGGAGGGTTCTTCTTCGGGGGCTGATAACCCTTCCATTCGATGAAGCCGCCGCCGACCGAATAATATTCCTGCTCCAGCAACACCTTGTCGCCGGCCATCAGCTTGGCGGTCATGGTGTTGGCGTGCGGGAAATCACCCTTGGTCGCATCATAGATTATGTCCTTGAGCGACGCGTTGATCGTCTTCGACCCAAGTTTGACCGGGTATACGTTGTCCGGCTCAGCTTCCATCTTGTCGAGAACGGCAACCGGGTCGATTGTCGCCGGCTCATAGCCGATGAGACCGGCAAGCGCTGCTCGCTCCGTCCCATGGCCTTTACCCGTCGCGCTAAGACTGCCGTAGAGGTGCACCTTCAGTGCCGTGGCCTGGTTGAGCTGGGCCTGTGGCAACTTGATCGCCCGCTGGTAGAAGTCATAGGTAATCCGCATTGGGCCGATCGTATGCGAAGAGGAGGGTCCGGGGCCGACCTTGTAGAATTCGTCGACCATGGTCATCACCGGGCCCTTGGAGTCCTTCACCACCTGCAGGTTGGGATTTTCCTTCCCCTGCAGTGGGGGTTCGGCGGGCTCCTGCGCGAACAATGGATTGACCTGCCCACCCAGCGCGGCAATTGCGGCCGCCATAGCGCTCCGCACCATGAAAGTGCGCCGGTCCGATCCCGTTGGCGGCTCTGACAAATCCAGCTCGGGAAGCGCCACGGCGTCCTGGTCAAACGCTTGATTGTCCATGTCAAATCCTCCCAGATGGGGAGACGCGACGATCGCCAAGCACAGATCGTGCCGGTTCGCGCCCCAATACCCCGTCGAGGCGAACTAAGGATTTACGGCGGAGAATCGGTATCAGGGCCAACCCCGATAGGGCTTCGGCGAAATGCTGATCGCACCCTAATGGAGGTCCCCAAAGCAGGAAGCCTGGGACCGTCATCGCCGCGTCGCAACGTTATCGGCGAGCCCAGTCCAGCTTTCTAAGCGCCGGCCTGGATGTTGTAGTCCCGCAGATAGCGGCCGACCGCGGACTCGACCGTTGGCGCAAAACGATCCTCACCGAGCAGGCCAAACAGGCCGAACCGTTTCAGCTTGTCCTTCACGGGGTCTTTAAGCTCGGCGAACCAGAGGTCGACCTGGTCTGCTTTCAGCATTTCGTCCAGATCGGCCAGCGAGTCCGCGGACGTCACGTCAATGCTGGTGATCGGTGCCGCCGCGACGACGACCCGCCTGACTGGCGTCGGCGATGCCGCAATCGCATCCTGGATGCGCTGGTTGAACAGCTCGGCATTGGCAAAAAACAGTGGCGCGTCCCAACGGAACAACAGCAGGCCCGCTATCCTCTGGGCATCGGGATAGCGCGTCATGTCGTGATAACCATCGACGTCTTTGGGCTTGCCAAGCACCGCCCAATGCGGTCGCCAGCCGTCCCAAAGAAATTCGATGACGGCCAGCACGATCGCGATACCAATTCCGGTGATGGCGCCGAAGACCGCGACCCCCGCCGTGCACACGATTGACAGCCAGAACTCCCAATTCTGAATACGAAAGATGCGGACAAGATCGCCAAATTCGAACAGGCCAATGGCCGCCGCGATGACCACCGCGGCAAGCGCCGAATTGGGCAGGTCCTTGAACAGCATGGGCGCGACAACGATCACCAGCGCCACGACGAGCGCGCCAACCAAACCTGTCAGCTGGGTCTTGGCGCCGGCTGATTCAGCGACCGGAGTACGCGATGAGCTGCTGCTGATCGGGAAGCCCTGGAAAAATCCTGCGGCAAGATTGGCCGCGCCGAGGCCGACCATTTCCTGATTGGGGTCGACCCGGGTGCCGGTCTTTATCGCGTAGGTTCGCGACAACACGCTCGTGTCGGCAAATGCGACGATTGCCACAGCGAAGCCGCCCATCAGGATGGGGAGAATGTCGCTGGGCTGGAGCCAAGGAATCGAAAAGCCGGGAAGGCCTTGCGGCACCGGCCCAAGTACCTTGACCCCAAATTTCTCGGACAGGTCGAACCAGCCGGCGATGAAGGTCGCCGCGATGACCGCCACCAGGATAGCGCCCATTCTCTTGTGCGCTTTCAGCACCAGGATCACCAAGAGGGTCCCGCCCCCCAACGCCGTACCAGGCCAATTAGCCTTGCCGGCAACGATCGCCTCGCCAATGGCCCACAAGTCGCGAAGTGGACCTGTGCTCTCGATCGAAAATCCGAATAGCTTGGGCAACTGGCTGATCAGCACAGCGAGAGCGATGCCATTCATGTAGCCGTAGCGGATCGGCTTCGAGAGCAGCTCGGTAATGAAGCCAAGACGGGCGAGGCCGGCAACGATGCAGACACCGCCGGCAACGATCGCCATGGCGCTCGAGATCATGATCGCGCGGCCTGGATCGCCCAGCGAAAGCGGCAGCACGACCCCAAGGATGATAGGCGCCAGCGAAGAGTCCGGGCCAAGCACCAGGATGCGGCTCGGCCCAAACAGAGCGTAGACGATCAGCGGAATAATCGTGGCGTAAAGCCCGTTGATCGCGGGGACTCCGGACGCGACCGCATAGGCGATTCCGACGGGCACCAACATGGTCGAGAGGACAATTCCGGCAACGATGTCGTTGCCGAGCCAATTGACCTGATAATCGCGCAACATCTGGAGACCGGGGACCCACTTGGCCCAGCCGGGCGGGTTAAGTGCGGCCTGGTCTATGGAGATGGGCGGTTGCACATTGCACCCTGACAAGTGGGACGGTCAGTAGACTTCCCGAACCAGCTTCACCTTATGAAGGTTCAGCTTATCGTCGTACCGGTTCTTGTTCGATCGCTTGGGCAGGTGGATCTTGGACCGCTTGATCTTCTTGTAGGGGATCAGGGACAGGATGTGCTTGATGCCATTTAGCCGCGCCCGTTTCTTGTCATCGCTTTGGACCACGTACCAAGGCGCCGCCGAATGGCTCGTTGCTTCGAACATTGCATCGCGAGCGCGCGAATAATCGTACCAGCGCGAATAGGATTTGACGTCCATCGGGCTGAGCTTCCACTGCCTCAGCGGATCCTTGATTCGCTGGCGGAACCGACGGTCCTGCTCCTTCATCCCGACCTCAAGCCAAAGCTTGATCAGTATCACTCCCGATTCGACCAGCCAGCGCTCAAACTTGGGCACATTCTCGAGAAATTTCTCAATGTCCTTTTCGCTGGTGTAGCCCATGACGCGTTCCACGCCCGCGCGATTGTACCAACTGCGATCGAAGATCACGACTTCGCCGGCAGCCGGCAAATGCTCGACATAGCGTTGCAGGAACAGCTTCTGCCGCTCGTTGCCGTTTGGCGCGCTGAGAGCCACCACCCTGAATGTCCGCGGACTGACTCGCTCGGTAAGCCGCTTGATCAATCCGCCCTTGCCGGCCGTGTCGCGGCCCTCGCACAGGATGACAATACGTGCGCCGGTTTCGCGGACCCAGTCCTGCAAATAGCATAGCTGGACCTGGAGCTTTTCGAGCGCCTTCTCATAGTCCTTGCGCGACAGCTTCAAGCTCTCGCGATCCTTTGGGGATGGCTGCTCCTTCGTGCCGGCCCTTTCTGGCTTGGGCGGCGCCTTCCCATGAACCTGGACAGATTTGTGGATGTTCATGAGCACCTCCGTGGACGGCGCGAGCATTCAATCACGCGTTCACCTGTAGAGATATCAGGGGATGCCCTGATCGCGATGGGTGGTTGCGTTAGGTAACGCCGATCACAGCGGGGTGCCGTTCTGGCCGCCTCCATTTCGAGGAGAATGCTGATGTCGCTGCTGGAAGCGGAGGTCGTCAGCCGGAACAATCACGAAAAATTTCATCGGCTGGTCGAAAGGGCGCAGCAGCAAGCGCCACTGAAGGTCGCCGTCGCTCACCCCTGCGACCAGGTGTCGCTGGAAAGCGTCGTCGCGGCCGCCAAGCTGAGACTCATTGAACCGATCCTCGTCGGCCCCGAGAAGCGCATACGCGAAGTCGCGGCGGAACATGGGATCGACATCGGCAAGTTCGAGATCGTCGATGCCGAGTATAGCCAGGACTCGGCCGCCAAAGCGGTCGAGCTTGTCCGCGAAGGCCGCGCCGAGGCGCTGATGAAGGGCAGCCTTCATACCGATGAGCTGATGGGCGCGGTGGTGAAGCGGGACACCGGTCTTCGAACGTCCCGGCGCATCAGCCATTGCTTCGTGATGGACGTGCCGGATCACGACCAGCCGCTGATTATCACCGACGCCGCCGTCAACATCGCGCCCGACCTCAAAGGCAAAGTCGACATCACCCAAAATGCGATCGACCTCGCCAAAGCCCTGGGGGCGAAGGAGGTGCGGGTCGCGATCCTGAGCGCCATGGAAAGCGTCAATCCCGACGTTCCATCGACCCTGGAAGCGGCGGCGCTATGCAAGATGGCCGATCGCGGACAAATCACCGGCGCGCTTCTCGATGGGCCGCTGGCGCTGGATAATGCCATCAGCCCCGAGGCCGCGGCGATCAAGAAGATCAAGTCGCCGGTCGCCGGCCGGGCCAATGTGCTCGTGGTTCCCGACCTCGAAGCCGGCAATATGCTTGCCAAGAGCCTGTCATTCCTGGCCGACGCGGATGCCGCCGGCATTGTCCTCGGCGCCAAGGTGCCGATCATCCTGACCAGCCGGGCAGATGAGGAGACCGCGCGTCTGGCATCCTGCGCGGTTGCCCAGTTGATTGTCGCGGCGCGGCGGGCCGACGCCTCCGCAGCCATTCAATAAGCGGAGCCGCAACAATGGCCGAATGCATCGCCGTAATGAATGCGGGCTCGTCGAGCATCAAGTTCGCCTTGTTCCGCCATTCCTCCGACCACGAATTGCTCTTTGGCGGACAAGTCGAGCAGATCGGCGTTGCTCCTCGCCTGACCGTCAAGGATTCCGATGGCGAGACGGTGCTCGAAAACGAATGGAAGGCGAATGAGCTCGATCACCGAACAGCGACGCGGACGATCCTCGAAACTGCGATCAGCCTGCTCGGCGGCAAGGCGGTAGCAGGTGTCGGGCACCGCGTTGTCCACGGTGGCACTCAATTCACCGCCCCGGTGATTGTCACCAAGGAAGTTGTCGACGCGCTCAAAACACTCTGCCCGCTGGCACCGCTTCACCAGCCGCATAATCTGGTGGCGATTGAATCAATTGCCGTGGCCGCGCCTCATATTCCCCAGGTGGCCTGCTTCGATACGGCCTTTCACCGCTCGCAGCCTGCGCTGGCCCAGCAGTTCGCCCTGCCCCGCGAACTGACGGAATCCGGAATTCGCCGGTACGGCTTCCACGGCCTATCCTATGAATTCGTTCGCGGGCGCCTGAAGGAAATCGCTCCGGACCTGGCCGCGGGCCGGGTCATCGTCGCCCACCTCGGCAATGGCGCCAGCCTTTGCGCGATGAAGGCGGGGAAGAGCGTCGCGACGACGATGGGGTTTACGGCCGTCGAAGGCCTGATGATGGGCACTCGCTGCGGCAGCATCGATCCGGGCGTGCTCATCTACCTGATGGACGAGAAAGGCCTGGACGCGCGCGGCCTGGAAAAGCTGATCTACAAGGAGTCCGGGCTCGGCGGCGTTTCCGGGATATCGTCGGACATGCGCACGCTCCGTGCTTCGGACGATCCGCGGGCGCGTGAGGCCATCGATCTCTTCATCTACCGGATTGTCCGGGAAATCGGCTCGCTTGCGGCGGCCCTTGGCGGACTGGACGGGCTGGTCTTCACCGGCGGTATCGGTCAGCGCGACGCGAGGACACGCGCGGAAGTCGTCGACGGATGCGGTTGGCTGGGCGCAAAGCTGGACGAGGACGCCAATGCGAGGGCCGAAGGGCGCATCGATGCGGCCTCGTCACAAATTCCTTTATGGGTGATTCCGACCGACGAGGAACGCGTCATTGCGCGGCACACCTCCACCTTGCTCAACCTCTGAAGAGTCGATGCGTCAATGGAGCCGGCGGGCGACGCCTGTACGGCCGGCCGGATTGGCTGGGGGCTGCGCCGAATATTGAACGGCTAGTTTGAGATATTGGGCCAGCATCTCCAGCTGGCCCTCGAGTTCAACCCGCGACTGAAGCGCAATGTTTGGCGACAGGAGCGCCTCGGACGTTTCGTGGATCGCGAACAGGATCGTTTGCCTGAACGCATCGATGTTCTGATCCCAGAAATCCTTAAGATCGCCATCGCGCCGGCCAAGCGTCCTTAAGCCGGTCTCCAGCTCCTCGATGCTGAAGGTTGCGCTGCCACGCTCGATCGGTCCTACGGCGAATTCCCGGTTCGGGCTTTGGGCGTGAGCCATCGCTTCTCTCTCGGGAGGAATGCATCGCGAACTTGGCCGCGGGCTAGATATGGTTCGCTTGGCCGTAATCCCGTCGGCCTAGGATCGATCGCGGACGCCCGATATTGGGATTTCACCGGAGCTCCTGGACGCGGTTCAATAGCGTCCGCTTGTCACCCATTGCGGTCATCGGGTGAAAGGAGATTTGACCGTTTGCGCATGGCGAAATGCCATCCCGAAGCGTCGCAACATGGTCCTCCGCAACTGCTCGGCAATGGTGTATGTGTAGCAGATGTCCCGCCTGGTTATTTCAATCGGCGCAGCATTGCTCCTGGCCTCTCCCGCCCAAGCAAGCGACAAGGGCTGGGGAACTGCCAGCGACATCGGCCGCGATGCGCTTGTCCTGACGGCGCTCGGCCTTCCAACTGTTCAGGGCGACTGGCAGGGCACTAAACAGGCTGCCTTCTCGCTTGGCGCTTCCTATGCCGTCACCTTCAGCCTGAAGCACATTGTCCACGAAGAGCGTCCTGACGAAAGCGACGACAAAAGCTTTCCATCCGGCCACACGTCTTCAAGCTTTGCGGCGGCGGCAACGCTGCAAAAGCGTTACGGCTGGGAAATCGGCCTCCCCGCCCACGCAGTCGCCGCATTCGTCGGAGTAGCCCGCGTCAAGGCCGACAAGCATTTCGTACATGATGTGATAGTGGGCGCCGCAATCGGCGAAGCCGCGGGCTTTCTATTGACCAGCCCGAAGGATGAAGGGGTGCAATGGCTCCCGTGGGGAGACGCCCATGGAGGTGGAGTCACCATGGCGATGCGCTTTTAGCGAAGGGCCGACGCTTGTAGCCGCGCACGGATAAATATCGCTTATCGGACCCGCTGGCAGATTGATTAGCCTTGGCTGCGACCGGCGATTAGGCCCCGCGACACAATTTGAAGGAGATCGTCGTTGTCCAATTCCGTCACGGCCGTACGCGCCGCTCCTCCCCAAGTCGCGCAGGCCCACTTCGAGGCAGAGTTTACGTTCGAGACCGATTGCTGGGATGTTCATGACGCGCTTTCCTCGGGCTCACCTGGTTTCGTGCTGCTGGACGTACGTGGCCCCGCACTCTTTGCCGCAGGACATGTGCCGGGTGCGATCAACCTGCCGCATGGCAAGATCATCGGATCGAGGATGCGCGAATGGCCCGAAGGCACGCTGTTCGTCACTTACTGCGCGGGCCCGCATTGCAATGGCGCAGCCAGAGGTGCGCTCAGGCTCGCCCGGCTCGGTCTTCCGGTAAAGGTCATGGCCGGCGGCATTACCGGATGGATCGACGAAGGATTCAAACTGGAAACTGGCTTCGGCAGCGCCAATGCCACCCAATTGGCCGAGGTCATATATTGAACGCCAATGTCCCCAATGGATGGAAAGCGGTCTATAGCTTGACACTTAAATAGCAGCAGCGCTTTCTCCAAATACTCGGTCCAACGGGAGGGGAGACCCATGGCTGAAGTTGGCAAGGAAGCGCCTGACCGCCGCAATGGCGAAGACCGCAGGAGTGACGACAGGCGGAAGGGCGGCGATGCACGTCATATCCCGGCCGAGGGTGACCGGCGGAAGGAAAATAGGCGTAAGGACCAGCGGCGGGACTAAGCTCGACTGTCGGCAAAAGGTGGCAGGCGGTCACGTCATGTCGAGAAAGCCATCGGGGACATGGAGACCGGCTTCCATGTCTGAGTTGAAGGCGCCATTTTCCGGTTCAAGCGTCAGGCAATCCTGGGCATCAGTTCCTCGAGGTCGATCGGCTTGCGAATGACGGGGCGTCTCGCGCGCGTCGGCTACCGCATCCTCGCAAATCCATCCGCTTGACTCTTCGCAGGCCGAAGCGCACCTGAGAACAAATCAGGAACATATGATGCGCGAGTCGGTTGATTCTCTTGCTGTGATCAGGCGGAATCTGGCCTTGATTGCCGGAGGCAGGCTGCTGTCCGCCGACCGGCGGGTGGCGACCGGTCATATGGCGCTCGACGCCGCGCTGGATGGCGGTTTGGCGCGGGGCCGAGTGCATGAGCTGTTTGCAGCCGAGGCCGCGGATGGACCGAGCGCCGCTGGCTTCGCGGCGATGCTCGCACTCAGGACCGGAGGCCGCCAAACGCCGATCTTCTGGCTGCGCAGCGACAAGGCCGAGCGGCATGGCGGCTTTATCCATTCTCCCGGCCTCATCGAATTGGGCGGCGAGCCGGATGCGCTGGTGCTGGGAATCGCTCCGGACACTAAAGGGCTGCTCAAAAGCGCGGCCGATGCGGCGCGATGTTCCGGCCTTAAGGCGTTGGTGGTTGAATGTTGGGGCAAATGCCCCGAGCTCGATCTAACCGTCAGCCGGCGGCTGGCGCTGGCCACCGAGCAATCGGGGGTGACCCTGTTCATGCTGCGGCTGGAAGCGGAACCGCTGCCCAGTGCGGCCGACACGCGCTGGTCGGTCGGTGCGGCGCCGTCACGCCCGTTGGAGGCCAATGCGCCCGGGCCGCCGATGTTCGAAATCGAATTGCTGCGCCGTCGCGCCGGGCCTTCGGGCATGCGCTGGCGCCTGGAGTGGGATCGTGACCAAATCATCTTCCGAGAGCCGGCGCATGTTGGCGCTGTGTTTTCCCTTCCTGCCGGCCGACCGGCTGCGGCGTCAGCCGAATTGCGGCTTAGCGCCTGAAGTCCCGCTTGCCTTCGCCCGCAAGGTGAAGGGAGCGCTGCGCCTGGCGGCAGTCGATCAGGCGGCGCGATCGCTGGGGCTGGAACAGGGCATGGCGCTGGCCGATGCGCGGGCGCGGGTGCCGCTGCTGGAAGCGGTCGAGCAGGACGAAGCGGCTGATCGCGCCTGGCTCGAACGGCTGGCCGATGGCTGCATCCGCTATACGCCGATGGTCGCACTGGACCCTCCCTACGGGCTGATCCTCGATGTCACCGGCTGCAGCCATTTGCTTGGCGGCGAGAAAGGGCTGGCAACCGATGTCGAGGCCCGCATGGCGACGCTTCGAATGACGGTACGGCTGGCGTTCGCCGATACGCCCAGGGCGGCCCATGCCCTGGCAAGATATCAGGCCGTTCCCGCCAAGGATGAGGCGGCGGCGATTCGGCGGTTGCCGGTGGCGGCGCTGGAGCTGGCACCGGACACGACGCAAGGCCTGCTTCGCGCCGGGCTCAAAACGGTCGGCGAATTGGCCAGGCGACCAATGAGCGCCATCGCTGCCCGCTTTGGAGCCGAGGCGGTTACCGCGTTGCGGGAAATGCTTGGGGAGGCCGCCAGGCCGATCGAGCCGCGCATTCCCCTCGCTCCGATCCTTGCCGAACGGCGCTTCGCCGAGCCGGTGGCGCGCACCGAATATGCGATTGCCGTGTTGGGCGAGCTGGCCGCCGAAATCGGTTGGCAGTTGGAGCAAAGGCACGAGGGTGGACGGCGATTCGAGGCCTTCTTCTTTCGCAGCGACGGGCTGGTCCGCCTGCTTGTCGTCGAAACCAGCCAGCCGAACCGCGATCCGGCACTGATCATCCGGCTGATGAATGAGCGGATCGAAGGCCTTAATGACCCGATCGATCCCGGTTTCGGCTTCGATCTCATCCGCCTGGCGGTACCGGCCACCGAACCGCTGGCCCTCACCCAGCTAAGCCTGGAAGGCGGCGCGGCGAAGGAAGCCAAGGTCGCGGCCCTGATCGACCAGATCGCTACTCGCCTGGGACGTGGCCGGGTCCAGCGGTTCGTCGCCCGCGACACCCACATTCCCGAGCAGATGCAGCTCGCTTTGCCGGCGGTCGAGATCGGCGAGCCCAGTGCTTCCTGGCCCCAGCCGGCGCCCGGCGAACCGCCGCTGCGCCCGCTTCACTTGTTCGATCCGCCGCAGCCGATCGAGGTTATGGCTTTAGTGCCCGACGGCCCGCCGCGACGCTTCCGCTGGCGCCGCAAGGATCACTTCATCAAGCGATTCGAGGGGCCGGAGCGGATCGCGTCCGAATGGTGGAAGCGCAAGGACGGCGCAGTCGACAAGGCCGGCCTGACCCGTGACTATTACCGGGTCGAAGATGCGCGCGGCCGCCGCTTCTGGGTCTTCCGCCATGGCTTGTTCGACGAAAAGCCTCAGCCGCAATGGTATCTGCACGGCCTGTTCGCATGAGTTTCGCCGAGCTCGTCGCCGCGACCAACTATTCCTTCCTGCGCGGCGCTTCGCATCCGGCGGACATGGTCGGCCGGGCGTTGGAGCTGAACATGAAAGGCATCGGCATTGCCGACCGAAACAGCGTCGCCGGAGTAGTTCGCGCCTGGAGCGCACTCAACGATACTTGCGAGCAAGCCCGAATGACGCCGGAGGAAATCGGCTTCAGGCTGATCGTCGGGGCTCGCCTGGTCTTCGCAGACGCGACCCCGGACATCATCGCCTATCCGGCGACGCGCCATGGATGGGGCCGTCTGACCCGGCTGCTGACCCTCGGCAACCGCCGGGCGGAAAAGGGCGATTGCACCCTCCATTTCGCCGACTTGCTCGCTCATGCCGAAGATCTGTTGCTGATCGTGATGGCCGATGAAAGCCATGAATTCCTGCTCCGGCGCCTGGCCGATGCGCGGCCCGAAGCGGTGTGGCTGGGCGCGGCGATGCCGCATCGGGGCAGCGATCGGCGCCAGCTTGCGAAACTGAAACGGCTGGCGGAGCGGATCGGCATTCCGCTGCTGGCGACCAACGACGCGCTTTACGCTTCGCCCGGCGACCGGCCTTTGCACGACGTCGTGACCTGTATTCGCGAAGGCGTGACGATCCAGTCCGCGGGACGGCTGCTCGCCGCCAACGCCGAGCGGCATTTGAAATCTCCGCAAGAAATGGTCCGGTTGTTCCGCGACTGTCCTGAAGCGGTCACGGAAAGCCTCGACTTTCTTTCCCGCATCCACTTCAAGCTCGACGAACTGCGCTATGAATATCCGCACGAGCCGGTGCCCTATGGCTGGACCGCGCAGGGCTGGCTCGAAAATCTGGTGGTGAAAGAGGCCAACCGCCGTTTTCCCGACGGCTTGCCGAGCAAATGGCGAAAGGTGCTGGACGAGGAGTTCGGCCTGATCCGCAAGTGCCAATATGCAAATTACTTCCTCACCGTTCACGACATTGTGAAATATGCGCGCGAGCAGGACCCGCCGATCCTCTGTCAGGGACGCGGGTCGGCGGCCAATTCGCTGGTCTGCTACCTGCTCGGCATCACCCCGATCGACCCGGTCGAGAACAACCTCCTGTTCACCCGCTTCCTGTCCGAAGAACGCCGCGAGCCGCCCGACATCGACGTCGATTTCGAGCACGAACGGCGCGAGGAGGTGATGCAATATGTCTATCGCCGTTACGGTCGCGAGCGGGCGGGGATCGCCGCGACGGTGATTCATTATCGCTCGCGCAGTACGGTTCGCGAAGCCGGCAAGGCGCTCGGTCTTTCGGAAGATGTCACCGCCCGGCTCGCCCGCACTATCTGGGGCAGCTTCGAAAATGATCTGGAGGAGGATCGCTACGGCGAGGCCGGGCTGACGCTCGCCAATCCGGAAATCGCGCGGCTGAAGGCAATCGTCGACCGGCTGATCCAATTCCCCCGCCATTTGTCGCAGCATGTCGGCGGCTATGTGCTGACCGAAGGCCGGCTCGACGAGATCGTGCCGATCCACAATGCGGCGATGGTGGATCGCACCTTCATCGAATGGGACAAGGACGATATCGATGCGCTGGGGCTGATGAAGGTCGATGTGCTGGCGCTCGGCATGCTGACCTGCATCCGCAAGAGCTTCGATTTGATGCGGTTGGGCGGGCTCGGTGACTGGCAGCTTGATACCGTCCCGCCCGAAGATCCGGCGGTCTATAACATGCTCTGCCAGGGCGACAGCATCGGGGTGTTCCAGGTCGAAAGCCGGGCGCAGATCAACATGCTGCCGCGCCTCAAGCCGCGTTGCTTCTACGATCTGGTGATCGAGGTGGCACTGGTTCGTCCGGGACCGATCGAAGGCGACATGGTCCACCCCTATCTCCGCCGCCGTAACGGAGAGGAAGAGGTCGAGCTGCCGTCACCGGGCCCGCCCCATCCGCCGGACGAACTGCAGGAGGTGCTCGGCCGCACCTTCGGCGTGCCCCTGTTCCAGGAACAGGCGATGAAGATCGCCATTGTCGCCGCCGGCTTTACCCCCGATGAGGCCAACGGCCTCCGCCGCGCCATGGCCACCTTCCGCAATCTCGGTACCATCCATCAATATGAATCGAAGATGGTCGAGGGGATGGTCCGCCGCGGCTACGGCCGCGACTTCGCCAAGCGCTGCTACAACCAGATCAAGGGGTTCGGCAGCTACGGCTTTCCCGAAAGCCACGCCCAAAGCTTCGCCAAGCTGGTCTATGTCTCGGCATGGCTGAAGTGCCACCATCCCGCGGTGTTCACCTGCGGCCTTTTGAACTCGCAGCCAATGGGTTTCTACGCGCCCGCCCAGCTGGTTCGCGATGCGACCGAACATGGGGTCGAAGTGCGCCCCCCCGACATCAACGCCAGCGACTATGACAATCTGCTCGAGGGCCAAGAGGATGGCGGCCATGCGATCCGGCTCGGCTTTCGCCAGGTCGACGGTTTCCGCAAGGAATGGGCGGAGAAACTGGTTGCCGCACGGGGCGCGGGCTTCACCCAGGTCGAGCAATTGACCCAGCGCGCCGGGCTGCCGTCGCGGGCGTTACATTTGCTGGCCGATGCCGATGCCTTTGGGTCGATCGATCTCAAGCGGCGCGACGCTTTATGGGAAGCGCGGCGCACGCCGCAGGGCGTGCTGCCGCTGTTCGCCCATGCCGAGGCAGCCGAACTGGGCAAGGAAAGGGATGCCGGGCTGCCGGCGATGCCGCTACCGGAAGAAGTGGTGACCGATTACCAGGTCACGCGCCTGTCACTGAAGGGCCATCCGATGCAGTTCCTGCGCCAGGCCCTCGATAGCGAAGGCGTGCTCAGTTGCGCCGGCGCATCCAATGCCCGGAACGGGCGGATCGAGCGCGTAGCTGGCGTCGTCCTGATCCGGCAGCGGCCGGGCAAGGGCAATGCCCTCTTCCTCACGCTGGAAGATGAAACCGGAATCACCAACGTGCTGCTATGGGCGCGCGATTTCGAGCGCTACCGGCGCGAGGTGATGGCTGCCCGGCTGATGGAGGTCGAAGGCGAAATCCAGCGCAGCAAGGAAGGAGTAATGCACCTCATCGCCCGCCGCGTGTTTGACCGCAGTGCGCTATTGAATCAGCTGACCGGCGACCAGCCGATGCGCACGCCGATGTCGCCCGCCGATGGACCGCGCAATGGGCCCGATCCGCGCCATGGCCATCCGCGCAATGCCCGCATCCTGCCAAAGTCGCGCGACTTCCACTGAGATCAAAGCGCCTCGACGATCGTCACATTGGCGATCCCGCCACCCTCGCACATCGTCTGCAGGCCGAACCTCTTGCCGCGTGCTCGAAGCCCATGGACGAGGGTCGCCATCAGCTTGGTTCCGCTCGCGCCCAGCGGATGGCCAAGCGCGATCGCGCCGCCATTGACGTTGAGCCTGTCGGGATCGGCATCGAGCTCGTTCAGCCACGCCAGCGGCACCGGCGCGAACGCCTCGTTGACCTCGTAAAGATCGATTTCGTCGAGCTTGCGGCCGGACCGTTCCAGCGCCCGCCGAGTGGCCGGGATCGGCTCCTGCAACATGATCACCGGATCGCCGGCGGTGACCGTCAGATTGTCGATCCTTGCCAGCGGCGTCAGCCCGTGCCGCTTCAGCGCCGCTGCTGAAACCACCAGCACGCCCGACGCACCGTCGCAGACCTGGCTGGCGTTGCCGGCGGTAATCATCCCGTCCGGTGCGACAGTCTTCAACTCGGCCAGCGCCTCAAGGCTGGCGTCGGGGCGGATGCCCTCGTCGCGGTCGTGGCGGCGAGCATTCCCTTCCTTGTCGAGTCCCTCGACGATCACGATCTCGCGTTCGAACGCTTCACCTTCGGTCGCCGCCGCAGCCTTCTGGTGGCTCGACAGGGCGAAGCGATCCAATTCCTCCCGGTCAAATCCGTAGATTTGCGCCATCATTTCGGCGCCGGTGAACTGGCTGAACTGGTCGACGCCGTAGCGCCCCTTGATCGATTGCGGCCACGGACCGATGCCGATCCCGGCCTGCATCGGCAGAATCACCGGCGTTCCCATCGGCACGCGGGTCATGCTTTCGACTCCGGCGGCGATCACAACGTCCTGAGTCCCGCTCATCACCGCCTGGGCGGCGAAATGCAGTGCTTGCTGCGAGCTGCCGCACTGCCGATCGATGCTGACCGCCGGAACGCTGTCGGGAAGGTCGGACGCCATCACCATGTTGCGTCCGATGTGGAAGCTCTGCTCGCCAACCTGGCTGACACAGCCGACGATCACATCCTCGATTGCCGCCGGATCGATGCCGCTCCGCACCACCAGCGCGTCGAGCACCGCCGCGCCGAGATCGGCCGGGTGCCATTCGCGTAAAGCCCCGCCGCGCCGGCCACCTGCGGTCCGCAGCGCCTCGACAATATAGGCTTCGGCCATCAGTTCCCCCCTATCTCGGTTGACCAGGCCAGCACGAATTTGCCCTCACTGGTCAAACTCCTCGCCGCCCCGCTGTCAATCAATGCGCATTCGCCGGGTTTCAGCTGCCCCACCGGAGCATCGATCGGCAGCAGCTGGACGTCGTGCATCAGCGAAGGCAGTTCCGGCGCCACTCCCGCGCACCACGCCACGCCGAAATGCGGGCCGCCGACCAATACCCTGCTTTGGGCGCCGACGCTGGTGTCGAGCGCATGACTATGAGGCCTGGCCCTCACCACATTTGCCGCCTTCGCAAGATGAAGTTCGCGCGGCCGCCCATAATCATAAAGCCGGTAGGTAAGATCGACCGCCTGCTGGATCTCCAGCACGGTCAGTCCGGGCCCCAGTGCGTGGATAGTGCCCGCCGGATTGTAGATGAAGTCGCCCTTCTTGGGCCTGCGCCAGTCAATCAGGTCGACGATCGAGCCATTGCGCGCCGCCGCGATGAGCTCGTCGGCCGGCACATCGCGCAGCGTGCCGATGCCAAGTTCGGCATCCTCATCGGCATCGAGCACGATCCAACATTCATCCTTGCCCCGCGGATAGCCGCGCTGGCGCGCGGTCGCGTCGTCCGGATGGACCTGGACCGACAGCCGCTCGGTCGTGAACAGATATTTGACCATGACGTCGAGCGGCCGGTCCGCCGGCGGCTCGAACCAGATTTCCCCGACTTGCCGCGCGGGATCGACGTGGAATCGAGGGTCGATGCCTGTCCTGCCCCAGGGCTTGTCGACAATCCTGGTCGGCAGCTGCTCCATCACGCCATCGCCGCGATCAGTTCCTTGAGCGGCAGGAAGGCGAAACCGATCGAGCTGTCGGAAATTCCATATGGCATGAACAGCTGGTCACCGACACGCATCCCGCCGCAGGTGTAAACGACATTGGGGACATAGCCGTTGCGGTCGTCGTCCTCGGCTTGCAGGATCGGATAACGAGTACGGCCGAGGATTTTCGACGGGTCGTGACGGTCGAGCAGCACCGCGCCAAGCGCATATTGACGCATGGCGCCGACGCCATGGGTCAGCACCAGCCACCCCTCGTCGATCAGGATCGGCGCACCGCAATTGCCGATCTGGATGAACTCCCAGGCATATTTGGGTCCCATCAGCAGGTCGCCGCCTTCCCAGTGGGTAAGGTCGTCGGATCTCAGCAGGAACAGGTTTTGCCCGTCCTGGCGGCCGAGCATCACATATTGGCCCCCCATCTTCTCGGGGAATAGCGCCATGCCCTTGTTGCGCGCCGCATCGCCGGTCATCGGGACAAGGTCTATTTCGCGGAAATTATCGGTCCGAAGCAGCTCGGAGCGGATGCCTCGGCCGGAAAAGGCGGTATAGGTCCCGAAATATTCCCTGGTGCCATCCTCATGGGTGAAATGGGTCAGCCGCAGATCCTCCAGCCCGTTGGCCTGGGCCGGCGTCATCGGGAAGATTACCATGCCCGATAGATTGGTGTCCTCGTTGCGGAACACCCGCACCGGCCCGTCGCACTTAGTGTCGAGACCCGGCGCGTCGGCGGCGGTGGCGAATGGAGGCTCGGACGCCAGCTGCAATCCGCCCTTTGACGACACCAGTCCTTCCCGGAACGCGATCGAGCTGATGTGACCTTCGCCGACCGCGCGAAGTGAAATCAGGATGCGGGTCGTATGACGGTCCAGGCCGGTCTGGTCAGGGTGCGGCACGATGCTGGGGTTCATCAGCGCCGCCGCGGCATAGCTATATTCGTGGCAGAAATAGGCGCCGATCATCTGCTGGCGCTTGTCGCCAATGCCGTCGAGGGGCAGGGCCAGCATATCGCAGATTTCCTGGAACCGCTTCAGGAAGACTTTCCGGGTCTGCCAGTGGCGCTGCTCGAAATCATGCATCACCGCCTTCAGCTGGCGGCCGAGCTCGCGGTCGTCGAGCTTGAGAATGGCATTGACGAGCCGCTGTGCGCGATCGTGGTCTGCATCCCCCTGCCAGGCGAGGTGAAAGGGTCGAACGACGACCCGCGAAGGATCCGCCTTGAGCCGAAGCGGATGAAGTTGGGACTGGATCATCGACCCTCAAGCGGCGGCGAAGGAACCCGTATCTGCGGTGCTGCCGTCATCCTGTCCAGCCCATTTGCGTCCTCCAAGGGCCTCTCTCATCGTCAGTGCGGCAAGATGCAGCGACAGGATCGATTCCGCCCCCTGGTTGCGGTTGATCCCGGTCGCCATCAACCCGTCGAAGCAACCGCCGTCGCGGGGGTCGGCCAGGGGTATTCCCGCATCATTATCGCCAAAGAACCAGGCGAAAGCCGCCTGCGCCACCTGCCGCCACTCATCCTCGCCTGTCGCTTCATAAGCGGCGCAGGCCGCATCGACGGTCGCCGCCGCCTCGATCGGTTGCTGGTCGAACGCCAATGGCGGTGCATAGGGACGGCAGAATCCATGGCAGCCGACCGGTCGGAACATGCCGCGCGGACTGGTCTGATGGCGCGTGAGCCAGCGAAGGGTTTCGAGGCCGCGCTCAACCATCGCCGGCTTGTCGAGCGTCATCCCCGCCCGGATCAACAGTTCCGGCAATCGCGCATTGTCATAGGCCAGTTCGGGCTCGAACCAGTTCCAGCCGTCGCGGGCGTAGCGGAAGTGCAAATGCATCAACTGGGTGGCCGACTGATCGATCAGCCAGCGCGCCAAATCATGGTCGGTTCGCTTGCGCAGCAGCTCCAGCCCGCCCATTGCCGCAAACATCTTTGCGCGGGGCGCCGAAAGTTCGTCGGCAAAGGGCGCCGCCTCTTCAAACAGCTTCAGCGCCCAATCCCTGATGCCGGTCGACGCGGCGCGAGTTGCGGCCATCGCCAAGGCCCATAGCGTCCGCCCATTGCTGTCCTCGGAACCACAGCTTTCCAGCCACCGCCGGTCATAGGCCATGAAGTTGCGGAAGCGCCGCAGGTCCGAGTTCCAGCCATGCTGGATGAATCCGGCGTAGATCGACGCGAGGTCGGCCGACTGGGCGTCATGTCGCCGCACCGCCAGCATCAGCGCCCGTGCGTTGTCGTCGATACAATAGCCATGGTCGCGATTGGGCACCGAATGGACCGCGTGCTGCAATATGCCGACATTGTCGGTCATCCGCAGCACAGCAGCCAGCGGAAGTGCCGACGGTTGCGGCAAGAGTCGCGGAATGCTCGGCCGGCTTCGTCCCTGAAATGGGGCCAGCGATCGCTCGACGACCCGCGGCCACAGCATTTCGCGACCCCGCCGATAGGCCGCCCGGGAAATCGTTCGGCGTAAATCATCATCCGACAGCAAGCGGTTGGTCGCTTCCGCCAGACCCTTGGGATCGGCCGGCGGCACGATCACCCCATGGCCATCGGCCAAAATCTCGGTGGCATGGACATAGGGGGTCGAGATGACCGGCTTACCGACCGCCACCGCATAGGCCAAAGTTCCCGACGTAACCTGGACCATGTTGAGATATGGCGTAACGTAAACATCGGCTGCCTGAAGCATGTCGAGCAGCTCATCTTCGTCGACGAACCGGTCGACGAAACGGACATGGTCCTCGACACCCAGCTCGCGGGCCAGCTCGGCCAACATGGCGCGATGCGATTCACCTTCGCTGCGCACGAGATTGGGGTGGGTCGCGCCGACGATCTCGTAAAGCACGTCAGGATGTTCACGGACAACTTCCGGCATTGCCTCGATCATGTGGCGGATGCCCTTGCTGGGTGCGATCAGGCCGAACGTCATCAGGACCTTGCGGCCCTGCCATTTGAAGCGCGGCTTGAGATCATCGGGATCGCGCAGCGGCCGGTCGGGCACGCCATGCGGGATGACCTCGATCCGATCCGGCGAGACGCTGTAGCGCCGCCGCAATATGGTCGCCGCCTTGGCCGCCATGACGATAGTCCGGTCCGCCCGGGCAATAAGCCTGACCATGACTGCTTCCTGTTCGTCGCTTGGCTCTTCGAGCACGGTGTGCAGCGTCAGGATCAGCGGCAGTTTGGTTGCGCTGATCAGCTCCAAAATGTCGGAACCGGCCGGCCCGCCGAATATGCCATATTCATGCTGCAGCCAGATCGCCTCTGCCCCGCTCGCTTCAATCGCTCCCGCTGCCGCGCGATAGGCTGCCTTGTCGTCGAACGCGATGGTGTGGACGTCGGCGGAATATTCGACGCCCGAACCGTCATCCATCGCATAATGGTCGACAGCCATCGCCGGATAGCGATGCCGCAGCGCATCGGCGACATGGCTGGTGAAGGTCGCCAGCCCGCATCTCCGGGGCAGCGCATTTCCGACCAGTGCAATGCGCGCAAAGGGCACAGCGCTACTTGGAGCCTCGATGGACTCTTCGGTGGTGATGGGACGGTCAATAAAGTCGAGCACTATTCCTCGGCGATGTTCGTGAGGGGAAGGCCCACGGCCGAGCGCCGCGTTCCATACCCCCAACGATTGGAATGGGTACGAGTTGCGTGGATTCGTTCGCAGGCGCACAATAATTTGCGAGCGCTTTGGCAAGCGACAGCGCTTGCGCTAGGTGGCACGGGCGATGAGCGCGACGCTAGTATCCAATCTCGGCTGGTATCCTTCCAGCTGGCGCGGCCATCCGGCGCGGCAAATGCCGCACTATGCCGACGATGGCGCGGTGCAGGCCGTTGAGGCCAGGCTCGACGCCTCGGCGCCGGTGGTCCGGATCGAGGATGCTGCCCGGTTGCGCGATCTAATGGCCGATTTGGCCGGAGGCCGCGGCTTCCTCCTTCAGGGAGGCGATTGTGCCGAGAGCTTCGACGATCCGGTAGCGGAACAGGTTGCGGGCATCGTCAGCCTGTTCGACGCCATGACTGACCGAATAGGGCCCAATATGGCGGGACCGCTGGTTGAGATTGCCCGGATCGCCGGCCAGTTCGCCAAGCCTAGAAGCGTGCAGGACGAAACCCATGACGGCGTGACTCTGCCAGCGTATCGGGGCGACATCGTCAATGGCATCGACTTCGACGCCGAGGCCCGTCAGCCCGAACCGCTGCGGATGATCCGCGCCCATATGCAATCGGTCGGTACCGCCGCCAGCCTTGCCGCGGCGCGGGGACCGGGCGCGCCGATATTCACCAGCCACGAAGCCTTGCTGCTGCCCTACGAGGAGCCGCTAACCCGCCGCGATTCCGCCGGGCGGTGGTGGGCGACGTCGGGTCATATGCTGTGGCTCGGCGATCGCACCCGCCAGCTTGACAGTGCCCATGTCGAATATCTTCGCGGGATTGAGAATGTCGTCGGGGTGAAGTGCGGGCCGACGCTTGCTCCCGGTGAATTGGCCGAGTTGATGGACCGGCTCGATCCGCTTGGCCGTCCAGGCAAGCTCGTCCTGATCGGCCGTTTCGGTGCCAAGCGCATCGGCGACGTACTGCCGCCGCTGCTGGAGGCCACTAGGGGCCGGCCGGTGGTTTGGACGATCGATCCGATGCACGGCAACACCAGCATGACCGGCAAGCGGAAGGTCCGCCGCCTGCCTGACATATTGGCGGAAGTTGATGCTTTCTTCGCCATCGCCCGCGACCAAGGCGTGCATCCCGGCGGCGTGCATCTCGAAATGAGTGCGCTCGATGTCACCGAATGTATTGGCGGCCGCGGCCCGGCGTCGATCGACGAGTTGGAGAAGAACTGGCTGACCGCCTGCGACCCGCGGCTCAACCGCGCCCAGGCGATCGACCTCGCCGCCCACGTCGCGGCGCTGCTGGCGTGAAGCTGAGCGCCAGGCCCGCGGGGCCGCTACAGGGCGAAGCTGAAGTCCCCGGCGACAAGAGCTGCTCGCATCGTGCGCTGATCCTTGGCGCCATGGCCGAGGGCGAGACTCGGATTTCCGGCTTGCTTGAAAGCGACGACGTGGCGGCGACGGCGAGGGCGATAGAGAGCCTCGGAGCCGAGGTGCGGCGGGACGGCAAGGATTGGCTTGTTCGCGGGCGTCCTTGGGAAGGGCCCGTGGCGATCGACTGCGGCAATAGCGGCACCACCGCACGGCTTCTTATGGGTGCCGTGGCGGGCATGCCCGGTGTCCACGCCATGCTAAGCGGTGACGCATCTCTCGCGGCCCGACCGATGCAGCGAGTGACCTTGCCGTTGGCCAGGATGGGAGCCGGGATCCAGGGCGGTGATCACCTGCCAATTACAGTTGAAGGCGCGCTGCTGGGCGGCATCGAGCATCGCAACGTGCCGGCCTCGGCCCAGGTCAAATCGGCAATCCTGCTGGCCGGCCTTGGTACCAGCGCGCCAGTCACGGTGATCGAGCCGGTTCCGTCCCGCGACCATACTGAAATCATGCTTCACCAGTTCGGCTGCCAGGCGTCGGTCGACGATGGTCCGAACGGCTGGGTCACCTCGCTCGGTGCGCAGCGGACGCTTGCGGCTTGCCATCTCCACATCGGCGCCGATCCGTCATCGGCCGCCTTCCCGCTGGTCGCCGCGGCAATCGTTTCCGGCTCCACCATCATGGTCCGCGGAATGCTGGTCAATCCGCTGAGAACCGGTCTCTATGAAGTCTTGGAACGGATGGGTGCTGGCGTCGAGCTGTCCGGCGAGCGCATCCAATCGGGCGAAATCGTCGCCGATGTCCAGGTCAGGGCCGCGCCTTTGGCTCCCTGCCATGTCAGCGTCCAGCAGGTCCCGGCGATGATCGACGAGATTCCTGCGTTGGCTGTCGCTTGTGCCTTCGCAGATGGAGAAAGCATCATCGAAGGGCTCGGCGAGCTGCGTTTGAAGGAAAGCGACCGGTTCGGAGCGATCGTGGCCGGGCTTGCGGCTTGCGGCGTGAGCGCGGTTGCCGACGGGGATGCCCTGCGAATTTTCGGTGGGGGAAAGGTTCGCGGCGGTGCAAGTATCGCGACACAAGGCGACCATCGCATCGCCATGGCATTCTTGACGCTTGGTTCTGCCGCCGAGCAGCCTGTCGAGGTTGACGAGGCCGAAATGATCGGCACCAGCTTTCCAGGCTTCGTTGAAGTGATGCAATCGCTGGGAGCGGACATCGGATGAGCGTCAATAGCTTCGGCCATTTGTTCCGGCTGACGACCTGGGGCGAAAGCCATGGACCGGCGATCGGCTGCGTGGTCGATGGTTGCCCGCCCGGACTCGACCTCGACGAGCCTTGGGTGCAGCAATTCCTCGACCTGCGCCGTCCTGGAACGTCGAACAATGTTTCGCCACGACAGGAGCCCGACCGGGTTCGTATCATGTCGGGCGTTTTCGAAGGCAAGACGACCGGGACGCCGATCGCCATGACCATCGACAATGTCGATGCGCGGTCGGCGGACTATCCGAAGGACGCGCCCCATCGTCCGGGACATGCCGACTTCGCCTATGACGCCAAATATGGCTTCCGCGATCCGCGCGGCGGCGGGCGGGCTTCGGCGCGCGAGACCGCCATGCGCGTTGCCGGCGGCGCCGTCGCCCGGCTGGTAATCCCGGAAGTGAATATCGCCGCGAGCGTGGTCGAAATCGGCGGCGAGCCGGACGAAAGCCGCTGGGAAGAGCTGCTCGACGACGCCCGGACCGCTGGAGACAGCCTCGGCGCGATCATCGAATGCGTGGCAGTTGGTGTTCCCGCCGGCTGGGGCGCGCCGATTTACGCCAAGCTGGATGCCGGACTGGCCGCGGCATGCATGGGCATCAACGCCGTCAAGGGAGTCGAGATTGGCGAGGGATTTGCCGCCGGCCGGGCCCGCGGGAGCGAGAGCATGGAGGCCAAGCAGGCCAGCGGCATCGACGGCGGCATTTCGACCGGCAGGGCGATCACGATCCGCGTGGCCTTCAAGCCGACCTCAAGCATCGGCATCGGCGGCCGGCACGATCCATGCGTCGGGATCCGCGGCGCGCCGGTGGTCGAAGCGATGGTCGCACTGGTGCTGGCCGACCATAAGCTGCTGCACCGCGGCCAGTGCGGATAGGCCTGCAGTCAGCCTAATGGCACTTGAACCGGTCGAACGGCTCCAGGCAGTCCTTGCAGCGCCACTGCGCCTTGCATGGGGTCGAGCCGAAGCGGCTGACTTCCTCGGTATCGGTTGAGCCGCACCGTGGGCAGGTCGCGACCTTGGCCAGCTCGGGCGGGGCGATGCCATAGTCGCGCAGCTTTTCCTTGCCCTCCTCGCTGATCCAGTCGGTCGACCATGGCGGTGACAGGACCGTCTCGATGGCGACGTCGCCATAGCCGTTGGCGTCAAGCGCTTCGCGAATGTTGCGTTCGATGAAATCAGTCGCTGGACAGCCGGAATAGGTTGGCGTGATAGTGACCTTGTCCGTCTCGATCGCGCGAACGATGCCAAGGTCCATGATCGACACGACCGGGATTTCCGGATCCATCACCGCCTCCAGGACGGCGCGAATGCCCGCCTCGCTCACACCCGTTCCAGTGCCAGCGCAATGCCCTGGCCGACGCCGATGCACATGGTGGCCAGTGCATAGCGGCCACCGGCGCGCTGCAACTCCTCCGTCGCGGTCATCGCCAGTCGCGCGCCCGACATGCCGAGCGGATGGCCGAGCGCAATCGCCCCGCCATTGGGGTTCACATGGGCGGCATCGTCGGGGAGGCCGAGCTGGCGCATCACCGCCAGTCCCTGCGCCGCGAACGCCTCATTAAGTTCGATCACGTCGAGGTCGCCGACCTGCAGGCTCAACCGGTCGAGCAGCCTGTTCGTGGCCGGCGCCGGGCCGATACCCATGATCCGCGGAGGAACTCCCGCAACCGCCCCGCCAAGCACTCTGGCGCGCGGAGTGAGGCCATATTTCTCGACCGCCGCCTTCGACGCGACGATCAGCGCCGCCGCGCCATCGTTGACCCCGCTGGCGTTGCCGGCGGTGATCGACCCGTCCTCGCGGACGATCGGCCTTAGTTTGGCAAGCGCCTCGACGCTGGTTTCTCGCGGATGCTCGTCGCGATCGACGACGATCGCATCGCCCTTGCGCTGCGGAATGGTCACCGGCACGATCTCCGCGGCGAGCCGGCCATTGGCCTGGGCGGCGGCGGCCCGGCGCTGGCTTTCCGCCGCGAACCTGTCCTGGTCCTCCCGGCTGACCTGAAACTCCTCGGCGACATTCTCGGCGGTCTCAGGCATCGAATCGATGCCATACTCGGCCTTCAGCGCCTTGTTGACGAACCGCCAGCCAATCGTCGTGTCGTAGACCGCATTGGCGCGGCTGAACGAGCTTTCGGCCTTGGGCATGACGAATGGCGCGCGGGTCATGCTTTCGACGCCGCCGGCGACGATCAGCTCTGCCTCACCCGCCTTGATCGCCCGCGCCGCCATCGCCACCGCATCGAGCCCGGATCCGCACAGCCGGTTGACGGTCGTGCCCGGAGCGCTCGTTCCAAGCCCCGCCAGAAGCGCCGCCATGCGCGCGACATTGCGGTTATCCTCGCCGGCCTGGTTGGCGCAGCCAAGGATAATATCGTCGAGCGCCGACCAGTCGACGCCATGGTTGCGCTCCTTCAGCGCCCTCAGCGGAATCGCGGCAAGATCGTCGGGGCGGACCCCGCTCAGCGCTCCGCCATAGCGGCCGATCGGCGTGCGGACGGCGTCGCAAATAAAGGCTTCGGTCACTCACTGTCTCCGGTCTCGATATAGGGACCGCCGATGCTTCTCGAAAATCCCTGAAACTCGGCCACCGGCCTGCCGGCGTCGGTCCGCACGCTGACATTGTAGACGCCGGACCGGACGACAAGAGCCGCCTCCTGCGCTTCCGCCACCAGCACCTCGCCCAGCTCCGCTCCGTCAAGGAACACCATCGTCGCCTGCGCGCCCACGGTCCTGACGTTGCGGCTGTTGCAGGCATAGGCGAAGGCCGTGTCGGCCAGCGCATAGACCATCCCGCCATGCGCCTTGCCGTGGCCGTTCAGCATGTCGGCGGTAAGCTTCATGCGAATGCGCGAATAGCCTTCGCGCGCTTCCTCGATCTGGATGCCCCAGGCCTTGCCGGTGCCTTCAGCCGCCAGCATGGCGAAGGCCACGCGCTCGGCCAGCGCGTCGGCGCCAGTCTCGCTCATTCGGCTGGTCTCGCAGTCGGTCCGCGTCGCGTCGTCTCTCGCTCAAGCCGCACTCGCTTTGCTCCGCTTGGCTTGGCCTCGGCGACGCTCAAACCACCCCGCGGCGGATCTGGTCGAGCTCGATGCTCTCGAACAGCGCCTTGAAATTGCCCTCGCCGAAACCCTCGTTGCCCTTGCGCTGGATGATCTCGAAGAAGATCGGTCCGATCACATTCTGAGTGAAGATCTGAAGCAGCAGGCCCTGGCCCTCGGTCGGGGCTCCGTCGACCAGGATGCGGCGCTTTTCCAGCTCGGCAGTGGGTTCGCCATGGTCCTTCACCCGCTCGTCGACCAGCTCATAATAAGTGTCTGGCGTGTCCTGGAACGGAATTCCGCGCGATCGAAGGATGTCGACCGTCTGGTAGATGTCGTCCGACCCAAGCGCGATATGCTGGATGCCTTCGCCCTTATATTCGCGCAAAAACTCCTCGATCTGACTCTTGTCGTCCTGGCTCTCGTTCAGGGGAATGCGGATCTTTCCGCAGGGGCTGGTCATCGCCTTGGAGAACAGGCCGGTGACCTTTCCTTCAATGTCGAAATAGCGGATCTCGCGGAAGTTGAAGAGCCGCTCGTAAAATTCGGCCCAATGGTTCATCCGGCCGCGATTCACATTGTGGGTCAGGTGATCGAGATAGGTGAGGTGGGAAGCATGGCTCGCTTCCTGCTGGGCCGCGTCGGGTAAATAGTCGAAGTCGACGTCGTAGATGGTGCCGGTGCGGCCGTAACGGTCGACGAAGTAGAGCCGCGACCCGCCGATCCCCTCGATGCACGGTATGTCCAGCTCGCCCTCGGCGACGTCGCTTTTGACGTCGGTCGCGCCGAGGCTGAGCGCGCGGGCATGGGCGGCCCTGGCGTCCTTGACCCGGAACGCCATCGCGCAGGCGCAGGGGCCATGATCGACCGCGAACTGCTCGGCAAAACTATTGGCTTCCGCGTTGATGATGAAATTAATGTCGCCCTGCCGGTGCAGCGTCACATTCTTGCGCTTGTGCCGGGCGACGGCCGGAAAGCCCATCTTGGCGAACAGCGAGCGCAGAAGCTCGGGATCCGGTGCGGCATATTCGACGAACTCGAAGCCGTCAGTGCCCATCGGGTTCTCCAGTCCCAGCGGGCCGAGCTCGACGGAAGTGGCGGTGGCCATGATATTTTCTCCAGTCTTCGCGCCGCGAAACGTCACAAAGTTCACACTAGCAACGCGTGCGCGCACGAGTCACGCCCGTGAAACGGGCCCTTGCGACGGCTTGAGCGGCAAGCAAGTCATGTCGGCGCTCCCCTAGCTCCCGTATCGTCTGTAGGACAGGAAATAATTGGATGGCGGTGATAAGGGGTGCCGATGGATATTCCCCAAGGCTGGACACTGAGCGATGACGGCAAGGCCCTGGAGCGGAGCTTTCGCTTCAAGGATTTTTCGGAGGCATTCGGCCTGATTGCCCGCGTCGCGATGTACGCCGAGAAGGTCGATCATCACCCGGAATTCACCAACGTCTGGAACCGGGTCGACTTTCGCCTGACGACTCATGACACGGGCGGCGTGACCGACCGCGACATCGATCTGGCGAAGGCCATCAACGGGCTGGCCGGTGGCTGATCCTGCCGCGGTGGAGGTATCGCGCGGGTCGAAGGCGATCGCTGCCTTCTCTACCATCGTCGAATGGTATGATTTTACCCTCTATCTCTACTTCGCGACGGTCCTTTCCCGCGTGTTCTTCGGCGGCGGCCATGATTCGCTGCTCATTACCCTGGCCGGTTTCGCCATCGCCTATCTGATGCGTCCCCTCGGGGCCCTGTTCTTCGGCCATATCGGCGACCGGTTCGGCCGGCGTCAAACCTTGCTGTTGTCGGTCGCATTGATGACCGCAGCGATGCTGGCGATCGCCTTGCTGCCCACGCGCGCGGCAATCGGCCCCGCGGCCGGATGGGCGCTGATACTGCTGCGCTGCGTGATGGGCTTCGCGGTCGGCGGCGAATATACGGGAGTCGTTGCCTATCTGCTGGAAGGAGCAAGGGACGAGCGGCGCGGACTCGTCACTTCCTTCGCCGCGGCGGCCAGTGAAGTCGGCGCCCTGCTCGCGGTCGGCATTTCGGCTGTCACCGTCAGCCTGTTGAGCGGGCCCGACCTCGACAGCTGGGGCTGGCGGATACCCTTCCTGTTCGGCGCATTGCTGGCAGGAAGCGTTTGGATCGCCCGCCATGCAATGGCCGAATCTCCCGACTTCGAGCGGCAGCGAGTGGAAGGGACGGTGCCGGACAATCCGATCCGTCACACCCTGACCCGGCACCGAGGCGGCATCTTGCGGGCTTTTGCTATCTCCTCGCTGGGTTCGATCACCTATTATGTCGGCATTACCTATGTACCGGCGTTCCTGACCACGGCAGGCGCGATGGCCGAAGCGGATTCGTTGTGGCTGTCGACCCTGGCGGCGGTGATGGTGATCGCCGTGACGCCGCTCGTGGGCCTGCTGTCGGACCGCCATGGCCGCAAGCCGGTGCTCGCCGCCCTGTGCCTTGCCAGCGCCATCCTGCCGGCGACGATGTTCTCGCTGATGGCGGGCGCCAGCCAGGCCGGAGTGCTGCTCGGCGCCGTCGTCCTGGCTATGGTTGCGGGCGGAATCAGCGCGGTCGGCGCGGTCGCCACCGCCGAGCAGTTCGGGGGCGAGGGACGGCTCAGCGGGCTGGCGCTTGGCGCGACTTTCGCGACTGCACTCTTCGGTGGGCTGACGCCCTATGTCGCGCAGCGACTGCTGGAAACCACCGGCTGGCCGAGTGTGCCGGGCGTCATGATCGCGGTGGTCGCCCTAGCGGTGCTGCCGCTGTTCCTGACGATGGACGAAACCGCGCCGCGACGGGATCGTAACCGGCCATCTTCCGTTCAGGGTGATGATGCGATAAGGCGTCCCTGATGACCGCAACCGCCGTCCTTTTCCTTGTTGCGCCGACCGTGTGTCAGGCCGCGGCCCTCTATTATCTTGACGCGGTGGAGACCGGCTGAGGCGGGACGCGCCCAGCCCGGAACCACCGCCCCGCCAAGCCTCGCTTCGGCGGGGTTTTTTTGTTGCCTTCACGACCCAGGAGTCTTCGAATGTTCCAGCCCGATTTCGCCGAGATTGAGAAACCCCAGCCTGCGCGCTGGCAGGACTATCTCGCTGCGCAGGACTGGCATCATTTCACCGCCGAAGAGCACGGCGTGTGGGACACGCTGTTCGCGCGGCAACTGCCCTACCTCGGGTCGCGGATCGTCACGCCGTTTCTCGAAGGCATTCCCAAGCTGAGCCTCGACCGGCCGGGCATTCCCGAGTTGGGGCGCCTCAATGAACGGTTGGAGACGCTGACGGGCTGGCGCTGCGTTTCTGTTCCGGGGCTGGTTCCGGACGATGCCTTTTTCGCCATGCTGGCGGAGCGGCGCTTCCCGATCGGCAATTTCATCCGCTCGGCCGACAATCTCGACTATCTCGAGGAACCCGATTGCTTCCATGACATTTTCGGTCATGTGCCGCTGCTGGCGCATGAGCCGGTCGCGCGGCTGATGGAGGCAATGGGGCGCCTTGGCGTGGAGGCAGTCGCAAGCGGACAGGGTGAAACGATTTCGCGGCTCTACTGGCACACCGTCGAGTTTGGTCTTGCCCGCGAGCGCGGCGAGGTGAAGATCCTCGGCGCCGGCCTGGCGTCGAGCTTCGGCGAGGCGCATTTCGCCATCGAGGCTGACGTGCCGCGCCCCCGCTTCACGCTGCACGATGCTGCCAATGCCGCCTACCGCAGCGACGCCTTCCAACCACTCTATTTCGTGTCGGATTCGCTGGACTGCGCGGCCCATGCGCTGGAAGCGCTCCATCTCGACGGGTTGAAGCGACTGTCCCGATAGCCCCTCTCCCAACCCTCTCCCGTTGGGACAGGGCTTTGGCGGCGTGACATTGGCAGGCGGGGGCCGCTATGGCGGCGATGATGACCGACGCCCCCGTCACCAGAGAGTATCGAACCGGTTCGGATCCGCGTACCCTGCGTGACGCGCTCGGCTGTTTCGCGACCGGCGTTACGGTGGTTACCTGCCTGGATTCGGCAGGGGTTCCGATCGGTCTTACCGCCAATAGCTTTACCTCGCTCAGCCTCGACCCGCCGCTCCTCCTGGTCTGTGTCGCCAAGATGGCGGCCAGCGCCGAGCCGCTGAGCAAGGCCCGAAACTTCGCGGTCAATGTACTGCAGACCGAGCAGCAGCCGGCCTCGATCACCTTCTCAACCCGAGTTGAGGACCGGTTCGGCTGCACCGCCTGGAGCATGGGCGAGCATGGGGTCCCGGTACTGCTCGACTCGCTGTCGGTCTTCGAATGCGCGCGCCACGCAATCCATGATGGTGGCGACCATTTCATCCTGGTCGGCGAGGTTAAGAAGGCGACCTTCGAGCCAGGATTGGACCCCTTGCTCTATTTCCGCGGCAGCTATCGTCGGCTGCATTTCGATTAATCCAGGTTAAGGCAGACTTATCCACAGAAGAGATGACTTCGCAGGAGAATCGAGTCAGCTTGGCGCCATGGCGGGCCGGGGGAAAGCTGATTCGCCTGCGGGCGGCATCGCGGAAGTAGCGCGAGACTTGGCGGCGGCTGAAACCGCTGGCCGTGGCGCCATGCCCGATTTCGCGACAACCATTGATTTCGCCCAAATTCTCGCCGTCGCCGACGCATTGCCGATCATGATCGCGTTCATCGGCCGAGACGAGCGCTACAGTTTCGTCAATCGGGCGCTGGCCGACTGGTTCGAGCGGCCGCGCAAGGACATTCTCGGCCGCCGGATGTCGGACATGCTGGGCGAGGAGGATTACCGGGCGCGAAAACCTTTGTTCGACGCGGCGCTGGCGGGCGAACGCCAGTTCTTCGCGGCCGACTTCCACCATCCGACACGCGGACTGCTTGCGGTCCAGGCCGATTATGTCCCGCAGCGCGACGCCGAGGGAAATGTCATCGGCATGATCATCCTGGTGCAGGACATCACCGAGCAACGTGCCGCCGAGCGAGCTCTTAAGGAAAGCGAAGCACGTTTTCGGCGGATTGCGAATTCCGCTCCGGCGATGATGTGGGTTACCCACCTCGATCGGACCCGCGATTTCGTCAATGACGCTTATGCTGAGTTTGCCGGCATGTCGCGCGAGGAGGCCAGGGTCCTGGATTGGCGCGAGCGGATCCATCCCGACGATCAGGCTCGTCTGGTAGCGGAAAGCGTTGCCGGGGAAGCCAGCGGCAAGCCATTTACCCTGGAAGCGCGCTACAGGCGGCATGACGGCGAATGGCGTTGGCTCCGCTCGGTTTCACAGCCGCGGTTCGGCCCCGACGGCGAGCTGTCCGGCTTCATCGGCGCGGCCAGCGACATTAGCGAGGCCAAGGCGGCCGAGACAGAGCTGCAGCGGCAGGTCGCGGACCGCACCGCCGAGCTGGTCGAGGCGCAGGACCAGCTCCGCCAGGCGCAAAAGATGGAGGCGCTGGGGCAGCTGACTGGAGGCATCGCTCACGACTTCAACAATCTGCTCACTGTCGTCGTCGGCGGGCTCGACCTGATCGCCAAGCAGGTAACGGACGAGCGGCTCAATCGCTATGCCACCAATGCGCTGGCGGCGGCCGAGCGCGGCGCCCGACTGACCGCCCAGCTGCTCGCGTTCAGTCGCGTGCAGCGGCTGGAGGTCAAGCCGACCTATGTCGCTCCGCTGATCGAGGAAATGCGGCCCTTGCTCCGCAATGTGCTGGGGCCGGGTATCGAGAAAGTGTTCGACCTCGATCCGCATTTGACGCCGGTGCTGGCCGACCCGACCCAGCTGGAAGTCGCCGTGCTTAACCTGGCGATCAACGCCCGCGACGCAATGCCGGACGGAGGGACACTGACCTTAAGCACGCGCAAGCTGCGGATCGGCGACGATGCCGAGCTCGAACCTGGCACCTATGTTGAATTGTCGATCGCCGACACCGGCAGCGGGATGGACGCGGACACCCTTGCTCGGGCGTTCGAGCCATTTTTCACGACCAAGGAAGTTGGCAAGGGCACTGGCCTCGGGCTGTCGATGGTCTATGGCATGGCGCGTCAGTCGGGCGGCGCGGTCAAGATCGATAGCACGCCCGGCATCGGGACGACGGTCCGGCTGTTCTTCCGCCGGGCCGACCGCGACGCCGAGGTCCCGGCCAGCGGCGGCCGGACCGGCGACGAACTCCGGCGCGGCCGGGGTCAGGCGACGGTGCTGGTGATCGATGACGACGAAGAGGTGCGCCACTTCATTACCGCAAGCCTCGAGGAATATGGCCATGACGTGATCGAGGCCGCAGACGGCGTCGACGGGATCGAGCGGTTCGGCTCAAGCCGGCCCGATCTGGTAATCATCGACTATGTCATGCCTGGCCTGTCGGGCGCGGAAGTCGCGGCTCACATCATCGCCACCAACCCCGACCAGGCAATCCTGTTCGTGTCCGGCTACAGCGAGACCGATGAAATCCGCAAAGCGGCACCGAATGCCAATGTCCTGTTCAAGCCATTCCGTGCGGCAGCGCTGGAAGAAGCAGTCCGGGCGGCGCTGGAGCCGGCCTAGAAGTCGATCGACAAGGTGGCGTTGGCGCGGCGCGGAAAGGTACGCCGCAATGCTCCGCTGCCGGTCACATTCCACGCATAGTCGTTGAGCAGGTTGTTGACCTGCAGCCGCAAGGTCGCCGGCAGCTTGGCGAGCTCAAAGCGATAACGGCCGCCGACATTGACCTGCGTCCGGCCGGGAATGGTCAGCGTATTTTCGGTGTTGCCTTCTCGCATGCTGAGATGCTGGATGCCGAGATTGAGCGACAACCGCTCCTCCCAAGGCATTCGATAGTCGAGGTACAGGCTGGCGGTGCGTTCCGCGATTCCGACCGGCTTGTCGCCGATCAGCCCAAGCTCGACAGCTTCGCCTGACACTCGCGGCTTCATCAATATGGCTCCGGCGACGACGTTCAGCCCCTTGATCGGTTCACCGGCCAGCGAGATTTCGATGCCGCGATGCCGGACAGTTCCAAGCTGCTTGTAAACCAGGCCCGGATCCAGGTTGAAATAGGGCTTCCGAACATCGAATGCGCCAAGGACCAGCCGCATCGGGCCAAAGGCATAACGGATGCCGAAGTCGCGCTGATTGGTCAGTAGCGCCGGCGGCGCCTCGCTTCGGTTGACCGCGATTTCGGGAGCGATGCCGCTATCTTCGAGGCCCTTGGTATAGCCGGCGTAAGCGACCAGGCCCTTGGCCAGGTTGATCGCCAGCGTCGCGTTCCACAGCCATGGCTGGGCGCGGGTTACGATCGGCTCCTCTTCCGGCGCGTCGATGGACTTGCGGTATTTGACCTTTTGGATCCCGATGCTGAATTCGCCGACATCCTGCCAACGGCCGTGATAGGCCAACCCCACGCCCAGCTGGCGCGCCTTGTCGATCGTCTCTTCGCCAAATGTCACGTCGGGTTCCGGAAATTCCGGGGGACCTTCGCTTATGTTGATTTCGCCAAGGTCGACCACGGCTTCGCCGCCGAAGTCTCCTCGCCGGGTGCCGCCTCGGACATTGAGGTGAATGACGTGGCGCCGCGGCCCCTCTTCGAAGGATCGCGACAGCCGTACTTCCCCGGCGTTGGACTCGGTGGTTCGGGGCGGATGGATATTTACCAGGAAGTCGGCGGTGCCGTCCGCCTGCGTGTTGACGAACAACGTATTGAAGCTGCGCTTGCTGTCGATGATGTGGTGGAACAGGCCGCCGCTAAGCCGCCAATCGCCGAAGGTCGAGTGGCCGAACAGCCCCATGGTGCGGAAGTGGTTCTTCCATGCCGCCCATTTCTGGCCATGCAGATGATTGGGAAGGTGCGGCGGAAGCTCGGTCCCGTCGACGAAAGTGAATGGCGTGCTGACATCCTTGGGCGCGATCTGGATGCCGTAATAAGCCCGGACTTCGGTCCCTTCGCGAGGGCGCCAGGCCGGCGCAATTCCGAAATCGAAATAATTGCCGACATCGCCGCCGGGAAAATCCCTTAAACTGTTGAAGGCAATGCCGCCGGCGAAGCTTAGCGTGTCGCTGACCGGCATTTGCCCATCGAGATCGAAGCCGATCTGGCTTTGTCCGCCGTACAGGACGCCGGACAGGGCCGGCTCATCACCTGCCGGCCGCAGCGACAGCTCGACGATGCCGGTCGGCGCCGGAAAGGCATAGCCCTGCGCGGACAGGCCGACGCGAACGTCCGACCCCGACTGGATCCGCTGATTGCCGATGACAATCCCGCCCAAATAAAGTCCGTCGATGCGGATGTTGCCCGCCGCCGCGGGACTGAAGCCGCGCACCTCTTCGGTGCTGTAGAGCCCGATGGATTCGTTGCCGACGCTGGTGCCGAAGGCATCGTCGGCGGACGTCACCGCATTCTCGCCGGTTCGCTGAGCGATGGCCGGGGTCGCGAAGGCGCTGGCGGCGATCGACAGGGCGGCAAGGCGAGCTGGCAGGTGGCGGCTCAAGAAGTTCCCCTGGAAAGCGCCGGGTGGATATGCCCACAAGCGCCAGCCTTCATTGCCAGAAAGAGAACGAATGGGGAACCTTCGGCGGCACCCGCCGTCGCCAAAATTTGGCTGTTGGTAGAAAAGCTGGCCTTATGGCCGGCGGTGGATCAGCCGGCCATGCGCTTGGCGCCGAGGCCGAGCACCATCTGGTTGGCACGCTCATAGGAAAGGGGCCGGCCGAACAAATAGCCCTGGATGGTGTCGCAGCCGAGGTCGCGCATCCGCTCGAAGTCCTCGGCGGTCTCGACGCCCTCGGCGGTGACCGACATGCGGAAGCTCTTGGCCAGCTGGACGATCGACTGGATGATCGCGACATTCTCCTGGCGGGACCCGGCTTCGCGGACAAAGCTGCCGTCGATCTTGAGCTTGTGGAATACGGCTTTGTTCAAATAACCGATCGAAGAATAGCCCGTTCCGAAATCGTCGAGCGCGATGCCGACGCCGAGCGCACGCAGGCGCTTAAGCACGTCCAGGGTTGCACTCTCGCCGCCCAGGAACACGCCTTCGGTGACTTCGAGCTCCAGCCGGTTGGCCGGCAACTTGTAGCGGCCAAGGGCCTGGCTGACGACGTTGGGCAGCGACGGAAGGATTATCTGCTTGGGGCTGACGTTGAGCGCGACCGTAATCGGCTCGGGCCAGGTTGCCGCGGAGCGGACCGCTTCTTCGATGACCCATTCGCCGATCACCGGCATCAGGCCGCTCTCTTCCGCGACCGGGATGAACACGTTGGGCGGGACGAAGCCGCGCTGCGGATGGTTCCAGCGGATCAGCGCTTCGAAGCCGACCAGCTTCTGGGTCTTGGCATTGACCAGCGGCTGGTAGACCAGGTGGAATTGCTTGGCGGCAATGGCGCCGCGCAAGTCGTTCTCCAGCCGCACCCGGTCATCCTGTTCGGTTTGCAGCTCCGACGAGAAATATTTGGCGATGCCGCGTCCGGCGCCCTTGGCCTCGTACAGCGCAAGGTCGGCCTTCAGGATCAAATCGTCGACGGTGGCGCCATCGATCGGGCCGAAGGCGCAGCCGATCGAAACGCCGATGCGGATCTCGGTCTGGTCGATCATATATGGTTCTTTGATCGCACCGATGATGCCGTCGGCCATCTGCTCGATCTTCTTGCGCGACTGGGCATCGGTGATGACGATGGCGAATTCGTCGCCGCCCATCCGGCCAACATGGCCGTCGGGGCCGACCTGGTCGCACAGCCGCTTGGCGACGGCCTGCAACACAGCATCGCCCTTCGGATGCCCGAAGGTGTCGTTGACCGGCTTGAACCCGTCGAGGTCGAGGAACATGATCGCGCAAGGCACATTGCCGGCTGTCGCCATCCGCAGCGCCTCGCCGAGAAGCTGGCGAACCCGCCCGCGATTGGGGAGGCCCGACAGCACGTCCATATTGGCCAGGTGGGTCAGCCGTTCCTGGGTGTGGCGGATCTCGGTGATGTCGCTGCCCACTCCGCGGAACCCCTCGAAACGTCCGGCGGTATCCACGATCGGGTCGCCAGCGATCGAAATCCAGCGCGGGCCGCGCGCGGTCTGCAGCTCCATCTCCAGATTGCTGAACGGCTGCTTCTCCAGCAGCACCCGGCCGAGCTCGGCATGGCCGCCAAGCAAGGATGGCATGGAATGGCCGAGCAGCGCGCTGGCCGGGCGGCCGAGCAAGGCAGTCATTCGCGAGGAAATATAGGTGATGCGATTTTCGCCATCGACCTGCCACAGCCAGCCGACGCCGCGCTGCTCATATTCCTGCAGCAACAGGCTGGCGCTTTCCGACTGGGATCCGAAATCGGCATTGGTCTTCAACTGGCCGAATGCCCAGCGGGCCACGGTCAACACGCCGACCGTGGCGACGCCAAGCGTGAACAGGATCGCCATCATATTGTCGAGCGGAATGCTGTGCCGGCCGACCAGCAGCGAATAGCTGAGGCCGGCGGTGAAAATCGCCATCCAGGCGGTGACGCAGGTCGGGACGACGACCAGGCCCAGCGCGGCAATGCCAAGCCCGGCGATCAGGGTCGCGGCAACCATCTGGCTTTGCGCACCAAGCATCGAGAAGGACAATACCGGCAGCGACAGCCACAGCAGGGCGCGCATCACAATATCGCCGACCATTGCCAGCCTGGGCAATTTGCGCCCCGATCGGCCGACATGGGTGACGGCCTGGGTGCGGGCGAATTGCATGGTGATGAGGTTGACGCTGCCGACCGCGACGACCCAGCCGCCAAGGTAGGAGGCGGGCACATGACCGTAGAGCAGCATCGCCATCAGGACCGCGGCGATACTGTTGGCGGCGGCGAAGAAGGGAGCGAACTGGCCGCGGGCGATCAGCTGTGCATCGCGCAGCGGGCTGCTGCCGCCGTCGGTTTCGCGCGAGGTAACGCCCAGCGATTCGCCGTCCGGGAGGCGCGCTGAAATCATACGCTTGTAACGGTCTGGTGCCTCGTACATCCGGTCATCCGCGTGGCTTGGGGGCCAAGGGATAGGCCAAATTGGGTTACTTCGCGGTTAAAGAAGCCCATTATTTGGTCGCGATCAGCCGGCGATTTCCGACCATTTGTGCAAGGATATTCGTGGCCATTCGGCCCGCACAGACGGCGTTCGTCGCAACCCAACTGTAGTGCGGACGAGGGGAAGCGTAATGGCCTCGCATGGAGGCGAATTTCGCGATGAACATGGGCACGGCCGAGGGCAGTATGGCGCGCTATATCGGGGCATTCATCATTGCCGTGCTTGCATCCGGGTTGGCCGCCACCGCCGTCGGCAGCTTCTGGATCATTCGTGAAGGTGCGTTTCGCGCCAACCAGTTGTTCGGGCTCTGGTTCATGGTCACCTGTGTTGCCGCCTTTTGCGCGACGGCATTCGGCATTCCCATATTTTGTGGCCTGGCAGCGCTGAAGCGGGAGTTTGCGCTTGGCTATATCGTCGCCGGCTTCGCCGTCGGCCTGATACCCGGTTACGTGATGATCGGAAGGGAGCAGGGGACCGAGGCCCTGTTCATCTGCCTGTCCGGCGGGATTCCCGGCGCCGTATGCGGCCTTGTCTGGTGGCTGCTGGCACGGCGCCACACCGGCGCATGATCCCGAGTTGTTACCGGCGGGAAGAGAGGCCGCTTCCCAGGACGGCCGCTCCTTCAACGCGGGTCACCAGCCCATTCGAAATCCCACTTTCCCACCGGCCTTGCCGCTTTTCGGCGCGATGCCGACCCCGACCGACATGGATGCATGATCGGTGACGCGAAAACCCATCGCCGCCGCACCGGCAACGCGATCGTTCCAATAGCCAAGGCCTCCTGTCACCGCGATCCGCTCGCCTGGCAGCAGGACCGGGGTGTCCATTGCCATCGCCATCGCCACGCCTTCGTTGGCACGGCGAATACCCTTGTCCTGCTGCAGGTTGCGAAGCTCGATGCTGTCGAGACGCCCGCCAAGCAGGTCGAAACTGGATCCAAGCTGTTCGAGGGCGCTGATCCGGCTTTCATGGTCGCCGGTGACCGTCTGCAGCGTTGAAATTTGCCTGTCCTGGGTAGCAATCGCGCTCTTGTTGGCTGCAAGCTGGGCGGTATTCGACGCAATTTGCGATCCCTGTGCCGCCATCGCCTGGGTGGCGGTCTTGAGTTGGGACATGTTCACGGCATCGGTATCCGCGGTGCCGGCCGCGACGTTGACGATCCTGCGCTCACCGCCAACAGAACCGACGGAAACGGTGTTCGCCTGATCGGCGATCGAATCTGCACCCAATGCCACGCTACCTTGCGCATAGGCATCCGCATTTCTGCCGATCGCAATAGAATCGTCGGCAGAGACGTTGGCAAAAAGCCCGATTGCAACGCCAGCGTATCCGCCGCCCTTCGTTTCCATTGGATTGACGTTGGCGCGTAAACCAATTGCCACGCCGGAGTTATAGGCATGGCTGTATGCGCCCACCGCCGTCGAACTTCTAATTGCATCCGCCTTGGAGCCCACTGCGGTGGAAGCGAAATTGAGAGCATAAGCCGCATAGCCAAGCGCCGTGGAATCTTCCCCGGTTGTATGGGAAAAGGAACCGCACTCCAAAACGCCAACAGCTAGGGCATTAGTACAATCCACCGTCGGTCCGGCCAAGGCTGGCACCGAGTTGATGCCAAGAATGCCCGCCGAACAGGTCAGCGCAATTCTGCAAAAGCCAATCGCCATGTGCGACCTCCCACAAAGGAAGTCAAAGTCGTCCACATCCTGCGCGCGCACCAGTAAGGTTGCGTCGACTATCTCTGCCCCGCGATTAGTGGCGCGATACAGAGGCGAGTGGCAGAAATATTTGGATGAACGGGCGCGTTACTGCTTGCCGAGCTGCAATTTATCGAGGTCGCGGGTCGTCACCGGATGGTAGGAAGCCCGGGTCTTGGCGTAGATCCGCGCCGCGATCGGCCTTCCCCACTGCTCATCCTCGGCCAGGCCCACGATCAGCGGCTTCACAAATTTGCGCCGCCCTTGCACGGTCAGAAAGTCTTCCAGCGCTGGAACGGCAGGATCGAACCGGTTTTTGACCGCCAGGTCGAGGAAGGCGAAACGGATTTCGCTGTTTCCGGAGCGCGACAGGTTGAACGCCTGGTCGAGCGCGGACATTCGATCCGCCGATTGCTTCTTGTCGATCCGGTTGAGGAACCGCAGCCGCTCGTCGGTGGTCCAGCGGGCCCAGGCGTCCGCGGCAGGCTGATTACCCGCCTTGAACGCCGTCACCGCGGCGTCGACCTCGGCGAAGGCTTTCGGATCGGCGGGCGCGATATTGCCGGGTACACCGGGATCGCCCACCCATTTGTCGAGCTGCAGTCTGGCCTCCAGCGCCTGGTCGCCCTTGATCAAATGCTCGCGGATGTCCGCCAGGAACATGCTCGACGTCACCGGCTGGAACTTGTGGCGCTCGAACCAGCCCTTGAGCCACTCGTCGAACCGATCGCGCCCGACCGCGACCTCGATGGTGCGGAGGAAGGCTGCGCCCTTTTCATAGGCGATGTCGGTCAGGCCGTCGTCGGGGTGGCGCCCTTTGAGGTCGATGTGCAGGCGCGTGTCGGGTCCGGTCGGGCCGCCGTTCTCGGCGACCGCCTTGTTCATCGCATCGAGCCCGAGCGACACCTGCTGCGCGGCGACCTTCGGCCCGTAGACGGCTTCGACGATCCGCCGCTCGGCATAGGTGGTCATCCCCTCGTTGAGCCAGAAGTCGGCCCAGGTGGCGTTGGTGGCGAGGTTGCCGGACCAGCTGTGCGCCAGTTCGTGGGCGATCAGGCTGGTGAGGCTCTTGTCGCCGGCGATGAAAGTCGGCGTGAGGAAGGTCAGTGTCGGGTTTTCCATGCCGCCGAACGGAAAGCTGGGCGGCAGGACCAGCATGTCATAGCGGCCCCATTGGTAAGGTCCGTAAAGCTTCTCGGCGGCATCGACCATCTTCTCCGTGTCGCCGAGTTCGGCGGCGGCTCGGTCGAGCATCGCCGGCTCGGTCCACACCCCCGTGCGCCTGCCAAGGTCGCGGAACACGAGGTCGCCGGCGCCGATGGCGATCAGATAGGGCGCGACCGGATGGTCCATCCTGAAGCTGAAGGTTCGCGCATTGCCGGATTCGGTCGGGTCAGCGGCGCGTGGCGCGGACATCACCACAGTCAGCGGCTTGTCGACGCTGACCTTCGCTTCCCAGCTCTGGCGGATGCCCGGCGAATCCTGGGTCGGAATCCAGCTGCGGTTGAGGATCGATTCGCCCTGGCTGAACAGGAACGGATGTTTCTTGCCGGCGGTTTGCTCCGGCGTCAGCCACTGCAGCGCATCGGCATTGGCCGCCGACTTGTAATGGACCACAATCTGCTTCGTGTCCGGGCCGATCGCGATCGATAGCGGAGCGCCGAGGTTGGGATCGTTCGCGCCGACCTTCCAGGCCAGCGGCTTGCCGGCGCCATCGGCGACGCTTTCGATTTCCAGGCCCTTGTCATCGAGGATGATTTCCTTGGCGTCCGGCTTTGCCTGGATGTCGAGGGTTGCGGTGCCGCCAACCCGCTTGCTGTCAAAATCAACCGCCAGGTCGAGCGCCAAATGAGTCACCCGGGCCTCGAGCGGCCTGGCATAGCTGTGGATGTCGACCGCGTCGGGGGTGTCCAGCACCGGCGCCACCTCCGCCGCCCCGGCGGAGGGAGCGGCTTCATGGGCCTGGCAGGAAGCAAGCAGCAGGGCCGCGGCAGCGGCAGTCAGCGCACGAAACACTCAGATTCTCCGGAAAATGGACTCAGGCGGTTTCGCCGACGGACCGGTAAATTGTGTTGAGCGGACGCTCGAATACCCGCCGCACCATCGGCTCGAAAAATTCGAGCGGAGCGCTGTCATATGCGGGATCGAACGCGCTTTGGTCGTACAGCTCGCAGAAGCGGGCCGTGTCCTCGAAATGCTCATGACCACGAAACGCCTCGCGCATGTCGCGGTTCATTCCAAGGTAGTGGAAGAAATAATATCCCTGAAACACGCCATGATGTTCGGCGATCCAGTGCAGCTTTTCGTCGACGAACGGCTTCAGGATCGCGGCGGCGATTTCCGGATGATTGTAGGACCCAAGCGTGTCGCCGATGTCGTGGAGAAGCGCCATGACCACATAAGGCTCGCTCTCCCCGCCGCGATGCGCCCGGGTCGCGGTCTGCAAGCTGTGCTGCAGCCGGTCGATCGGAAAGCCGCCATAGTCGCCGTCGAGCAGCCTCAGATGCGCCAGCACGCGATCGGGAAGCGCCTGGGCGAACGGAAAGAAATGCGACCCGATGATCGCCCAATCCTCTTGCGTGCCCTCGTCCATCGACCGGAAGCCGGCGCGCTGCGCTTGCTCGTTCATCGTGCCTCTCCTAGTCGGGTCCCATCAAAGTAGTACTTTGATGGGGTCCCTTGGCTCATCTGCTCTCTAGACCGGTCGGGTTGCCGACGCCAAGCCTAGGCGGTTGCGAACCTCCGGCCTATATCGCCCTTATGGATCGCGTTGCGACGAACCAGGCGGAGATGGCCGGCGACAGTGTAAGAGCGCTGGCCGAGGCCGCCGCGCAAGATCATATCGTCCGTCCCCGGGGCAAGGGGCCCGCTCGGCCATTTTTGGCCGGGGTCGGTCTCGACCGGCCGTTTTTCGACGACAAGAATCGCGCCTTCTGGGTGCTCCAGTCGATCGGCTGGAGCGGCTATTTCATTCTCCGTTCGCTGTCCGGCCTCGCCAATTCGATGGGCGCGATGTTCGTCGTCCACACGCTGCTGCTGACTGCGACCGGTTATTCGCTGACCCTGCTGATGGCATCGCTTTACCGCCGGCTGATCGTCATGCGGGCGATCTGGACGGTGATCATCAGCCTGGCCACGGTGATCCTCGCGTCGGCCGCCTTCTCGTTCATCGAAACCTGGAGCTATGCCACCTTCCTCCGGCCCGACGCCAAGCCGGCCGGGGTCGAATATCTCGGCGCGATCATTCTCGATTTCTCGATCCTCGCCGCCTGGTCGGCGCTTTATTATGGGATCAACTATTATCTGCTGCTGGAAGAGGAAATCGATCAGCGCGCCCAGCTTGAGAGCCAGGCTTCGACCGCCCAGCTGGCAATGCTCCGCTACCAGTTAAATCCGCATTTCCTGTTCAACACGCTGAACAGCATTTCGACGCTGGTGCTGCTGAAACAGACCGAGCGCGCCAATGCGATGCTGTCGCGCCTGTCCTCATTCCTCCGCTACACGCTGGTCAATGAGCCGACCGCCAAGGTGACGCTGGTACAAGAGGTGGAGACGTTGAAGCTCTACCTCGAGATCGAAAAGATGCGGTTCGAGGATCGGTTGCGGCCGCATTTCAAGATCGATGGCGATACGATCGGGGCGAGGCTGCCGTCATTGCTGCTGCAGCCGCTGATCGAAAATGCGATCAAATATGCCGTGACCTCGTCCGAGCATGGCGCCGATATCTGGATCAATGCGCGGCGCGAAGGGCGCGCGGTCAGGATCGAGGTGGCCGATAGCGGGCCGGGGCCGGGAGGCGCTCCGATCGACGCCGAGGGAACCGGCGTCGGCCTGGCGAATATCCAGGACCGGCTGGCGCAGGCTTATGGCGCGGCACATGGTTATTCCACGCGAACGAACGAACATGGGGGGTTCAGCGTTATCATCGAAATTCCGCTCGAAACCGACCAGAAGGATCATTCATGACCATTCGTACCATCCTCGTTGACGATGAGCCTCTGGCGACGCAGGGACTGCGCCTGCGCCTGGAAGCTCATGACGATGTTGAAATCGTCGCCACCGCCGCCAACGGGCGAGAAGCGATCCGGGCGATCAAGACCCACAAGCCCGACCTGGTCTTCCTCGACATCCAGATGCCCGGGTTCGACGGATTTTCGGTGATTTCCGGGATGATGGAGGTCGAACCGCCGCTGTTCGTGATGGTCACCGCCTATAACGAACATGCCCTGCGCGCCTTCGAGGCCCAGGCAGTCGACTATCTGATGAAGCCGGTCGAGGAAGATCGGCTGGCGGCAACGCTGGACCGGGTCCGGCAGCGGCTTGCCGAGAAGCGCGGCGCCGAAGAAGCCGAGCGCCTCAAGGAGGCATTGGCCGAACATGCGCCGGAGGCAGCCGAGGAACTGGCCGACGCGATGCCCGAAGGTCCCGCTTCCTCACGGTTCGAAAAGATGATCAACATCCGCGACCAGGGGCAGATTTTCCGGGTCGATGTCGACACGATCGAGCGGATCGATGCCGCCGGCGACTATATGTGCATCCAGACCGGCGACAATACTCTGATCCTGCGCGAGACGATGAAGGATCTGGAAAAGCGGCTCGACCCGCGCCGCTTCCAGCGGGTGCACCGCTCGACGATCGTCAATCTCGACCTTGTCCGGCAGGTAAAGCCGCACACCAATGGCGAATGTTTCCTGGTGCTCGACAGCGGTGCCCAGGTGAAGGTGTCACGAAGCTATCGCGACGTGGTGGCAAGGTTCGTGCACTAGCGGAAATCGCGGCCTGTACAGGTGCAGGAGAGCATGACGATCAAGAAAGGGGGGCTCGATGGCGCGAATTACCGGCTTGGGCGGTGTTTTTCTCAAGATCGCCGATCAGGAAGCGACGAGTGCCTGGTACAAGGAAATCCTTGGCATCGGCGGAGATTGGGGCGCCATGTTCCCGTTCAAGAACGACGACCCGGAAGGCTTTTCCCTGCTTTCGGCGTTCAAGCCGGAGACGGACTATTTCGAACCAAGCAAAAGGGAATTCATGATCAACCTTCGGGTTGACGACCTCGACGGATTCATTGCCGAGCTTGAATCCAAGGGTGTCGAAATCCTTGGCCGCCAGGACGAGGATTACGGGCGCTTCGCCTGGATCGTCGACCTCAACGATGTGAAGATCGAGCTGTGGCAGCAGCTCGGCCCCGCCCCGGAATGATGGAGAAAGATCGACCGCTATGAGCAAGTTTGAAACCTTCGCCGCGCTCCACGTCCCGGGGAACCCGGTCATTCTCTATAATATCTGGGATGTCGGCAGTGCCTTGGCGGTGGTCACGGCGGGCGCCAGGGCACTCGCCACCGGTAGCCATCCGGTCGGCGACGCCAGCGGCTTTGGCGACGCCCACCAAGTTCCCCTGGACTATGTCTTCGCCAACGCGGCACGGATCGTCGAGGCGGTCGACCCGCTGCCGCTGACCGTCGACTTCGAAGGCGCCTATTCGACCGACCCGGAAGAAGGCGGACGCAATGTTGCGGACCTCAAGCGCTCCGGCGCTGTCGGCTGCAATTTCGAGGATCAAATCGTCGGCGGGGACGGTATCCACCCGATCGACGAACAAGTCCGGCGCATTGCCGCGATTCGCGCCGCCGTCGGCAGCGACTTTTTCATCAATGCCCGGACCGACCTGTTCATCAAGAACGATCAACGCGATGATTCCCTGGTCGACCAGGTGATCGAGCGCGGCAAGGCGTTCGCGGATGCCGGGGCGAGCGGCTTCTTTGTGCCGCGGCTGGCCGATTCAGGGCAGATTGAGCGGATCGTCCGCGAAGTGCCTCTGCCGCTCAATGTGATTGCTTTCCCTGGCGCTCCGCCCAAGGCCGAATGGGCCGCGGCCGGCGTCGCCCGCATCAGCCATGGGCCCTTCCCGCATCGCGCCCTTATGGCCCAGCTTACCCAGATGGCGAGCGCGGCCATCAATTAGGATCGCCGCCCAAATTTGTTGACCGCAAGATTTGGGTTGCCCAGTTCGATTGCGGACGGCATGACGAGAACTAAAGGAGAACATCGTCATGTCGAACTTCGCCCGATTTGCCGAGCTTCATGTGCCCGGCAATCCGCTCATCCTGTTCAATGTATGGGATGCCGGCAGCGCCCAGGCCGTAGCGAAGGCAGGCGCTTCGGCAATTGCCACCGGTAGCGCGTCGGTCGCCATGGCAAATGGCTTTGGCGACGGTCAGCAGGTGCCGCTGGAATTTGCGCTGGGGAATGCAAAGCGCATCGTCGGTTCAGTCGACCTGCCGGTCACGGTCGATTTCGAAGGGGCCTATTCGGATGATCCGCACGAAGGCGCGCGCAATATCGTGCGCCTGGCCGACACCGGCGCGGTCGGCTGCAATTTCGAGGATCAGATCGTCGGCGGCGAAGGGCTTCATCCGATCGACGTGCAGGCCGAACGGATTGCGGCCGCCCGTGCCGCGGTCGGCCCCGATTTCTTCATCAACGTTCGCACCGATCTGTTCCTCCAGGCGAAGCAGGAAACGCATGACGAGGCGATGCTGAGTGAGGCAGTCGATCGGGCCCATGCTTATGCCGAGGCCGGGGCGAGCGGCTATTTCGTGCCGATGCTCGGCAACCTCGATTATCTGCGGCGGCTATGCGACCAATCGCCAGTGCCGGTGAACTTCATGACCTATCCCGGTTGCCCGTCAAACGCCGAGGTGGCGGCCAACGGCGTAGCGCGGATCAGCCATGGCCCGTTCCCCTACATGTCGCTGATGAGCCAGCTGGAGGAGGCCGCCGGGCAGGCGCTGGCCTAGGCGGGCTTGCGCTGCCACCATCGGCGGCTGCTCTTGCCGGACTTGAGCACGCTGCGGCGGAATATGGCGGCAGCAAACTTAAGGATCAGCGCGACCCAGAGCGCCTGCCAGGCTACGGCGACCAAATGAGGCCATAGGGCCGGCAGTTCGGCCGCGCGCGCGATCATCGCAAAGGGCGACGACAGCGGGAAAATTGCGGCAGCGATTGCGGGTCCGCCCATCGGTGCGCCCACGCCGGCAGCTGCAAACCCGAACAGCAGCAATTGCCCCATCGTCACCGGCATCGAAAGAATCTGCACTTCGCGCGCGGTCGAAGCCTGGGCGCCGATTCCCAGGAGGGTCGCCCCGATCAGCAAGTAGCTCATCGAGAAATAGAGGAGTGCAAGGCCGAGGAAAGCGGGCCAGCCAACCGCGGGGGTAGCAAGGGCGGCCAGGCCGCCTTCGTTGACCAGGTCGATCAGGCTTGCCGCCGTAACCGACCAAAAGGCGATGCCGACCAGGGACGTGGCCAGCATGGCAAACAGCTTGCCCAGGAATATCGCATTGACCGGGACGGCCGCCGCCAGCACCTCGATCACCTTGCTCGATTTTTCCTCGATCAACTGGCTCAGTACCATGCCGGCCAACATGATCGTCAGCACGAACAGCAGGATCTGGCCGAAGCGGGCCGTCAGATTGCGGGTGAATGCCTTCAGTCCCGACGTGCTGGTGGTCGGCGTCAGGAGCAGCGGCGAGCCCAGGGCCGGCCGCTCGGTAGACATTCGTCGCGCCTCCTCGACGTACATGCGGACCTGTCGCGTCGTCCGCCCGCTGCTTGTCACCGCGCCGGTCAGGTGCGGGAAGATAAGGCCTCCATCGAGCACCGCGATGACCGGCTCACCATTGTCCGCGAGCAATTTCATTCGCTGCGCTGCCACGTTCGGCTCGGGAGCAACATGACGAAGCTCGACGGGCGCCATATCGCTCAAGGGCGCAAGCCGCTCTCGGGCGGCGGCAAGGCGCTCGAAATCCTGTTGCGACCCGATGACCGCGACTGGGGGCAGTTTGGAATTGCGGTCCACCTGCGCTCCGATCCCGACAAAGCCGAAGCCGATCGCCAGCGGGAACAGCGGGCCGATGAGGAAGAAGAGGAACGTCTTGCTGAGGACCGTCGCCGCGAAGTCGCGCCGGGCGATGACGAAGGCTGCGCGGATCGTTTCGGGAAGCTTCACGCAGCTTCCTCCGAAACCGGGACGTGACCCATTTGGCGCGCCGCCGCTTCACCGGCGATGGCAATGAAGGCGTCGTGCAGACCGGCGCGCTCAATGCTCAATGTCTCAATACCCGCGCTCCCCTCGATCAAGGCCTTGAGCAGCGGCTCGGGACCGCTCGCAGGAAGCTCGAACCGCCACTCGCCGCCCACCAGGCTGGCCGATCGCGGAAGCGCGTCGCGCCACGGGCCATCCTTGGCCCGGGTGCGTAGATGGACAATCGGCCGAAGGCGGCCGCGCGCCTCGTCGACATCTCCCTCGAACACGGCCTTGCCCTCGGCGATGATCGCGATGCGCTCGCACAGGCGTTCAGCATGAGCGATGACATGGGTCGAAAAGATTACCGTCACGCCCGCCGCGGCCTGGTCGCGGATCAGCTGCTCCAGCTTTTGCTGGTTGATCGCATCCAGTCCGGCAAATGGCTCGTCGAGCACGATCAGCCTAGGCTCGTGAATGATGGTGCCGAGCAGCTGGACCGTTTGCGCCATGCCCTTGCTCAGCGTTCGAATCGGCCGCTTCGCCCAATCGGCATGACCGCTTTGCTCAAGCAGCTTCAACGCCCGGCTCCGGCCCTCTTTCAGCGGCAACCCCCTGAGCGCGCCCATGAAGGCCAGCGCTTCCACCGTCGGCATCGCCGGGTAGAGCCCGCGTTCCTCCGGCAGATAGCCGATTTCATGCGCGATCTCGATCGGCCTGTCATGGCCGAGCAGCGAGCGGGTACCGGAGCTCGGATCGATGATTCCAAGCATTATCCTGAGGCAGGTCGTCTTGCCCGCGCCGTTGGGGCCCAGGATGCCGGTAATACTGCTTTCGGGGACGGTCAGGCTCACTCCGTCGACCGCTCGCTTGCCGTCAAAGTCCTTGACGAGGTCGGTTGCCCGCGCGGCGATTGGTCTTTCCCCCATGCCCTCAATGGGTAAAGGGTGGCCGCGCCATGGCAAGCCTCAAGGCACGGATTTTCGATAAAGCGGCAGAGCTGGGCTTTTGCGCCTGGGGGATCGCGAGTGCCAATGCCGTTCCGCAAGCGGGCGAGCGGCTGAAGGAGTGGATCGCCGCCGGCCATCATGGCGAAATGAGCTGGATCGAAGAGCGGGCCGAACAGCGTGCCAGCCCGCAGGGCCTGTGGCCGGAAGCAAGGTCAGTGATAGCGCTGGCGATGAGCTATGCGCCGGCGACCGACCCGCTTGCGCTGGCCGAGGCCAGGGATCGCGGCCGGATTTCGGTCTATGCGCAGGGCGCCGACTATCACAAGGTGGTCAAGAAGGCGCTGAAGGCGATGGGCCGCTGGCTCGCTGACGAATGCGGCTGCCAGCTCAAGGTCTTCGTCGACACCGCCCCGGTGATGGAAAAGCCGCTGTCGGCGGCGGCGGGGATCGGCTGGCAGGGCAAGCACAGCAACCTGCTCAATCGGGAGCATGGCAGCTGGCTATTCCTCGGTGTCATCTACACGACGCTTGAGCTTGAGCCCGACGCGCCGGCGGAGCCGCATTGCGGAAGCTGCACGCGCTGCATCGACGCCTGCCCGACCGGGGCAATCGTCGCTCCCAACCTGGTCGACGCGCGCAAATGCATTTCATATCTGACGATCGAGCATGCCGGACCTATCCCGCACGAATATCGCGAGGCGATCGGTAACCGGATCTACGGCTGCGACGACTGCCTGGCGGTCTGCCCTTGGAACCGGTTCGCCAGCGAGGCCCAGGCCAACCAGGCGTTTGCGCCGCGTCCCGAACTGGCCGCGCCGGCGCTGGCCGACCTGCTGGCCCTCGACGACAGCACGTTCCGCCAGCTCTTCTCCGGGTCGCCGATCAAGCGGATCGGCGTCAACCGGATGATCCGCAATTGCCTGATCGCCGTCGGAAATAGCGGCGATTCCTCCCTTCGACCCGCAGTCCTGCGTCACCTGGAAAGTCAGGACCCTGTCGTTGCCGACGCCGCCAAATGGGCGATCGAGCGGCTCAAGGACCCGAACCCAGCACCAGCGCGGTCGTGATGGTCCCACCCTTCGGGCATGGCCCTGCTGGTGCTGGGTTCGGGTCCTAACGATCCTGGATGGATGCAGCGCAGCTTTGCGCGTTGACGTCATTACCCTGGGCATTGCGCGCCTCGATCAGCGTCGCGCGCGGCGTTCCACCGCCCGATGGCGGGTAAAGATAGATGTCGAGCAGGCAATTGGGCCCGGCGAACTGCAGCTTGGTCCCATCTCCCTCGACGACTTGCAGCCGCGGGCGGCCATAGACCTGGATCAGCTCATGAGCGGTCATGCCGTTGATGCTGCGATGTTCGACCTGGCCGGACGTGGCGGGCGCGTGCGGAATCGCGGGCGTTGAAGCGGTTTCGGGCCGCGGGGCGCAGGCGGCGGCGAGCAGTAAGGTACAAAGGATTAGGCGACGCATCGGTCACTCTAAGCACAGTTCGCCATTCCCGCGAAAGCGGGGACCCAGAATCTCGTTTTGCTAGGTCCCCGCTTGCGCGGGAATGGCGACGGTTGTTCGACACGGGCGAAACGGCTAGGCGCGCCGCAACCCTTCCCCGCAGGACAAAAATTTCATGACCAAGCCTCGTTTCGACGTGCTGTGCATCGGCAACGCAATCGTCGATGTCATCGCCGACACCACCGACGGCTTCCTCTCCCACCAGGGGCTGCACAAGGGATCGATGCGCCTGATCGACGAAGCCGAGGCCGTTCGACTCTATGACGCGATGGGACCTGGGCGGGAGATTAGCGGCGGTTCCGCCGGCAACACCGCCGCCGGCCTGGCCGCACTAGGTTTGCAAGCCGCCTTCATCGGCCAGGTCGCCAACGACCAGCTGGGCGAAATCTACCGTCACGACATCGAAGCACAGGGAATCGGCTTCCTGGTCGAACCGCGCGGCGACGTTGGGGCGACCGCGCGCTCGCTGATCCTGGTCACTCCCGACGCCCAGCGGACGATGAACACCTTCCTTGGCGCGGCTCAGTTGCTCGCGAGAGAGTCGGTCGACCTGGCGGCCGTAGCGGACAGCGGCATCGTCTACCTTGAAGGTTATTTGTGGGATCCGGCCGAGCCGCGCGCGGCGATGGAAGCGGCGATCGAGGCGGCCCATGCCGCCGGCCGCAAGGTCGCCTTCACCCTTAGCGACACCTTCTGCGTCGATCGCCACCGCGACAGCTTCTGGCAGCTGCTGCGTGACGGCAAGGTCGACATCCTCTTCGCCAATGAGGCCGAGGCAACTTCAATGGCCATGGTCAATGACATCGAGGAGGCGATTCCGGCGCTGTCGGCCTACGTCCAGACCTTGGTCGTTACCCGATCGGAGGATGGCGCGACCGCGATTCGTGGCGGTGAGCGGGCCGACGTTCCGGCGGAGCCGATCGCACGGCTGGTCGACACCACCGGTGCCGGCGACCTGTTCGCGGCCGGCTTCCTTGCCGGAGAGGCGCGGAGTCTCGGACTGAAGGCGTCTCTCCGTCTCGGTGCAATCGCCGCCGCCGAGGTGATCCAGCATTATGGAGCGCGGCCGGAGCAGGACCTGAAGGCGCTGACCGAGGGCGTGCTGGCCTAATCGCCAAGCGGGCTCTTGAGCTCGATCTGGTTGCCAATGAAAAGGGCGGGCCCGTCGCCGGACCCGCCCTCGTTTTTTTCCATAATGCGCGGACTAGGGCCGGATAACCGGCTTGCCGCTTTCATCCCGAGGGGCATCCTCTGGGTAATATGGCGCGTCGACAGCCGCGACCGCCCCTTCGCCCCTGGCCAGCTTCGAATTGTGCATGCCGTAGACGAAGTACAGCACGATCATGACGCCGGTGTAACCGCCAAAAATGAGCAGCACATAATCGGGGACACTGGTGATCAGCCAGAGACAGGACAAGATTCCGAGTGCCGGCACGACCGGGTAGAGCGGCACGCGATAGCCGCGCGGAATCTCAGGGTGCGTCCGTCGCAACCAGATGACCGAGAGGCAGACGACCGCGAAAGCCGCGAGCGTGCCGACCGAGGTCATGTCGCCCAGGCTGTTGATGTCGAAAAAGCCCGCGGCAAAGGCCACGATCAGTCCGACCAGCAGGGTGTTGATCCATGGCGTACGGAATTTGGGGTGTACGGTCGAAAAGACCTTCGGCAGCAGGCCATCGCGGGCCATGGTGTAGAAGATACGGGTCTGGCCATACATCAGCACCAGGATAACCGAAGTCAGGCCGATGATCGCGCCGACCTTGATGGTCTTGGCGAACCAGCCCCATTGCGGACCGAAAGCATCGACCGCGACGGCCACCGGATCGGGAACGTTCAGCGACTTGTAGTTGACTACAAGGGTCAGGACGATCGACACCAGGATGTAAATGACCGTGCAGGCCACCAGCGACCCGATGATGCCGAACGGCATGTCCTTGCCCGGGTTTTTGGCTTCCTGTCCGGCAGTCGAGACCGCCTCGAAGCCGATGTAGGCGAAGAACACAATCGACGCCGAGCGGATGATGCCGCTCCAGCCAAACTCGCCGTCCACGCCGGTCGGCGGCGGGATGAACGGTTCCCAATTCGGCGTGTAGGCCGGCAGATTCTGCAGAATGATGAACCCGCCCACCAGGATGAAGGCGATCAGCACGGTCACCTTAATGGCCACGATGACGTTATTGAATTTGGCCGATTCCGAAACGCCGATCACCAGCAAAAGGGCAAGCGCGGCGCAGACGAGGAAAGCGGGCAAGTTAAATATGAAGGCGACGGGCGCGCCGTTGACGAGCACGTCGACGCCGTCCTTTTGCAAGTGGTGCCCGGTTGGACCGGTCAGGGCCACCGGGATGTTTATCCCAATGTCGCCCAACAGGCTGACCATATAGCCGGACCAGCCGACCGCCACGACCGAGGCGGCAAGCCCATATTCGAGCAGCAGCAACGCTCCCATGATCCATGCGATGAACTCGCCGAGGGTTGCATAGCTGTAGGTATAGGCGGAGCCGGACACCGGTAGGGTGGATGCCAGTTCCGCGTAACACAGGCCCGCAAAGGCGCAAATGACGCCTGCGATGGCATAGCCGATGAGCACCGCCGGACCGGCGTGCAACGCGGCCGCATTGCCCGTTCGAACGAAGATGCCGGCGCCAATGATGCAGCCAATGCCCAGGAAGACCAAATTCCATGGACCAAGCGATCGTTTCAGCTCGCTAGTCCGAGTTTCCTCTTGAATCTGGGCTACGCTCTTGCGCAGCATCATCCGCCCGAGAATCCCCCTCGGTGCTGCAGTTGCCATTCGATCTCCCCTTGAGATTGTTCCTTGATTTGCGCGGGACCCTAACGCCTTGGAGCGTGGGCGCAATCCCCTTGCCAGCGAATGAACGGACCTGTGGCCTTAACGTGCCAACATCGGGCCCAGCGGCTCGCCGCCGAACACGTGCACGTGAAGGTGCGGCACTTCCTGGCCGCTGCGCTTGCCGCTGTTGGAAAGCAGCCGATAGCCCTGCGTGTCGGCCCCCGTGGCTCGCGCCACCTCGCCGACGGTACGGACGAAATCGGCAATTTCCGTGTCCGAGGCCTTGGCGGTGAAATCGTCCCAGCTGACGTAAGGCCCCTTTGGAATCACCAGCACATGGATTGGGGCCAGCGGGTTGATATCGTGAAAGGCGAGACTGTGATCGGTCTCCATCACCGTCTTGTTCGGAATCTCGCCCCTTAGGATCCGGGCGAAGATGTTTTGCTCGTCATAGGGCTGCTTGGCATCGATGGGCATGTCGTTGACTTCCTAGCGGCGCTGGCCGGCGTCAAGCCAATTGTGCGGATCGGCGGCACCATATAAAGTCGAGGGCATGGCCAGCCGCGCCCCTCGCCTCAATCTCACCCCCTATTTTTTCGAGCCGCTTCGCCGCGGTCCGCTGCTGGCCGCCGGCATTGCGGTTTGGCTGCTCGGGGCCGCCTACTGTCATGGCTACCAGGCGCTGATGACAGGCGAGAGCGTCGGCCCCTGGTCGGGCAGCCTGACCTGGTCGGCGGTCGCCGTCGTCCCCTGGTTCGCGCTGTTCGAATGGTCGAAGCAGCCCCACGGCGCGGATACGGTCCGCCGCCCGGCGCTCCTGGCCGGCCTTGTCCTCGCCATTGCGGCCGCATCCATCGCGCTGGAATATCTGGTCGACTTCTGCCTGGGCGATGTGACCGATCATTTGGGCCTGCTGATGATGCGGCGCCTTCCGGCGATCGGCGTGACGATCTTGCTGATCGTGCTTACTCGCAAGGCAATGCTCCGCCGCCCGCCGGCCGCGGCGACAATCGGGCTGAAGGGGCTCGCCCCGTCGATCGACTGGATTGAAGCTGCCGACAATTATGTCGAAGCTCATGTCGGCTCCCGCACCATCCTGTTCAGGATGACCATGGCCGGGGCCGAACGGGACCTGGCCGGGCTCGGGTTCGTTCGAATCCATCGGCGGTTCCTGATCAACCGCGGCCGGGTCGACCGGATGCTCGGTTCCAACGGCGACCGGCGCATATTGATTGCCGGCAAGGAACTGCCCGTCGGCAGCCGCTACGCCGCCGGGCTTCGCCCCTGAGCGGGCGACTGCCCCCAAATCGAGCCCGGACGGCAAATCCATCTATTCCGCCAGTTGTTGGGCCGCCGCTATTCGCCGGGCCCGCGAGATTTTCTCGGCGCCGGCGCCTTCACCCTGGCCGGGCGGGCGGACTCCGCTTGACCCCATGGCCTCGCCCGCTACCACGAACTGGCAATGAGTGATGATGCACCTGAGTCCCTGATCCCCTACGATGAGATCGTCCAGGAAGCCCTGCGCGATGTGGTCGGCCGGGTGCTGCGTGAAGTCGAGCAGACCGGCGGGCTGCCCGGGGGGCACCATTTCTACATTACCTTCAAGACCCGCATGGCTGGGGTTTCCATCCCCAAGCATCTGGCCGAGCGCTTTCCGGACGAGATGACCATCGTCATCCAGCACCGCTTCTGGGACCTCAAGGTCGAAGACCAGCTGTTTTCGGTGGGCCTGAGCTTCGGCGGGGTGCCCTCGACCCTGGTCGTGCCGTTCGCGGCGGTGACCGATTTCGTCGACCCGGCTGTCGATTTCAGCCTCAAGTTCCAGGCCAATGGCGCAGTCGATTCGCCCGAGCAACATGACGAAGCCGAGAATGACGTCCCGGTCGCGGAGCCGGCCGAAGACGGCTCCAACGTCGTCAACGTCGATTTCACGCGTAAGAAGTGACGTCCCGCAGACGTCACCCCGGGCTTGACCCGGGGTCTGCCTGACTTGCTAGGTGACCGAAGAAAAAGCAGATGCCGGATCAAGTCCGGCATGACGAAACAAGGGACCAAGATGGTTAGCCATACTCGTACCGAAACTGACAGCTTCGGACCGATTGAAGTGCCGGGCGACAGCTATTGGGGCGCCCAGACCGAGCGCTCGATCGCCAATTTCCCGTTCGGCGAGCGTGAACGGATGCCGGCCGAGATCATCCACGCGCTCGGCTTTGTGAAGCAGGCCGCGGCCCGGGCGAACGCCCGGCTTGGCGGACTCGACGCGGAAATTGCCGAAGCGATCCAGCAGGCCGCGGGCGAAGTGGCGAGGGGCGACCTCGACGGGCAATTCCCGCTGGTAATCTGGCAGACTGGTTCGGGCACGCAGTCGAACATGAACGCCAACGAGGTGATCGCCGGTCGGGCAAATGAAGCTCTGACCGGAACGCGCGGCGGCAAGGAGCCGGTTCACCCGAACGACCATGTCAACAAGGGCCAATCCTCGAACGACAGCTTCCCGACCGCGATGCACGTTGCCGCCGGAATTGCCGTCAGTCGAAAGCTTTTGCCGGCGCTCGCCTTGATCCACGCCAAGCTTGCCGACCAGGCGAAGCGCTGGGATTCGATCGTCAAGATCGGCCGGACCCATCTCCAGGACGCGACCCCGCTGACCCTTGGGCAGGAATTCTCGGGCTATGCGGCGATGATCGCCGACAATATCGACCGGGTCGAGGGCGTCCTGCCGCGCGTCATGCGCCTGGCTCAGGGCGGTACGGCGGTCGGGACCGGCCTCAATGCCCCCAAGGGCTTCGCCGAATCCTTCGCCAAGGAAATCGCCAACCTCACGCAACTGCCGTTTACCTCGGCACCCAACAAGTTCGCGGAGCTTGCCGCTCACGATACGCTGGTCGAGCTGTCCGGCGTGCTCAATACGATCGCCGTCAGCCTGTCGAAGATTGCCAACGACATCCGGCTACTCGGCTCCGGCCCGCGCTGCGGCCTCGGCGAGCTGAAGCTGCCAGAAAATGAGCCGGGCAGTTCGATCATGCCGGGCAAGGTCAACCCGACCCAGTGCGAGATGCTGACCATGGTCGCTGCCCAGGTGATGGGCAACCATGTCGCAGTCACCGTTGGCGGACTTCAGGGCCATATGGAACTGAACGTGTTCAAGCCGCTGATCGGCGCCAACGTGATCCGCTCGATCAACCTGCTGACGACCGGCATGGAAAGCTTCACCGAGCGAACGCTCAACGGGCTGGAGCCGGACGAGACCCGCATTGCCGAGCTGATGAACCGCTCGCTGATGCTGGTCACCGCCCTCGCCCCTGAAATCGGTTACGACAATGCCGCGGCGATCGCCAAGCATGCGCACAAGAAAGGGCAGACGCTGAAGGAAGCCGGGCTCGAGCTGGGGCTGGTCGACGAAGCGACCTTCGATCGGGTGGTCAAACCGGAGAAGATGCTAGGTCGATAAATAACTGCTACACTTTGCCCAAGAGCGGCGGGAGTAAACTGATGCGGCGCATTGCATTATTGTCGGTCGCCTCCGTGCTGGCTCTGGTTGGCGGTTGTGGCGGAGGAGGCAGCGCCGGCGTCCAGTCGGCATCGGTATCTTCGGCAGCCATTGCCCCGGTTATCCTAAGCTCAGCCGCCTATTTCGCGATGGCTGCGTCGATCGATCTTTATCAGGTGAAGTCCGCCGAACTGGCGCTGGAGCGGGCCCATGACCCGGCCAACCGGGCTTTCGCCGAACGCGCATTGAGCGCCCATCAGGGCACCAGCGCGCAACTTTCGCTTGCTGGCCGCCGCCTGAATTTGTTGCCGTCTGCTTCGATGAATGCCGAGCATCAGCAGATGTACGACGCGCTGGCCGCGGCTGGCGATTTCGACACTGTCTATCGCGCCCAGCAGAATATTGTCCTGCAAGAGGGCGTACGGCTCCACGGAGGTTTCGCGAAATCGGGTGAAAGTCCGACCTTACGACCTGTTGCCGCCAATGCGGAAAGCGTCATGAGGGCAAACCTTCAAGCGTTGAGGAGGTCGCATTGAGGCTAAGACTGATATTGGCGATGACGCTGATCGCGTCCGGCTTGACCCCGGCAGCGGCGAAGCCTCCCTATCTGGAAGGCAAGTGGGGCGGCGAGCACGCCGCGATCGGATTCAATACCGGACTGGCCGACATCATGTTCGACTGCGCGTCCGGTTCGATCGATACCGCTGTGATTCCGGCGAAGGACGGTTCGTTCGCGGTTGAAGGCACCTATCGCGAAGGGTCGCCCGGGCCGGTCCGGGTGGGCCAAATCTTCCGTTCCCAGCCCGCAACCTATTCGGGTGTGGTGACCAAGGGGGCCATGACATTGAACGTCGAGCTGGAGGATGGTACCGTCGTCGGCCCGTTCAACCTGACCCAGGGCGTGCCGCCACAGATCACCCGCTGCCGCTAGGCTCCGGCCTGCCAGTTGAGTATCGCATCGCTGGGCGCAACCAGCATGATGACGTTGAGCGTCAGATTGTCGCGAATGACGAGCAGCGGAACCAATTCTAGCATCAGCAGGAACAAGATGCTGGCCCACACAGGCAATCGCCAGGCCGCCATGAAGCCAAGCGCCATCATCGCGACGTCGCTCGCCGAGTTGAGGATGGAATCGCCGGAATATCCAAGTGCGATGGTTGCTTCGCGATAGCGGTCGATCACCATCGGCGTGTTTTCGACGATTTCCCACGATGCCTCGATGACCAGCGAGACAAGGAAGCGCAGCTCGATGCTCGATTTGGGCCGCAGCCAGCGGAATGCTGCGTAAAACAGCAGGCCGTGCGCAATATGGCTCGGGCTATACCAGTCGGCCAGCATCTGGCTTTGGGTCGGGCCTACGCGTCCCCACAATGCAATCGTCCCGCAGGTGCAGATGGGCGGCCGATTCATTGCCCAGAGAATGGCGACGGTCAGCGCCAGCACGATGAAGATGGAGGCAAGCGGCTTCGGCCGCGGCAGGCTGGCCGGCATCAGGAGGGGGTAGGCAGCAACGGACCGCTTGCCAAGGGCTCTTTGCTGCCGCACCAAATGGCCATGCTGCGCCTGTTCGGACCCGGTTGTCCCTCATCCCCGGTCGACGCCGATGATGCGGCGCTTTGCCTTGAAAGCGCCGTTTGGCTCGATCTTCTCAATCCCACGAACGAGGAAGAAAGGCTGGCAGAAAAGGTCATCGGGACCAACATCCCGACGCGCGAGGAGATGCAGGAGATCGAGCCGTCGAGCCGGCTCTACGAGCGCAATGGCGCCGCCGTCATGACCATGGCGGTGCTCTACGGGATCGATCGCGGAAATCCTTCGACGGACCCGATCACCTTCATCCTGACAGAAGAGCATCTGGTCACCGTCCGCTATGTCGAACCAAGGCCGTTCGTTGCGTTCGTCCAGCACGCCCAGGCCGACGAACAGCTTACCGGCGATCCGGTCACCGTCCTGATCAGGTTGCTTGACGCGATCATCGATCGCCAGGCCGATGAACTGGAAAACGCAGGGCGAGAGCTGGACGCCATTTCGAACCATATTTTTGAGCAGCGGACGCGGCGAGAACGCCGTAACTCCGAGCTTCGCTACGAGGCTCTGATGCTGCGCATCGGCGAGGTCCAGCGCTTATTGTCCCGCGCGCGGGTCTCTTCGGTCAGCACCAGCCGGATGCTCAGCTTCCTTGGCGCCACCGAGAGGATGCGCAACGAAAAGCTGCATGCTCGCCATCTCCGTAGTCTGAGCGACGATGCTCGGGCGCTCGATGACCACAGCGACTTCCTGGCCGAAAATCTGAACTTCCTGCTCGACGCATCGCTCGGCATGATCACGCTTGAGCAAAATTTCGTCATGAAGATCTTCTCGGTGGTGGCGGTAGTGCTGATGCCGCCGACCCTCATTGCCGGCATTTACGGCATGAACTTCATCCACATGCCGGAGCTTGCGTGGATCGCCGGCTATCCATGGTCCCTCGCTTTGATGCTGGCCAGCGCCATCCTTCCCTATTGGATCGCTCGCCGGAGGGGCTGGCTCTAGGCGAGCAAGGCAAGAATGGCTCGTAAGGCGGCTCAATGATCAAGCATGACCAGATGGAAGTCGACCCCAAACCTGGCCCTGATCATGGCCGGAAGCCCAAATTGCGCGATATTGTCGGCCCCGGGCTAATCAGCGGGGCATCGGATGACGATCCGAGCGGGATCGCTACCTACAGCCAGGCCGGGGCACAGTTCGGCTACGCGCTCGGCTGGACGATGCTGTTCACCTATCCGCTGATGTCCTCAGTGCAGATGATCAGCGGCAGGATCGGGCGGGTCACGGGACATGGGATCGCAGGAAACCTTCGTCGCCACTATCCAATCTGGCTGACCTATTTGGCTGTGACGCTGCTGCTGATCGCCAACACGATCAACATCGGCGCTGACCTTGGTGCGATGGCCGACGCCACTGCGTTGGTCGCGGGCGTGCCGGCATGGCCGTTCCTAATCCTGTTCGCAGCATTCTGCGCACTGACCGAAGTCTTCGCCCGTTACGCTAGCTATGTAAGGCACCTTAAATGGCTGACCCTGACGCTACTGGCTTACGTCATCACTCTGTTCCTGGTCCACATCCCATGGGGCGAAGCGCTGCGCGGCGTGGCGGTGCCGCGGGTCACCTTCACCGCCGCAACGTTGACGATGATCGTTGCCATCTTCGGGACGACCATAAGCCCCTATGTTTTCTTCTGGGAAGCGGAGGGGGAGGCCGAGGAAGTGCATGTCATTCCCGATCGCCATCCGCTCAACCATGCCCCACGAGAAGGGCCGTCAGAGCTGAGGCGGATTGAGTTCGATACGTTGGCGGGGATGGGCGGAGCCAATCTGGTTGCACTGACGATCATCCTTACCGCCGCCGCGACGCTGCACGCCCATGGGATCACTGACATCGATACGTCAGCCGACGCTGCGGAGGCACTGCGGCCAATCGCCGGGTCCTATGCCTCGACGGTTTTTGCCCTGGGGATAGTCGGAACCGGTCTGCTGGCGGTGCCGGTGCTGGCCGGCTCGGCGGCATATGCTATTGGCGAAGCATTCCGCTGGCGAGTGGGGCTCGACCGCAAACCCCGGCGGGCCAAGGCCTTCTATGGGACAATCTTCGCAGCCACCGGAGTCGGCGCGCTGCTAAATTTCACCACGATTGATCCAATCGACGCCCTCTATATGGCGGCGGTTATCAACGGCGTCGTCTCCGTGCCCGTGCTGGCGATCATGATGCTGATCGGGCAGCGCCGTTCGGTCATGGGTCGATTCACGATCACTGGGCCGCTGCGCTTGATGGGCTGGCTGGCGACAGCGGTAATGGCCGCCGCGGTGATTGCGATGGGCCTGACCTCGCTCCCCTGACACCCTTTGTCTTGACCGGTGGTTCTTGCTAGGGGCGCGGCCAACCGCCGCACGTCGATTCCGAGCGGCCCCACACAGCGCGCTAAGGACCCCCGCATGATCCCGACCGGCCAGGATAGCTTGAAGACCCGCTCCACGCTGGAGGCCGGCGGCAAGAGTTACGCTTATTATTCGCTCGACAAGGTCGCGGCGGCGCTTGGCGACGTCAGCCGCCTGCCTTTCTCGATGAAGGTGCTGCTCGAGAACCTATTGAGGTTCGAGGACGGCGTTACCGTCACCCGCGAAGACCTGCAGTGCATGGTCGACTGGCAGAAGGAACGGCGGATCAACCGCGAGATTCAGTACCGTCCGGCACGCGTGCTGATGCAGGACTTTACCGGGGTTCCGGCGGTGGTCGACCTGGCGGCGATGCGCGATGCAATGAAGAATCTCGGCGGGGACCCGCAGAAAATCAATCCGCTGGTACCGGTCCACCTCGTCATCGACCATAGCGTGATGGTCGACGAATTCGGTACAGCGCGCTCCTTCGCGAAGAATGTCGAGCTGGAATATCAGCGTAATGCCGAGCGCTACGAGTTTCTCAAATGGGGCAGCCAGGCGTTCGACAATTTCAAGGTCGTGCCACCGGGAACCGGCATCTGCCACCAGGTCAATCTCGAACATATCGCCCAAGCGATCTGGTCGGGCATCGACCAGACCGGCGAGGAAGTCGCCTATCCCGATACGCTGGTAGGGACCGACAGCCATACTACCATGGTCAATGGTCTCGGCGTGCTCGGCTGGGGCGTCGGCGGGATCGAGGCCGAGGCGGCGATGCTTGGCCAGCCGGTCTCCATGCTCATCCCCGAAGTGGTCGGCTTCCGCCTGTCGGGCGAGCTTCGCGAAGGAATTACCGCGACCGACCTGGTGCTGACCGTTACCCAGATGCTCCGCGCCAAGGGCGTGGTCGGCCGCTTCGTCGAATTCTTCGGGCCGGGCCTCGACGCGCTGTCGCTCGCCGACCGTGCGACCATCGCCAACATGGCGCCCGAATATGGCGCGACTTGCGGCTTCTTCCCGATCGACGAGCGGACCATCGACTATATGGTCCTGACCGGCCGCGACACCGACCGGATCGAGCTGGTTCGTGCCTATGCCAAGGCGCAGGGCATGTGGCGCGACGCCTCGATTCCCGATCCGGTGTTCACCGATACGCTGGAGCTCGACATGGACACGGTCGAGCCCTCGCTCGCCGGCCCCAAGCGCCCGCAGGACCGGGTCCGCCTCAGCGAGGTCGACGAGCTGTTCAATGCCGAGCTCGAGGGAACCTACAAGAAGAGCAACGATAATCGGGTGGCGGTCGACGGCGAGAGCTACCAGGTCGGCAATGGCGACGTGATGATCGCTGCGATCACCAGCTGCACCAACACCTCCAACCCGTCGGTGCTGGTCGCCGCCGGCCTCGTCGCCCGCAAGGCGCGGGCGCATGGCCTGCATCCCAAGCCTTGGGTCAAGACGAGCCTCGCGCCGGGCAGCCAGGTCGTGACCGACTATCTCAATGCCAGCGGCCTCAGCGAGGATCTCGACGCGATCGGTTTCAACCTGGTCGGCTATGGCTGCACGACCTGCATCGGCAACTCGGGCCCGCTGGCCGAGCCGATCAGCAAGGCGATCAACGACAATGACCTGGTCGCCGCCTCGGTGCTTTCGGGTAACCGCAATTTCGAAGGGCGAGTGTCGCCGGACTGCCGCGCCAACTATCTCGCCTCGCCGCCGCTGGTGGTTGCCTACTCGCTGTTTGGTACAGTGACCCAGGACATCACCAAGTCGCCGATCGGCCAGGGCAAGAATGGCGAGGACGTGTTCCTCGCCGACATTTGGCCGTCGAACGACGAGGTCCGCCAGCTGATCGACCTCCACGTCAATTCGGACATGTTCCGCTCGCGCTATGCCGACGTGTTCCGGGGCGATGAGCGCTGGCGCGCGATCGACGTGACCGGCGGCGACACATACAATTGGCCGGCCGGCTCCACCTACATTCAGAACCCGCCCTATTTCCAGGGCATGACGATGACGCCGAAGCCGCTGACCGACATTCAGGGAGCACGGGCGTTGTCGGTGTTCGGCGATTCGATCACCACCGATCACATTTCGCCGGCCGGATCGATCAAGCTCGACAGCCCGGCCGGCGCCTATCTCACCGAACATCAGGTGCCGCGAGCCGAGTTCAACAGCTACGGCGCCCGCCGCGGCAACCACCAGGTGATGATGCGCGGGACCTTCGCCAACATCCGCATCCGCAACAAGATGCTCGACAATGTCGAGGGCGGCATGACGCGCTATGCCCCGACCGGCGAGATCATGCCGATTTACGATGCGGCGATGAAATACCAGGCCGACGGCACACCGTTGGTGGTCATCGCCGGCAAGGAATATGGCACTGGCTCGTCGCGCGACTGGGCGGCAAAGGGCACCATCCTGCTTGGTGTCCGCGCGGTTCTGGCGGAGAGCTTCGAGCGTATCCACCGCTCCAATCTTGTCGGCATGGGCGTGCTGCCGCTGCAGTTCGCCGAGGGTGAAAATGCCGCGACCTACGGCCTCGACGGCAGCGAAACCTATTCGATCGACGGCATCGCCTCGATCGAACCGCGCCAGGAAGTGGCGGTCCAGGTGACCCGCGCCGACGGCTCGACGCTGATGATCACGGCGCGCTGCCGGATCGATACCTATAACGAGCTGGAATATTACCGCTCGGGCGGCATCCTCCAGTACGTGCTCAGGAACCTCGCCAGCTGACCGGGCTCAATCTCTTTATCGAGGTCGCCGGCTGGATCGGCGCCGTGCTGATCCTGCTTGCCTATCTGTTCCTGTCGATGGGCAAGCTGACCGGCCGGTCAGCGGTTTATCAATGGATGAACGTGGTCGGCGCGGCCGGCTTCACGCTAAACGGCTGGTGGCATGGCGCCTTGCCCTCGGCAGCGCTCAACGTCATCTGGATGCTGATTGGAGGAGTAGCGCTTTGGCGGATCGCGCAGCGGAAAGGCTCATCGACCTCAGCCATGTGATCGAGGAGGGCATGACCACCTACAAGGGTCTGCCCGGGCCGCATTTGTGCGACTTTTGGACCCGCGAGGCGTCCGCCGCCAATTTCGACGATGGCTCCAGCTTCCAGATCGGGCGGATCGACATGGTCGCCAACACCGGCACCTATGTCGACAGCCCGTTCCACCGCTACGAAAGTGGGGAAGACCTCTCAGAACTGCCGCTGGAATCGCTCGCTGACCTCGACGGGTTTGTGGTGCGGCGGCCGTTCGAGCAGGGCCTCGCCGTCGATGCCGATGTCTTCGCCGGACTCGACTTGCGCGGCAAGGCGGTGCTGGTCGCGACCGGCTGGGACCGGCATTGGCGGACGGATGCCTATCTTACCGACCACCCCTATTTGACCGAGGCGGCCGCGCGTTGGCTGGTTGACTCGGCAGTCGCCTTTGTCGGGATCGACAGCCATAACATTGACGATACGCGAGTGCGCGCCCGGCCGGTCCATTCACTGTTGCTGGGGGCAGGCATCCCCATTGGCGAGCATTTGACCGGTCTCGACCGGTTGCCCGACAGCGGTTTTCGCTTTTCGGCCGTTCCGCCCAAGATCAAGGGCATGGGCACCTTTCCGGTCCGTGCCTTCGCGGTGATCAGCTAGGCGCAGGCCCAAGCCAGGCGGGGACGATTGCATTGTCGGGAACGGCATCGGCACGGGCATGGACCACGGCCAGGCCCAGTTCCGGATAGGCGATGCGCGCGCGGTCGCCGCCGTCGCCCCCCGGTTGATTCATGGCGACCACTACCAGCCGCCGGTTGACCTTCTGCCGCCAGTTCATCCGGGCAGTATTCTCCTGGCCGACGAAGCAGCCCTTGGTGAAGCTGACACCGTTCAATTCCGCCGCATTGCATTCGAGCCAGAGCAGGTCGCCAAGCTCGGCGCGGCCTTCGCAGACGCCAAGGCGGAGGCGATGCTCGAGCCAGCCTTCGACAGGCCCATCGGCGGGTCCCAGCCATCGCCGGCCAAGTAAGTGCAATCTGGGATCGTCCGCGCCCTCAGCACCGTCCAACGACCAATGCACGGCCAGGCTGTCATCCCGTTCGATCTTGATTGGCTTGCGCAGCCGGTAGATCGCCAGCCGCTTGATAAGATCGTCCGCCGCCTCTGCTTCGCAATCGAGCAGCAGCTCGTCTCCGTCGCCGTTCGGATCTGGCCAGATCAGGAAATCGAACATGCATTTGCCTTGCGCGGTCAGCAGCCCGGCCCAGACAGGCAGCGGGCCCGTCACATCCTGCGTCACCAGCCCTTGCAGGAAGTCACGCACGCCGTCGCCGCTCAGCCGAACGAGGCTTCTATCTGCAAGGGTCGTTGCCGTTGGGCTGTTCTGGGGCATGGGCCTTAGCTAAGGAGCGCTCGTGACTTTGCAATCGCTGACCATCCGCCGCCCCGACGACTGGCACGTCCATCTCCGCGACGACGAGATGCTGACGACGGTCGCTCCTTGCACCGCTCGGCAGTTCGGCCGGGCGATTATCATGCCCAATCTGGTTCCGCCGATTACGACAGTCGAAGCCGCAGCCTCATATCGCGATCGCATCGTGGCGGCCGCCGGGCCAGGCTTCACTCCGCTGATGACCTGCTATCTGACCGACAGCATCGATCCGGACGAGCTAGAGCGCGGTCACGCAGAGGGAGTCTGGGTCGCGGCCAAACTCTATCCGGCCGGCGCTACGACCAACAGCGCCTCGGGCGTTACCGACATCCGCAACATCTATCCGGCGCTGGAGCGGATGCAGCGGATCGGCATGGTCTTCTGCGTCCATGGCGAAGTGACCGACCCGGACGTCGACATGTTCGATCGTGAGGCGGTGTTCATCGACCGCATCCTTACCCCGCTGGTCCGCGATTTCCCGGCGCTCAGGATCGTGCTGGAGCATATCACGACCCGACAGGCAGCGGAGTTCGTCGCCAGCGCTCCGGCCAATCTGGCTGCGACGGTCACGCCGCAGCATTTGATGCTCAACCGCAATGCGCTCTTCCAGGGCGGCCTTCGCCCCCACGCCTATTGCCTGCCGGTGGTCAAACGGGAGGAGCATCGACTGGCGGTGCGCCGAGCGGCGGTCGGCGGATCTCCGAAATTCTTCCTCGGTACCGATAGCGCTCCACACGCGCGCGGAGCCAAGGAGTCGGCCTGCGGCTGCGCAGGTATTTTCAACGCGCCATATGCGCTTGAAGCCTATGCCCAGGTGTTCGACGAAGAGGAGGCCCTCGACAGGTTCGAGTCGTTCGCCAGCCTTAACGGCCCCGCCTTCTATGGCCTGCCGGTCAATGAAGGATCAGTGACGCTTGAGCGCGCGGTCAGCCCGGTTCCAGACCAGATCGGCGACCTGGTGCCGTTCGGGGCGGGCAGCAGCTTCGGCTGGCGGTTCTCCGGCTAGGCCGGCCCGGCCCCCTTCGGTCCGACGATATCGCCAAAGAAACGCTCGACCCGGTCGTAACATTCGCAAGCCCGGCGCTGCAGGCCTTCGCGATCATGGACTTCGATGATTCCCCGGCGAGTGGTAATCAGCCCTTCGTCCTGAAGCTCGCGGGCAACGGCATTGACGGTCGTCCGTTGGACGCCAAGCAGGCCGGCCAACGATTCCTGGGTCAGTTCGAGCCTGCTTCCGGCCCGATCATGGGCAGTCAGCAACCAGCGGGCGGCGCGCGCCTCGATGGCATGGAAGCTGTTGCACGCCACCGTCTGCATGATCTGGGCGAGCAGGTAATCGGAATAGCGGCAGTATAGATTGCGGAGGTGCGCCGATTTGCCCTTGGCCTCCTCGATCGCCGCCATTCGGACGCGAGCGGCCGGTCCGGCAACCATCACTTCCGCACGAGTGAAAGCCGGCACATGGCCGCAGCTGATAATCCCGCCGACCGCGCCTTCGCGACCGACAGAGGCCACCTCGACCGAGCGGCCGTCGTCCAGGTCGACGACCAGGGAGATCATGGTCGGACCGAACGGGAACAGGGAATAGGCGACGTCCGTCCCGCGGCGGAGCACGGTCGTGCCCTGATCCAGTTCGACCATCTCCAATTGGCCCTCGACCAGGCCGCGCAACTCATCGGGAAATGTGGTCAGCAGCCGGTTGCCGGCATAGGCATCGGCGATAGATATGGGCGCGTAGCTGGTGTGGGGCATGGCGAAGGCCTGTTTATAGGTTTCGCCTAACCAATGTTCGGGGCGCCAATTCGTTGCCGCTGAGCAGTTGAACGCGGCTCAAGGGTTCGCTACAGGCCGCGGACCGCCGTGCCCGGAGACGTGGGTGAGTGGCTGAAACCAACGCTTTGCTAAAGCGTCATACGGGCAACCGTATCGAGGGTTCGAATCCCTCCGTCTCCGCCATTATACATTGAAATATAATGATAAATTGGCGCTTAGATTAATCGCCATACAAATCACCACACAAATGACCGGGCGAGCCTTAGGCCCTGGCCGTCGAATCAGACAACACAATAGCCAGCGACCGATAATTGTTGCTCGGGCCAGCTTTGCGTCGTCAATCACCGGTCAAGGATCATCATTTACGGAAAGACCGGGGGCGCCGGCGGGGTGGGACCGCGATCGTTTGAATGCGTGTCTATTGCCATCAACAGCCGTTTCAGGCGGCTACTCAAAAAATTGGGCGGGGTCTGAAAAATTCGAATGGGCGCCCTTTGGGGCAAATCCGACCAAAGGTTTCCCATACGGCCCAATGTCAGCTTTTTGCCCATTCTTGCGGCTGGGAGCTAATGGCAGCTTTCGACCCATTGCGGTCATTAGCTTCCACGGTCACGATGCAGGGATGGAAAGCTATTCGAGAGGCTTCACGGCACCCAGTACGCCGTTTCCTGGTGCAACAATCTCATTGGAGTGCGTGCGCTACTTTGAGGGGCAGCGTTATGTCGACGGAGAGTGGCGCACCAACGTCTTGGGACAAGACGGTAGCTGGGTTGGTTATCAGGGAGCCGACAACGTGCAAGACACTTTGGAGGCAATGGTCACGATGTTGGCCCCTTTCTACGATGGTAGTTCCCTCTGGCTTGATGACGAAACCGGCGAAAGCCTTACGTTCTGGGAAATGATTGTCCGCTCGACACCGACAAACCTCGGTCCTCCGCCCGAGGCCTAACGACCCGCTTTCCACCTATTGCCCTCAGTGTGCGGACATGGGATTTCCCTCGCATGATTAGATCAAACCGTATCGGTGCGCTCGACATTGCGGGTGCCATTTCCGAACGCATTGGCTCCTATGTCGACATGAACTTCATCGAGTTCTTGGCGGTAGAGGGCGAGCGCATCCAGTGCTGGTATCATAACGCTGGAGGCGAAGGACCAACATTTGAAATTGAGATGACCCGCAGCGGACAATACTGGGCGCTGACCCTTGCCGAACACCCGGCGGGGACCGAGCAGCAGGTCGAAGTTCCCTAGGAACCGCCTTCCCCCCATTGCAGAAGTTTTGCTGGGGCGACAATCTGCCCCGATGAAGAACATCCAGATCGTCGACGGCGCGGCCAATGCTACCTTCAGCGTGTTTCAAGCAACCGAGGACGAGTTCGCCGCAATATTTCCCGATGGCCGCGACATCGAAATCGCCGACGAGCTTACCGACCGTCTGGGGCTTACCGAGGCCGAGCGCATCTTGTCGCAGGTATGGGAACGGCCAGTCCTAAAACGGGAGGCGAACGGCATCCATGGAACGCTGTTCTACGATGCAGATAACAGGCGCGAGTTCCTGCCTCAGTCGCGTCGCGAGGTCGATTGGGACGAGCGGTTCGTCAATGAGGCGCAGCGGGCGCTCTTCCGACAGCATCGCTAATGGCAGCTTTCCACCCGTTGCGGTCATTAGCCACCAATGACAGACTTAGCCCATGCTGATTGAGCAAGAGCATCTGCGAAGCAAACTATCTTGGTTTGACCGATACTCCGTTTGGGCTTTGGAGAGCTTCCGTGGAGGCGGCGTGGTTGGTCCACCGGCCCTCCTCCTATTGGGGGCGCTCTGGCTAAGGGACGCCACCGGTAAGTATGCCGTTGGAACGGCACTGCTCTGGGCTTCGGTTGTTGCTTGCGTTGTCTGGGTTGCCTTGGTTTGGGTGCGCGGCGTTGGCGTTTGGCGCAAGGAGATGAGCCATAGGAAGCATGTTGATGCTTTCTGGGCACGAAAAGCAGACAAGGGCTTCTCGGCTTCCCAATGGCTGTTGATGGGATTGCAGGTCGCGATTGTCGCCGGTGGGTTCGTCGCAATCTGGTATTTCAGCCGCTGACCCTAGCGTCCGCTTTCCACCCGTTCCGGTCATTGGGTTAATGTCTTCCAGCTCATTCCGGCTGTGCCTGATCCAATCTTCGTGCAGCGAAATCCGCGATGAGAACAAATAACAGGGCTAGGACCTGGCCCATCGTAAGTAGCTCGTAGTTCACGAGCGATGGCGGTGACGCCAAAACATAGAGTTCTGATGCGATAACGCCTACACCTCCGGTAATGAGAGCGATCATGGCACTACGTGGCGGGTTCGTTCTCAAACACAGAAATGCCAGCGCGATGGTTGCAGCGCAGATTAAAGCAATAGCAAGCATCTGAACCGGTCGGGATTGCGATAGCTGCCATTGCCACGTCACTACGCTCGCAAGGGCCAACAGAAAGAGGAGAGTGTAAGGCGCTCTTTTCATCAGCCCGGACAGTAGCCTCTCAACGCGAGGTATCCAATGTCCGCTTTCGACCCAAAGCGGACATTGGGCGATCCCTAAATTATTGCCTCGGTTGGCCGCGCCGAACCTCCACGCGCGTGCCGGGATTTGCGTCAATTACCGCCACGGTCGCATCGAGTTGCTTGGCCAGGGCCTCGACGATCCCTGTACCAAGACCCGCCTTTGCCTGCTTCTTGCCGACTGGCATACCGGATCCATTATCCGTAACGGACAGGAGCCAGGCTCCCTCGTCTGAATTAAACGACACGATGATCTTGCCGCCAGTGGTCTGATGCAGGAAGGCATGCTTGATCGCGTTGATCACCAACTCCGTGACGATCAACCCCATGCTGACCGACACGTCGGAGTTGGTAGATGTGCTGTCAACGACTGCCTCTAGCGTGATGCGATTTGGATCGTCGATCATGGAAGCCGCGATGCTTCGACACAAGTCCGAGAAGTACGTCTTTAGTTCAACAGATTTCAGCTGGGTAACCGCCAGTTGCTTTTGAAGCATCGCAATCGACATGACCCGGCTGTGGGCGTCCTGAAGATGTAGGCGTGTTTCGTCAGACTGAACGCGCTTGGCGCTCTGCATCAAAACGCTTGCTATGATCTGCAGGCTGTTGGCAACGCGGTGCTGGAGCTCCTGTAGCAGGACCTGCTTCTCACGAACCAGGTCGTCTTTTTGCTTTTCGGCCAGGCGTGTCGGCGTGATGTCCGTCGCCGCGAGCACGACGCGCACCTTCTCCGTGTCGAAATAATCAAGCTTATGTGCGCTCAAGATAAGACGGCAGGTCGCCTTGCCTTCGCGGACAAGGTCCATCTCATAGGCGTCAATCTCCGCTGCCCCCCCAATAGTCGCCCGCAGGAGAGAGTTAAGCTGCGGAACGTCCCATTCGCCCGCGCCGAGATCGGCCAGCCTGCGATTGGCAATGGTCGCTGGATCGAGATTGAAGGTGTTGCAGAATGAGGCACTTGCACCAACGACGACCACATCGTCATCCAGCAGGAGGAGCGGCGCCTTCGACGACTCAACGAGGGCCATGGCCAGACTTGTCACTGTCTCGTTCGGGAGTGGCGTGGTCTCAACCATCTCTGTTGTCCAAGACCACCTTGATCGCTTCCATAATATGATCTTCCTCGAATGGCTTCTCGACCAAAGTATGTCCCGGCATCCTTATCCTGACCTCACCGGGACTTCCCGTAATGAAGAGGACAGGTATCTGCTGTGCCGAACAAATCGACTGAACGGCAGTGATTCCGCAACCCGGTCTTAGTTCGACATCGGCGGTAATAGGGTCGGGACACTTACGTGCGGCCGCCGCAACCGCCTCCTCAGTTGAGACAGCAACGTCGAACGAAGTGAAGCCGCAAGCGCGCAGCGCCTCCTCTATCGCCATGGCGATCAGGGACTCGTCTTCAATGATGAGTGCATGCATTGCGGCGCTCCGTGAGCGGGGAGCGTGCCAAGTCTCTCCAGCACCAAGGCTCAACTGGGTGACTGGTGATACTGCACTAACGGATTGAAGTAGCGTTCGTTGCGTGGCGTGCCTTGCTGTACGCCATTCAGGCGGGTTGAGCGTCCGATAGCCCCTCCCAATCGAGCTGAAAGGTCGTTTGCCCGTTAGCCATCGTCGCCAGGGTTTCATATTTTTCAGCAAGGTCGAGATGGATGTTGGCGATGCTCTGGTCGTCACAATCGGCGGCCCGTGCGCGCTCCTCGATGGCGCGCGCTCGAAAGTATTCGGAATCCTCGGTGGACATCTTATGTCTCCCACGAAGCAAGCGGGAGCGCAGTAGTCTCTCAGCCGGGCGGATGCTCATTAGACGGCGTCGCCCGATAACTCCCTATACCACCGTAACGATCGCCATCCTAATCAAGCAGTAATGTCCGCTTTCCACCCATTGCGGTCATAAGCTGCGCTTCATTGGGTCGGGAAATTCAGTTTCCACGCCCAACCGCCAGTAGGACGCCAACGGCGCGTCGGGGATGTAAAACCACCCCGAGGTCCCATTTTCATCGCCTCCGCGCGCCTGGCGAATGCGACCTGCCTGTGTCCAATCGCTAGTGTCTGCTATGGCTGGCGGGCTCGAGTTCTCATTGGGAGGTTGAGATGGAGTGGGTAATCCTTCTCGCTGTCCTCGTCGTTCTTTGGTGGATTTACTCAACCGCGAAGAAGACAGCACCGGTCGCCGATGTTTCAATGGTGCCGAAGCGCTTCATTGTCTTCGACCTGGAGACCACCGGCCTCGACGCAGGACGCCACGAAATAATTGAGATCGGTGCCATCCGCGTGAACCGAGACTCCGACATGCACGAGACGTTTCAGACGCTGGTGAAGCCGGGCAAGCGGGTTCCAAAAAGGATTACCGAGATCACTGGCATCACGGACGATATGGTGCGGGCGGACGGATTGGCGCTTGCGGAGGCTTTGTCGGAGTTTCGCGACTTTGTCGGCGATCTCCCCCTAGTGGCCTTCAATGCCGAGTTCGATGATGCGTTTCTGCGTGCAGCATGCGCGTCAACTTCGTCAGTCCCATTTGCGAACGAAGTCTGTTGCGCCCTTCAACTTTCAAGGCGCGCTTGGCCCTGGCGGAAGAGCTTTCGGCTGGCCGACATTGCCCGGGATGGGAACCTCTCAATGGATGACTCGCATCGCGCCCTTGGGGACTGTCGGCGAACGATGATCGTCTACATCTCTGCTGCCAGAGAGGTCGGGACATATCGGTGACCGCCGACCTAAATGTGGGCTCAGTTGTCAAACGCGAAGGAGTGGGGGTAGGACGACGCACGATGGGTTCATCCAACGTCATTGGCGCCTTCAGCGAAGTTCAGGTCGAGAGACTGACGGGCTTGTCGAAGTCCCAGCTTCGCCGGTGGCGCCGGGATGGCTTCATCAAGCCGTCTTATGATGACGGCGGGAAGTCGGCTTTCAGCCACGTCTATTCGTTCAAGGACCTGGTCAATCTTCGAGTGCTGAATGCGCTCCGCAACAGCCACAAGGTGAGCCTGTCCGAACTCAAGAAGGTTGGCCGCGAGCTAAGCCACTTGGGCGAAGACCGCTGGACGGCGACCACGCTCTACGTGCTCAATCGGCGCGTCGTTTTCACCGAGCCCGAGACCGACCGTAAGCGGGAAATCACGACCAAGCAGTACGTCGTGGACATTCCTTTGAAAGTCGCCATTCAGAGCGCCAGGCACGCGGTGCAGGAGTTCAATGAGGAACACCGGAAGGCGGGCCAGGTCGTCCGCAACCGCTATGTCTCGCAGAACTTCCTAGTCTTTGCGGGCACCCGAGTTCCTGTGGCAGCGGTGAGGGAATTTGCCGATGCGGGATACACGCCCGAACAGATCATCAGCGAGTATCCCGATCTGACACAAGCCGATGTTGAATTGGCGGTCAGCCAAGGCGCTAACCTCGCTGCTTAATGGCAACGGCAGCCATCAAGCTCCTGCTGTTCCTCGACAATAATGTGCCGGATTCGATTGGCCGCTATCTGCAGGGCCGAGGTCACAGCGTGCTTCGGCAGAGGTTTCATATCCCGGCAGACTCTCCGGATCACCTCGTGGCCATGACCGCAATGAAAGCGGGCCGCATCCTCGTCACCATCGACAAGGACTTCAACGCCCAGAGGTTTCAGCAGGGCAAGTTCGCCACGTTAAGCCGCATCGCGCTCAGTGGTCCGTCGCACACGCTTCTCGACGCAGTAAAGGAACACGCCCATCTGATCGAATATCAGTGGAGCCATATCCAAAAGACAGGTGGGGTGCGGATGGTAGCACACGTGAAGGCGGGAGATTTCCGCTTCCGGGCTTAGGACCGATCCCCGAAGATTAGCGGTTGTGGACGGGAACGCCGAGGCGAGCCGCAAGTGCTCGCGCCTGGTCGGGGGTCAGCCATGTCGGCGGCACATAGGCGCCCGGATTGTCCCGGCACGTTTGGATCAGTTCTTTGGCCTTCCGAAGATAGGCGTCCTCGCGCAGCAGCTTCGGTTTCGAGATGCTCCAGGAGACCCGAAGCTCGACCATGCTCATCAAATCAATCGGGGCCTCGGATACCCACGAACGATCGGGGTCGTCACCAGCCTCTCGGGCAGTCTCGTTGAGTTCCTGCCCCTCGCCAGTGCTGTAGCCGGGATGATCCAGCCAACGGATCGCACCAATGTCGGCCGCGACGAAGCCGAACGAGACACGATTGAGCGCGACGGCGTTGGCCACACCTTCATTGATGTCGAGGCCAGCCACCTCTTTGCCGGTGTCCTTGCTTGTAAAGCGTACGCGCGTTGAGATCAGGCACTTCGGCACGTCGATCTCTTCAGTCAGCCACACCACAGGCGGGAAGTCCTTCATCGGCCGGCGAAAGAAGGCGTCGGTATGAATTTGTCCTAGCTGTGGGTGGAACGCTGGCGGCATTTTGCCTTCAGGCAGCACTTGGCCGCTCATCCAAAGTTGGTTGGTGCGCAGCGTGCTCGTGTGGTGGTGGATGATCTGTGGCCCTGCCTGCCGCCTCTTCGCCTCGCCCATTCCTTCGACTCCTACACGTGGACACCCATACGGCACCCAGCCAATTTTGAGTGTCCAACCGACACACAAGAAATCGGCTGAAAACGACGATAAACTGGCGCGCCCGGCAGGATTCGAACATGCGACCTCATGCTTTGGTGGCTCTAGGCCTTGCAAGTAGTTTCTCGACTGTGGAGGGGTGCCACAGGGCGCCACACGCGGTCACAATACTCCGACTGCTCCATCTCGTACGCAATGGCCGATAAAGGTTGAAAGCTGCCATTAGCGGACGGCACGATCGCAGGGCTATCGGGGCTTTAGCAGTTGCCAGCCGTCGATCTTGAGCGCCACGGCCAACCGCTCCAAATTGTCCAACGATATGTTGGTCTCGCTGCGCTCAACCGCGCCGATGAAGGTCCGGTGCAGGCCGGCCTCGTCGCCTAGAACCTCCTGGCTCAGGCCCAGTTCAGCGCGTCGGCGCCGCATGTTGGTGGCAAGCACATTCCGCAGATTATTCGTTGCGCCCGCCGCCATGGCGCAAACGCTCGGGGATTGATGCGTTTACGTCGACAGCATATACCTAGCAATGTGCTAGCTGCTCGGCGCGACGTCGAAATGGGGATGATGGGGTGCGTCGACACAAGCTCGCCCTTTGGGCCATTGTCGGAGCCGTAGCGCTGGCCGTGGCGTGGGTCGCGTGGCCAGGTGTCATGGCCTGGCGCACGCGTTCCGAGGTCTACACCGCCGCCATGCGTCAATGTCTGGCCGACATGAAGGACTACGCCGCAGACGAGGCGCGGCGGATCTGCAATGCGGAAGTTCGGCCATGACCCGAGGGGATCTAGCCGCTTTGACCCTTTGGATAGGCGGATGGATCGCATTCGCCAGTTACGGCCATCATAAGGCGCACAGCCCTGCCGCCTTAGCGCAGCGTGCGGAGCAAGACAGGGCCGTCGGCCAGACACTGGCGCGATCCGGATGCACCAGCGACATGGAAAGCCGAGATGATGGTACGGCACCAGCGGAGGCCGTCGCCAAAGCGATCATCGCGAAGTGTGGAGCTGTCATGCAATTCCCCAAGGGGACCTGTAGCGCCAGCTGCATGCGGGAAATGCCGCGGATCGCCCTGCAAGTGGAGACCCAAAGCGTGCTTGAGAAGCGCTATCAGCGGGCACAGGATCGAGCCGACGATGCTAAGGCCGCCTGGGAACGGGCCCGGCCGCACTAGGCTGCATGACCCCAAAAGAATCGCTCGCAGCGGGCATGACAGCCGCCCGCTATCGAGCAAATTCCGTGGCTCCGCCTCCAACACCGACTTCTGGTACCAGAATTATTAAAACTTTTAAGGTCGGCATATTCGACAGAAAATGAAGGAAATCTTTAACTTTAGAGGTTGGAATTGGATCAAATCCCGCCCAAAAATCTTAATCTGGAAAGTTGTGATTTTAGCTGCTGTTGTCGATGTTGTTCAGCGCGCGCCCAGGTGCAAGCATTAAGGAGAGAGAGGCTTTCTCTCTTCTTACCTTCTTCGTACGCAGGAACAACATTGACAACGTTGGCCCTCTGAAAATGAGAGCGGCTGCAATTTAATTATTCCCGATCGTAGCGGCCATACCGACTTGTCTGCCTCGGGGACGCCGGCGGCAGTACGCGATCGCCGCGCCGCAATGCATTCATCCTTGCGTCAGTCTCCTTGTTGATGGCCGCCAGTTCGGCCATCCGATACTTCATGATCGTGCGAGCGTGGGGAGCCGCGAACCACTTCTTGTGAATGAAATCATTGTCGGCAGCCACAAGATAGCCGAGGCCGATCAAGCGGTCTATCCAGTCGACTTGATCACGCGGCTTCAGGCTACGAAGGAACTTGTGGCGCTGGGTGAAGTCACGCATCGTGTATTCCAGCTTGTCGTCCGCCAGTACATGCCGGCCCAGCCTCTGAAGATATTCCTGATCGTCAGCTGAAGCGCTTCCGTCTAGGAAATTGTACAGCGCTTCCGCATGACACAGGGCGAACCGCTCTATGATGTCCGATGCTGCGACGGCCGTTGTTCTGCTCAGGGGCTCATTGACCCTGTGGCCTCCCGCCAGGTGCAGCACGATCATCAACGCGCCGTGGACTCCACGCATCTTGCCGACGAAGCCGACGAAACCCTTCCGCTGAAATGGCAGACGGCTGACGTTTCGGAGGAACTGCTGAAGCCGCCTCGTCTCGGTATAGGCTTCGTCCGAAAGAGTGAGGGTGGCCGGCGCGACCTTTAGCAAGGCATCGATCAATTGCGCGTAGCGATCGCGCGCCCCGTTGTCAGGTAGGTCTTCGGCTTCGGGGCCGTCGCCCATCATGCACACAAGGTGGCGCTGCAACAGGCCGTCGCTTTCGATGCTGCCGAGTTCGGCCAGGCGGTCCTCCTGGACGCCGGCCAGCAGGCTCACGCTGGCATCGCCGCGGGAGTTGCCGACCGTCTTCCGGTTGGTCTTCGACATGGCGCGGCTGTTGAGCGACAGCCACACACTGCGGGCGTCCGAGGCCGCTCCCTTTTTGCCATAGGTGGCCATGCCGCCGAGCCAGCCCGCCCACTCGTCAGCGAATACCAGGCCGCCGCGGGGCTGTTTCTGCTCGTCGAGCTTGTCGAGCAGCGCCTCCGCCGTGATCCGATGAAAGACGTACTGCTGCGGTTCCGGCGGCGCAGGGATTTCTTTCCTGTCGGCAGGAGCGATCGCTGCCCAGCTCCGGCGTCGCGCGTCGTACTCCTCGAAGAGCTTCGCCTCGGCCGCCTCCAGCGGTTTCAGGGCGCGTCGGCAAACCGGGCTCTTATCTTTCGAAGGGTCGCCTACGACCAATCCCCAAAGGACGGGGTGAGCGCGCCATTCGTCGCTGTTGCGTTCCATCTGTAGCGACATGCGCTGATCGATCGCGCCAGAGCACACGATCAGGACTGCGAGGGCGACGGCTGAGGGGTCAACGCCAAGGTTGCGGCTGGTGAAGGTCACGAAGGCCTGCAAGGTCGGCGGTAGGGCCTCGATAGGGAATGGCGGGACCGGGAACTTTTCCCATAGGTCGACCACGGCACCGCTACCGGCCTCGTCGAAGGCGCGAAACCGCCTGGAGGGCTCGTCTGTCGCCTTGCAGCCGACATCGTTTTGTCGAGAGGCGTAAGCGCTCTCGACCTTTTTCCAGAGCGCCTCGGGCTCCCAAGGCGGCTGGCATCGCTCGTTCCAGCTGAGGTCTGACTTGGGGTCTTTAGCGTTCAGCAGTAGATCGAAAGCGCCCTCTGCGCTCAGGCCGAGATCGCCCAGGCAATTGATCGTCAAGACGGTGAAGCTGTCGCCGTCCTTTCCGTCGGGATTGACGCCGTGCTTATGATCGAATGCCGGTTTGAAGTTGTGCAACCGCTTGGCCGCTTCCCTCAGGTGCCATTCGTCATCCAGCACAAAGTCAGGGCGCACCCTCAACGCTGGTCCGCCGGAGCCGTCATCATTATTCAGCTCGGGAAGGCCGGCTGTTACCTGCTCAACCGATTTTCGGCTGAGTTCCCATTCCTCCGCCCCATTCGTGAAGTCGACAAGTACCCGCTCCCTTGGCCCCTCCTTCAAGTGCTTGAAGCCGGGGACACGCATGACGCGCGACGGGTTGCTCACGACTGGATCCGAGCCGTAGCGCCGTGCCAGGCGCTTCACAGTCGATGTGATGCGTCCAATCGGGAAGTCAGCGGCGACCAGCCAATATGCATGCCAATGGAAGTGGTCGGCCGGGTCGATCACCAGGAAGTCCGGCTGCATATGCCACCGGACGTCCTGCCACCGCTGGGCGGGGCCATGGTTGTCGCCGTCTTTGTCGACCTGCACCGCGCGCGCCATGGAAATCTGGCGATCCCTGTGGCCCCCGCCATTGACCACGGCGTACACGCCATAGTCGAGCTTTTGCAGGCGGTGCATATCAAACTGCACCGCATCCAGTGTTCCCTCTACTGCAGATGCGGGCCAGGTGGCGGAACCGTCCGGCTCACGCGCATTGCGCTTGTCTTCCGGGTCCGGGAAGGCGCGCCAGCACATGGAAGTACCGGGCAAGCCCGTCAGAAGTTCGACGTACCGTTCGGCGGCGGCGCGGCCGGACAGTATCTTGGCGAGATCGTTTGGGCCGGCCGCGTCACTCTGATCGGGCAAGCTAGGCACTCTGCGGGCCTTCACACTCGCGGCGCGCGGCGTCGATGAAAGCCTGGGTAACTTGAGCAGCGGTGCGCCCGTGGGTGAACCCAGCTGGCAACAAGCGCAGCGCAGCGAGCACCGCGTCCGCCAGAAGGGCCATATTGACCCACCCTTTTGTCTGCATGTGGCGCACCAAGTCGTGTTTATCGCCGAGTCTCGCGAAGAGATCGGCAGCCTTCAATTGATAGATTCCCTCCTGGCGACCGTAGTGAGCGGTCGTCTCGATCCAGCCGGATCGCGTCACCTGCCAATGACTGTTGCTGTAGATGCAGAACTTCGGAGCCGTGGTCACGTGACCGATTCCTTTTGAATTGGGTCCGGAGTGCCCGTGCTATAGGACTCGCCGTCCGCTTGAGTGTTGGGCGAAACGATCTGCTCTGGCGCGGCGTCGAGCTGAAGTGCCGCGAGAGTCGCCCAAGGGGAGGTTGCACCACTATCCGGGGCCGCAGCTAATTGCGCTCGGGCAGACTGTTGAACCAACGTTCCGCTTCCGCGGCGCTGATCAAGACCTTGCCGCCGAAACGCTTCGCTTGAAGTTCGCGGCTGGCGAGCAATTCAAAGACCTTCGAGCGGCCAACGTCGTAGAGTTTGCAAAAGGAACGCACGTCGAGTGCGCCCGAGTGAACTGGGAAAGGCATGGGTGTCTTCCGTGTATTGGGGAGACCTGCATGCCCAAAAAGGGGCGTCCATTCTTGCCCCAGAAGGGGTTCCGTCTGCCCCCGAGGGGGTCCATCTGCCCGTTCGGTCATACGGGGTCGTCAGCAGTATAGAACCGATAGGAGCCTTGTCCAGAGGGGGCTATTTGTGATCATGGCAAACCTCTGGCGATCGCTAAGTCGGTGACATTGCTGTTGGAAACCGGCGAAGCAATGAAGGCCGCCCAAGCGTCCATGAGGGCGCGACGTTTTTCGAACAGATCGCCACGACGGTAGGCCGCCTCAACCTTGTTGCTGACAGTGTGCGCCAGCGCCATTTCCAGCATTTCGCTCGGGAAATTGGTTCGCTCCGACCCCCAATCCCTAAATGTGCTTCGGGCGATCCCATGCGGCACTGCGTCGACTTTCATCCGACGCAAGACGGCTGAAAGCGTCGTATCGGACAGCATGCCGCCCTTGGGCGCCAAGAATACAAGATCATTGGCCTCGCCGCGCGGCAGAGTTTGCAAGAGAGTCACAGCGGCCGACGATAGCGGGACACGATGATCCCGGCCGGCTTTCATGCGCGAACCCGGCACATTCCAAACCTTGGCCTTCAGATCGATCTCTGCCCATCGCGCGCCCCGAACCTCGCCGGACCTAGCGGCCGTGAGAATGGCGAATTCCAGCGCACGAGCTCCCATGCCCTCAGCCTCGCGCAGTCGCGGCATGAATTCAGGCATGGCGTCGATGGGCAGCGCTGCATGGTGTTTGACCCTGCCCCTTGGCAGCTTGGTCTTGGCGGGGAGCTGATGCTTGAGGATGTCCCAGCGGGCGCAATTTTCAGCAGTGCGGCGGCCCCCGGCAATAGCCCAGCCTAGGACCGCTTCCAGCCTACCACGCAAACGGCTGGCGGTCTCTGGCTTGGCGGTCCACAGGCGCTCAGTCGACTTCCCGTCGGTAGCCGTCACGTCCTGCTGCAGGACCCGGAGCACGGCGGCATTGTCGATATCGGCAATCGATACGTCGCCGATGATTGGGTAAGCATAGGCCTTAAGCGTCGATGGCCATTGCTCGGCGTGCTTGGCGTTCTTCCACTCGTCCTGCTTGGACGCAATGTAGACTTCAGCCGCCTCTCGAAACGTCATCGCCGTGGCCCGCGCCAGCTGCTTCGACGCGCGTGCGGCGTTTCGCAGGTCCAGTGGATCATGCCCATCGGATAGAGCCTCTCTGGCTTCGGTCGCCTTCCTGCGGGCCTTGGCGAGGCCGACGGTCGGATAGGCCCCAAGGCCCATCGTGCGGGCATTGCCGTCAATCATGTAGCGGAACATCCAGCTTGCAGAACCCGCGCGACGCTGCCCGTCTGGTCCAACACCGCCCCGCTTATCGACGCAAAGGTAGAGGCCACCCCCGTCGCAGTAGAGGCGCGTCTTGTCACCTGGCAGCTTCGCAAGGCGGTCCACTTCAATAGGTGATAGGCGTGCGAGGGGCCGTACCATTGTCGTTCTCCATACAATCCACCATACAAAAATACAGCGGATCGGGATGGATTGCAATGGATCGATATGCACTCATCGCAGGCCAGCGCGCTGTCAGTCACTGCAGTAACCATTTGAAATAGTGTCGATATGTTGTGCAGCTTCGGGCTGCTATGGATCATTACGGACGCGACGGAAACTAAGCCCATTGCGGACTCCGTCTCCGCCAGAAACGATCCTTCGAATCCCGGATTTCTCCGGGATTTTTATTGTCCGCCAAAGAGATAACCTCGTTCATGTTCCGCCAGGGACTGCCAGCGCATGCCCACAACCGCCTCTGGAACCGATGTCAGATAGTGGGGTGGTGAGTGGGGTAGAGAAGTCCCAACCCCACTGAAGATGGTCACGCATGAATCACCATTAGCTCATCGTTGATGTGCGTGCGCCCATTCTCGTGACAATGCTTCCTGGCCAGGCGCCGCGATACTAAGCGCGCGGTCGGTCAATGGCGTAATTGCGGACCGCGGCGGAAGGTTGTGGGGAACGTGTATGTTCCATGCCAACCCAAACCACTCCAGAAACTGGACGAACCGAAACCCGGGATCGGCTTGACCGGGGTAGAGGCCGTGCCGGGCTTTTGCCGGTGCTTGATGAAGCATCGCTTCGAACCGCGACGGTGCGTCGGCCTGCCCCGGGCCGTACGAGAAGAGCAGCTCGCGTCATGCTGCGAGCTCCATTTCCACGAATTCGAACTCGCCGTTCGGCTTCTTTGGCTTGCCGATCCAGTTCCGGATCGCGGCATAGATGGTTGTCCCGCCACGATAGGCAGACACCCCCGCACGCGGCAGGATAACGGAAATGGCGACGACGAACATCTTCAATGCCGGAGATGCCGCCAGATCGAAGCCCTTTGAAATGATCGTCCCGGCGATTTCAGTTGCCGCCGGCGACCAACCGGCGCCCTTGGCGGCAAGCTTGAACCTGACGGCCACGAACCCGCCCATGCTTGCAGGCAATCCAGCCGCATTTCTCTTCTCAATGTAGCGGAGCGCCGCGGTGGCAGTTTCACCGCCGGCCTGGGTTGCGATCGAGCCTAGATCGGGCAGGACAGCAAGCACGGGATTGACCCTGATCAGGCCGGTAATCGTCGCGCTCAGGTCCGCGGCCAGCTTTTGTTTCGCGCGGTCCATCGCCTGCCGCTGCCGGGCAGTATATTGCACCGTCGACTGAAGGTTCCGCTGCTCTACCTGGCGAACCATGCGCATCGAGCGCCGAATGTCATTCAGCTGCTTTGCCTTGTTTGGCCGGACCGGCCAGGCCATTGGATCCGCTTCGCTGACAAGGTGCGGAATTCGAACATTGCACTTGGTCAGAGCTTCCGTGAAGTCGAGCTTGCGGACCGCTTCTCCGAGCGTCCGTTCAGCGTGGTCGAGGGCCGCTTGCACTGCAGGGCCTTCCGCCGGCTTTGCACTTCTGCGCTGCCCGACCAGGATTAGCTCGTCCACAACCCTGGCTCTCAGGCGCATGCAGTCGCGGATCAGACGTTCACGTTTGGCGATCGGCAGCGGGAAGCGCAGGCGGCTGGCTTGGGCTGAAACTGTCGACGCCAGCCGCTTCAGCTCGTCTGCCTTGGCAATTATGTTGGCTGGTCGGGACATGATCCCTCGCCCTGATTGGCCCTCCGGCGGGCGCACGCGTCGGACGTCCGCCGGCGGGGTTTCGATCCTACATAAAGCGCTCTGCGCGAGCGACGGCCGCGCGATTGATCTGGCCGCGCTTGCGCGCATTGTTGGCAAGGGCGCGCCCCAGGTTCTGCGAGTTGCCGAGCACCCGGTTTGCCTGCGTGCGCATTACGCGAACCGCGGTTTGCGGTGTGATCGGGCGACCCCTGCGCGCCTTTGCCGCCAACGTCGCGAGCGTGCGCTTCTGGATCGTCGGAATGGTGCGCAGCAAGACGCGGGCTCGCGGATCGCTGCTCGCGGCCAATTGACGGGCGACATCGCCACCGGCCCTGGCAAGGATTGGGACCACTGCCTTGACTGGCAGGGGCGCCCGACTGGCCAGGGTAACCGTGATTGCCGAGCCCATCGACTGCGCAAGCGGGGCAGTCAGGCGGGTTGCGCTGTCGGCCATCGACTCCGAAAGTGACTCGTCGATCGCGGGTACGCTTGCCGGTGCGTTCAGCTCTTCTTCGCTATCCGACTCTTCTTCGCCTTCAAGCGTGCGGGCGAGGGTGCCGAGCTTGCCGCCGAGTGCCGCACCAGCCGGCCCCCCAAGCGCACCGCCAATGACCGCGCCGATCTGCGGCGCGAATTTCTTGGCAAGCGGGGCAACCGTGGTGGCGACCTTCTTGATGCCCCGCCACAATCCTCCAAGGGAGAATTGGTCGCCTTCTTCCTCGAAGCTGTATTGATCGAAGCCGTTGCCCTCCAGCGAAAACTGATCCTCGTTTTCGAAGAACATTGCGCCGCTTTCATCCGCAAATGGTTCGTACTGATCACCGGAGAATTCCTCGAACGCGCCGGTCTCGTACATTCCAAGTGGTGTTTCGCCCGAAAACTCGTCCATATGGTCAGCTTCGAATAGGTAATTGTCCATCGCCGCCTCCTGAAACAGCGCCCGGCGGGGCCTGTACTTCGGGGCAATAGTCCTCTTCACGGCTATCTCGCGCAAGGTGTTGCGCTATGCTGATGCAGACGAACTAACATGTTTAAATTAGTTCATTTTGGAGTCACCCAAATTGACCTGGAAAGCAGCATGACTACACATGCTGTAGTAACAGCTGGCTGATGACACGGCTGCAGACTGCGCAAAACGGTTTGCCTGGCGTTCTCATCTTGCAGTCGAATTCCGCTCGATAGACTTTTGATGGCTGGTACTTGGCGCCTTCATAGGCTCCGATCGGCGTTCCGACGGGAACGGGCCCGCCTTTCGTTTGAGTCGGGACCGGCGTGCCCGCCTTCACCAGGTCCGCCCACTTGATCTGGCTGCTTGCCGGCGATCCGCAAACATTGGGCTCGATCGGCGACATGGTCGACGCCTGGCCGCCGGCGTCATACTCGTCAGCCAGGCCAAAAAGCGTGTGCCCGAGCTCGTGCATTGCAATTTCGGTTGCCCAGGTAGGCTCGCACGAAAACACGGTCGCCGCGCCTCCGGAACCGCCATAGTCGGTGGTGTTGGCGACGATCAGGCAGACAGCACTCCCACGGAAGCATGCATCCAGCATTTCACTGGCGATCCGCTGATCGGCGAGGATGACCCTCACAATATCCTTCTGGAAATGCGCCTTGAATACGGTGTCGCGTGGCGCGGTGCCGCTAATTCCGCTTACGTTCGAGACCGTTTCTATTTCGGCGACTTTCATGCTCGCGAGGTGACTCTTGAATGGCTCGCTATGCTCGAAGGCGGCGACGCAACGGTCGACCAGCTGGTGGAATCTGGGCATGTCGGCCGCGGTAAAACCCTCCGCGAAGAAGGCCAGTGTGAGCGCTTTGGGATTGGTGGAACCCCAGATCGGGCGGACACTAGGCAAAGGGGCGGTGGCGGCCAGCGACGGTGGTAGCGGCCTCGGTTTTAACGGCAGCGCGGCAACAAGGCTTGTTTTCGGAGCGGCTCCAAACTGCGGCTTCCGGCTCTTGCGGGCATGAATCTTCACCTGCGCGCCTTCGCCAGGCCAAGGTAGCTCCAGGGAAATGAATTGCTCATCCGGAACGTCGTGGCGCGCAACGTCACCATCTTTGCCAAATGCCTCCTGACCCGCGAATGGATCGGGCAGCACCTGTCGGTGCACGGTCTTTCCGCCGGCGTCGACAACCTCGATCCACGCGCCGCTGGTGCGATTGGTGATGGTTACATCGGCGCTGCGTGGCACAGCCTGAATCGGAATGCAGCGAATGACCTCCGCGAAGTCGCGCCCATATCTGATTGTTGCTCTGACCGTCCGTGACATCATCCTGCCCCCGAAGTGATTTGGGCGTCCGTTCCCAGCCACACCTCATAGGTACCGGCCTTGACGCCTGGCTCATGCTCGTACCGGCCGCTCAAGTTTGAGATGTCGAGGTCCAATTGCGGGAAAAACTGCTTGATCATCGCTTCCAGCCGGGGTGCCTGCGCGCAGTCCGCCTGCTTCAGGCACCGCAAGCTGGACCGGGATCCTCCCGGCACCAGTTCAATGCCGGGAACGACGATTTTTCGTCCATTCAGCAGTTGCTGCTCGAGATTTCCTTCAAGCAGCTTTGCGGCAGGTCGCTGTGACTCTTTTGAAATATGCAGGAAGACCCGCACAGCCCCTGCGTTGGACCCTCCGGCTCCAGAAGCCGCGGCGGGTACTGCGAGACTCTGGTCGGGCGCAGCCGATGCGTCCGCGCGCTTCGCGCTGGCGGCCAGGCTTTCACGGGTGCTTTCTTCTGGCGAATAGGCATAGAGCCGTTCAATCGCCGTTCGCACACCGGACGGAACTTCAACACCACCCCTGCGACAACTCTCGGTCAACAGCTCGAGCGCTATTGCCTGCCGGTCGGTGATATCTGCCTTGATCGTTTGGCCGGCATTGTCGAGTAGCTGAAGCTTGTCGAGCGCCCCCGTTGCCTCATCATAGAATTTCAACGTCTTGTCGCGACAGGTTTCGGCCGCTGATTGGCGCTGCTGATTGATGTTTATGGCAACTGTAGCGAGTGCAATGCACAGCGGGATGGCCAAACTGCCATAGGCCGCGAATATCTTTGCTCGCTGCTCCCTTGCCGCCCAGTCGGTCATACGGCTGATCCGGGGAATGGCAGGCCATTGGGCGGCGGCAGGTGGCTGAAATCGGGACTGGACCGCAGTCGGTCGTCAGCCAGGATGTAGCCCCAATTGATCAGCCGTTTGATGTGATTGTCATCCATGCTGCGAAGCGCGGTCTTGGTCGCGGCCATCATGTCGGCGCCACCCGAATTATAGGGAAGCGCGCCCGCCGGGCGGTCCTTCTTCATCTGGGTCCCGATCGACGCCAGGAAACCGGTTCGCTTCAGCGGCGAACCCGCCGGCGCATTGTACCCGGCGATCATCTGGCGCGCGCGCAGCATCCCGATCTGATCCTGCATCATGATGGTAACCCGCAGCGCCTGAAGGCTCAGCAAGGACGACGGATTATCCTGATAATCGAACCCGGCGCCGCCATCGCTTACGAACAGCGTTCGCTTCCGCTTCCATAGGGTTTCAAGGCCGAGATTATCATAGACACCGCCGTCGGTCAGGCGGAACGCCGCCGGGCATTTGCGGCCCTTTCCGCCGGCGGGATCGAAGACGAGTCCGGCAACTCCGGTTGTCACAGGCGAAAGGACCGGCGGAAAGGCCGAGGAGGCCGCCACCGCTTCCGACAGCCTGTTGTTCGGATTCATCCAGCGGCCGAAACTCCATTCCGCGAGATATGGCTTCGAGAAGCGAAACAGTTTCCCGCTATGCAGGCTGGTCGCGTTGAATATGAACCGCGGCTCGTCGGGAAGGTCCTGCAGCGTGGCTCCGTGGAATAAATGCTTGTCATAGCTGGAGCGCACATAGGTCCCTGACATACCTGGAATACGACCGATCAGGGCTCCCGGAATGTCGATCGTGACATGGGCAAGGGCGATGATCGGATCGACCACCTGCCGCCGGAAAGAGGCGCCATCATCGTTCCAGGCGATATTGGGCCAGGCGAGCGCTAGCGCGCCGGCGGTGATCGAGCCGCCGGACACGCTGGAGATGCGGTCGGCATCCTTCAGCAGGCGCGCATCGCGAAGCCTCCACAGGAAGCCCAGGTGGAACAGCATTGCACGATAGCCCCCACCTGACAGGGCAATGCCAATGCCATCGGTGAGCTCCTCATCGCCGTCATTCTCAACCGGGGCGACTGCAAATCCGGGATCTTCGGTGTCGCTCACCTTCGGTCCCCTCTATTCAAACGCCAACGGCAGCTCGGTCAGGAATTTGTTTCGATGTGCCTGGATCATAATCTTTAGCTGGTCCCGGAGACCTTCGAGAGCGTCCGCACCGATCGAGACCTTGGCCAGGCTTCGGCGCATCCTCGCTTCCGCGGAATGAAGCTTGAAGAACAATATTTGAGTGACGTTCTTTTTTGCCTTGATCCCGAAGCTCATGCCGTCGGCCAGGAAAGAGCTGCCCTCCTGGCGTACCAGCGTGAATTGGAACCGACCGACATTCGCCTTCTCGCTCTGCTTGTTGAAGAGCGTGATCAACGGCGAGTCATCCATCTTCGCCAGGCTGCCAAGCGCGATCTTGACCAGCTTCGCAGCGCCCGGGATCGGCCCAAGGAAGGCTTCGACCACCTCAAGCACGGCTTCATGGACTTCCAGTCCATCCTTCTTAAATTGATATTCGGCCGTTTCGCGCGATTGGGTGACCCATCCCATGCCGCCCAGGATGCTGTAATAATGGTCGAACCAGGCGATGGGATCCTGCTCGACCTTATATTTGGCGTTGGCGCCGAATTGAGCGACCAACGCTGAATCCGAAATAATCTCCCTGAACTCGGCTTCCACCGATTCAGTGAAAGAAACCACTTCCGATCCGGCTACCACCGCCTGGTCTTTCGCGCCGTCAAATACGACCTGTGGAAAGTCAGGAGCGTCGAGCCCGAACAGCCCGGCCTGCGGCTGAGCAAGTCGAAGGGAGCGAAGATATTCGGTGCCTGTGCTTGCAGTTTCGATCATTGCAATCCTCCTTCAAAATGGAGTGAAGTCGAACTCGGTTGTCAGGGATTCTGATGGCTGTAATCAGCCGGCCAATCGCCATAGGCGAGCACATCGACGTAGAGCTCGCCTTTGCCTTCCCTAACAATTGCAGCCAGCCGCTTTTGATCAGGCTTGGTCACCAAGTCGCCGCGAACCACCCGGCCGGGTGCATGCTTGTCGAGGGCTTTGCTGACGTTGGGGTTGGGCATCAGCCAGCCCTTTCCCTGCTTCAGGGCGAACTTCGCATCGGTGGAAATTAGCGCGACCAGATCGTCGCGGATCATCAGTTCCAGGCCGTCCTTCTTTAACGTGGCGTTGTGGCTGCCGTGGTGGCCAACCTTGTAAAGGCGCGCTCGTCCGACCAGGTCATGCCCCTTCGTCAGTCGTTCGTCGCCATTCGCGTCTTTCTCGCTGAAGCTGACGTTCTTCCATGACAGCCAATTGCCCACTTGCGCGTCGGCGGCGAAAATCATGGTCGACGCATCGGGCAGTTCGACCGCAAGCACCAAACTGCTGTTGTTGGTGTTGCTGTCCATCCGTATGGCCAGCCTGTTGAATTCAAGATCGTAACGATCGTCGATGCGGCGATCGAGCTCGCCATCGCCAGTCCCAAAATAGCGATCCCGGACCCATTTTTCGGAAGTGCCCGTGCGTTTGGCCTTGTTGATTTGCTTGACGGATCGCCACCGGTATCGCGGCGAAAACGGCGATTGGGCCTGTGCCTCTTTCAGTTCCTCATCGTCGGGTCTGGCGCCCAGATAGGTCTCCTTGTCACTGTTCGAGGGCAGCGCCTTGAACAGCAGCTTGGTGTCTCTCGGCGGCGCAAGCACATAGGTTTTCAAGTTGCCCGGGAGGGAGTCGATCATTCCGGGCGACAGATATTTGGGTTCTCCCTTGCTCCAATTCCGGAGGTTCTCGTAGATCGCCTTGCTGCCGCGAAGAGCGCCATTTCTCTTGGCCGCGGCCAGGGGACCGGCAAAGCCCATCAGCCCAACGGACTGTCCGTCGCTTTCGGCGCGCAATGGCCGCCCGGTGACTGCCGCCAACGCAGATAATTTCGAATGGCCCTTGGAGAATCTGGCCTGAAGGGCGAGGCCGTCAGGATCTTTGGGATCCTCCGTCCACGCCATCCACAAATTGCCGAACTTCTTCCTGCCGAACATGCCGGCGGCATGTTGGAAGCCGGAAATATGATCCCAATGTTCATGGGTCACGACCACGAGATCGAGGTTTTTTCCGAAACTACCATAGACGTTGCCGACGACGTCGCACATGCGCTGGTCGTCGCCGGGCGTGCCCTGCAATATGCCGCAATCGACTAAGGTCTTGGAATATTTCCCATCATTTTCGACAATGATCAGGAAGCAGTCGCCGAGCAGATGCCGGTACATGCGGACAATGACGGAAGTGACGCTCATGCTTCATCTCCGTGCATGAACGCGAACGGCTCCTGGGCGGCGCCGCAATCGTCAGTGACCATTGCCAGGGCAAGGTCGTCTCCCAGCAGGTACGCGCGTTGTTCGGCGAGCCGGTCGTCGTCGTCGATCCGTTTGCGGATGACCCTTTGAACCTGCGCGTTTCGCAGGTCGACGATGATGGTCGCGCCGCCGCGGAACCAGAAATCAGGGTCTTCCGTGCTTCCGTTCTGATCGACGCGCTTCTGCTCTTCTTCGTCGAAATAGCCGCGCCGGCGTTGTGTGATTTGGGCAATGAGCTGGTGCAGCTCGGTCCCGCTGGGCCCCGTACGTCGGGCTATTCTGGCCGAATGAACGTCGAATATCGGGATCGTATAAGAGGCGGCATTCCCAAACTCGGCCTTGTCCGCCCATCCCGGCGGGACGTCCCAATGACCAGGCTTGCTGTTGATCGACAAGGGCGCCGGCCTGGAATCCACGATCGGCAACATCCGGATTCCGAGCATCCTTTCCCACTTGGCGTCTTCGCTCGAATCCTTTGCTTCCGTGGTCGGTGTCGCCAGCCAGTTATGAAGAGAAGCCTGGTTGTAGCTCACCACGCGCATCGCCTCTTCCCGAAGGTTCAGTCGAACGTCCTCCAGCGAACTCGCGGCCGCACGATATGGCGAATTCTCCAACTCCTGCTCGACGGTGTTCATCTCTTTTTTTTGGGTTGCACTGTCGCTGCCAATGGATTTGGAACGAGACTCGATCGGCCTGAAGTCGATGCCTAGCTGCAATCTCGCCAGCGCATCGGCGAACAATCCGCGCCGGCCATTGTCTCCGACCGCCAATTCATCATCCTTCCCATCCGGGCCGTAGGTTGGATGTTCCCAGCACAGTGCTTCGGGTGCGTAGCTGATCACGCCGGGTACGGGGATGCCGCGTTTGCGGAACGCCTCTGCGAAAGCGACGCGATATTTCAGTGGATCGTCGGGAACGAGATCGGTGTCGGCAGTGATGATTGCGCGCAAATATTCCCCGAAAGTCGGGCCGACCGGCGGCAGATAGTCCAGTCCGCGGACGCACACTTGCAACACAGAGTCTGCTGTATGAGCGGCTTCCGCAGCCAATCTTTTTATCAAAAGGGGCGACAAGGGGCCGCGGCCCGGGGTCGCATCCGCAATCTGGAAAAGGTCGCGGGTCCTCCGCTCGAAAATGGTGACAAATGCGTCGAATACGGCCGCGACGAGCACGCTCCCGCGTTCATGGGCCTCGCTGGTCTCCGACAGCAATTTGATGGGAGCCTCGGCGTTGCCGGCTTCCTCGCTAAGCGTGTCCAGCGCCAATCGAAGGGCGCCATTGCGGCCCGTGGCCCGTCCGAACTGACTAGCCAGTCCGGTCAGCAAGTTGACCGAACGGAGCTTGCCGGAATTGCGGGCGAGCTCATGCTCCACAACTCCTCCAAGCGTGAAATGCTGGAGCAGCGCAATGATGTCGGCGAACCCCTCGTGAAGAGCCAGGGAGTCGGCATTGACTGGGTCGACCGAACGTTTGCGCAGGCCGTGCAGTATGGCGTGAGTTGTTTCGTGGGCGACGATGTCTTGCGACAGGCAGGTGAAGACCCATTGCCCATCGGGTATTCCGTCGTCGGGAGGGCTCTTGAAATAGCCGAACAGCAAAGCCGCCTTGTCGGGGCTATAGAAGGCATTCGCCTCACGCATTGCATGGGGATAGATGCGCAGTCGCTTTTCGTGGGCCGCATAGCCGCGCTGGCCCTTGGCCGTTTGTTCCAATTGTTTGGGGGCGGGCTTGGACCAGAAGACGTAACGGCCGAGCGCGCGCTCGAAATTGCGGATCGTGTACATGGCAACCGCAAACACCATCTGTTGGTGGAATTGCGGGCAGCCTTCGCTCGGCGGAAGACCGTCCTGGGCAAGCAGCAAAGGGTCGTTGAGGTCCAGCGGTTCGTAGAATGTGCGAGCTGGAAAGTCGTAATCGACTACTTCGAGATATTCGTTCGTCGGACCCAGAATGAGGGGATCCTCCCACGGCGGGTTCCAGGGCAGCGAAAGCACCGCGTCATTGATGACCGCCGTGTCGAGTGCGACGGATGCCGAGGGGTCGAACGCATAAACCCTCAACCTGCGCGTCGTTGGCGTCGGATAACTGCCGTTGGACATCAACCGCCTCCGTCACGGAAGCTTCATGACCTTCGTCACGAATTCTCGGCAGGCACACTGGTGGGCGCCAGCCTGGTTGATTCGGCAAGCCACAATATTGCGGCGATTAACTTATGTTATCAATAGCTGGTTGAATCAAAATATAACCACGCCTTCGCGTTTCAATACATATGTGTTACAAAGATTGCCGCTCGGTCCACATCCAGCCTTGAAGAGGAGGCATGTGATGTTGCGCAGCACGAGCTTTACTTCGTCATCGACTAAAACCGGCGTTCGCGCAGCAGCGATTTTTCTCGCTCTGGTTGCATTCACTTCTCCGGCAATTGGCGAGGAAGTCTCGGGAAGGGTCTACCTCGACAACCAGCCATTTAGCGGAAGGCTCAAGCTTCCGGACGGCAGTCAGGTCGATATCAAGGACGGCATCTACCGGATCTTCTTCCCGGCTGGCGATTATGCCGTGACATTCGAACATTCGCCCGACGGTCGATCGTATGCGGCGACAATTCAGAGCTCCACGGTGCCGGTCGCCCGGGACATTTATCTGTCGAGCAAGTGAGTCCGGATCGAATTTAGCTCCAATTTTTCAAGGGGAGGGCACCGATGACCACTGACGCGCCCGACACGGGCTCAAGCCCTGAAGGCCAGACGCGGAGCTCGCATGATGTTCGGGAATGGCTGGATGTTGCCGCCAAGCTGATTGGGGCGGTTGCGATCGCATGTGTCACCTACGTTGGGTATAATTATCAGTCCAAGGCTTCGCTCACGTCGGTCATGAACCAGCGGGAACAGGCCGAAAGCGAATTGCGCGCATCCATGCTGGGCGATCTTGTCCAGCCGATCATCGGTCAGAATGGGGCAACGAACCCAAATTCCGACATTCGTCGCCAGCTACTTCTGGCGGAGATGGTGACTCTGAATTTCCACGATCACTTTGAATTTAAACCGCTCCTGCTGGAAGTGGACTCCAGGCTCCTGCAAGCCAACGATCAGGAAGGCCATGACAAGATCGCATCGGATGCGCGCCGGGTCATCGATCGGCAGATCAACATGCTGACAAGCATCGATGGCACATCGCGGAGCGGAAACGGCTATGAAGCGAAAGTGACCAGGATAGATTTGTTGGATCTGGAAGGTAATAAAGCAACCATAAAAACCTATCCGAATTGTGTCGAAAACGGAAATATCAGTATTAAAAAACCGACGCTGGCTGAGGATTCCACGATCTGCTTGACGTCACCGGATAACAAAATTTGTTTGTTGCTCAGATTTCTGGCGCCAGATTATGACAAGAGGATAATGAGTATAGGATCAAGGGTAGTATTTTTAGAAAGGAACAAGGCACGAGAACGGATTTGGCCGTGGATAGTCGATACTGACAAGACCAGTAACGAAGAATGTCGGCCCAATATGGATTGGGCAAAGCAACCAATAGGCACTGTTCAACAGCTGGATGAGGCCCACATTTCCATCTTTGATTTTCCGCTTACCGACAATGCAAAAATAATGCGTGATAATAATCAGTATAGATATTCCATCTCCATTTACGACATGGGAGACAGGAAAAGCCCGATTTCCTTGAAGCTCGTCTGGTTCCCGGAGGGCTACATCACCGAACGGGAACGGCCGCCTCAGATCGCGAAGATTCTCAAATAGAAATCGCTCCAGTTGGGCTTCACCGCCCAAATGCGCCGCCAGCCACGATTCATGTCCGAGCCCACCCCGCGAAAGCGGCCATGGCCGGCGTCGAGACACCGGCCATGGGGCTTGATGATCGGCAACTTGATACCGGGTTGATTTAGGGGCTGGTCACGCGCCGGGCTTTGCAGCCAGCTGTTTGCGATGATCTGTGACAGGCATGCCGCCCCAGCCCCAATTCTCCAACTCAACTTCCTCGAAAACGACCCAGGTCCATTCGGGCGGCTTGCCAAGGACGTCATAGAGTAGCTGGCTGATGCCCTTGTAGATCGCGGCTTTCTCTTCGGCCGTGACATGGTCGACCCCGGGCTTGGTGCCTTCGCGAGTCACCTGGACGGTTACCATCGGCATGACCCGGCTCCTTCCTGGCTATGCGCTTAGTGGCCGGCGACCTGACCGCCATCAACATGTAGGATCTCGCCAGTCACGAAATTGGCGGAGTCGAGATACAGGACGGCATCGACGATGTCGCCGACCTCGCCCAATTTGCCGACCGGGTGCAGCGCCGCGAGGAAATCATAGGTTTCCGGCGCATGCATCGGCGTTTTGATGATCCCCGGCGAAATGGCATTCACGCGGATTCCGCGGGATGCATACTCGACAGCCAGGCTCCTGGTCGCCGCGGCAATCCCGCCCTTGGACAAGGATGCGAGAACCGAAGGCACCTTGGACGTCGGTTGATCCACCAAAGTCGTGGTTATGCTCACGACGTGACCGCTCCCCTGTTTTTCCATAGCGTCGATTGCGGCCTGGGTGATGTAGAAGAAGCCGTTGAGATTTGTTGCAACGACTGCGTCATACTGCTCGGCGGAATAGCCCGTGAAGGGACTGGCAAGGAAGATGCCGGCGTTGTTGACCAAAGTGTCGACGCGGCCAAAGGCCTTCAGCGCCTCGGCGATGACGCGGGGACCGGTGGAAGGATCGCCAATGTCGCCGGCCACCGTCAGCACGCCGGGCTTGTTCGACGGCTTGATCGAGCGGGACGTGGCGACCACACGGTAACCGCGCTCTAGAAAGGCCTCGGCGATACCGGCGCCGATCCCTTGCGATGCGCCGGTAACGACGGCGACTTTGCGTGTATCACTCATGATTGCACCTCAGGATTGGATAAATCCGGCGCTCGATTGCGCCGCTGACAACCATTTAGATTGCGCCTCAACACGAGCGAATAGATGCTATTCGATTGACACTGTTGCGTGAAACGAACGAATACCGCCACGCGAGTTGGAGGTGATCATGGACCGGATCGACGCGATGAAGGTGTTTATTGCGACCCTCGACGAAGGCAGCCTTGCAGGCGCAAGTCGGCGCCTTCTAAGGTCGCCAGCAGCCATCAGCCGAGCCATTGCTTTCCTTGAAGCGCATGTGGGCGTCGAACTTCTGCACCGCACCACCAGGACCATCAGGCTCAGCGAGCCAGGAGAACGCTATGCCGTCGCCTGCCGCCGCATCCTGACCGAGCTGGAGGAAGCCGACATTCTGGCTGTCGGCGAAAAGTCGGCTCCGCGCGGCGTGCTCACAATTTCCGCGCCGCCGATAAGTGGAGAGGATATCCTCCGGCCGATCATTGACGATTTTCTTGATGCATATCCGAGCGTGTCGATCAGGCTGTTGTTGCTCGATCGAACCGTCAATCTGGTCGAAGAAGGCGTCGACGTTACCCTGCGGGTCGCCCAGCTTCCCGATTCATCGCTCATCGCGACAAAGGTCGGCAGTGAAGTGCGGCGCGTGGTTGCAGCGTCGCCCGAATATCTAAGGAGCCGCGGCAAGATTGAGCAACCGTCGGATCTTGCCGCGCATGACATTGTGGCTTTCACCAATTTCGGCCTGGATAGCTGGGTCTTCGCGCCCGCGCCGGGATCGTCAATTTCTCGAACGGTTCATTTCACTCCGCGGCTGACGGTTAACTCCGTCCGCGCAGCGAAGGGGTCGGCAATCCGGGGTCGCGGCCTGACGCGACTTTATTCATACCACGTCGCGGAAGAGGTTCGCGACGGCAAGTTGAAGGTAGTGCTGGCCGATGCGGAGTATCCTGCCCTGCCTGTCCACCTGCTTACTCCGCCCGGACGTGTGTCGATGCCAAAGGTGCGTGCGTTCCTTGACTTCGCCGCGCCGCGACTAAGAGCGGAATTCGGGCGCTTGGCCAATGAGGCCCGAGGCTTAAGCTCATTCGAATATTCGGAGCAATGATTGCGCAGACCGATCAGGCTTGGCCCGTTGCCCGCAGTGACGTTCCGCCGGCCAGCTGCTACTGCGCTGGCCTGGTAATTGGGGGAGCATATGACCCGTCCGAACCGTTGGCTTGCGTTTCTCGCCGTTCTGCTTTTCGCTCCTGCCCCGGCATTGGCCGAGATTGAGACCTTCCCTCCAAGCTTCAGCGCACGCGATATCCCCGTCAACGGGGCGACGATCCACACCCGGATCGGCGGGCATGGACCGGTTGTCCTGTTGCTGCACGGGTTTGGCGATACCGGGGATATGTGGGCGCCGCTCGCGGGTCGCCTGGCCGCCGATCATACGGTCGTCGTACCCGACCTTCGGGGCATGGGCCTCTCGTCGCATCCAGAGACCGGCTATGACAAGAAGAGCGAAGCAGGTGACATTGCGGCCGTGCTTCATGCACTCGGGCTCGACGGATCGCTGGCTCTGGTCACGCACGACATCGGCAACATGGTCGGCTATGCCTTCGCCGCCCAGAATCGCGACCGGGTTACCCGCTGGGTGGTGATGGACGCGCCGCTGCCGGGGCTCGGCAATTGGGACAGCGTGGTCAAGGACCAGCGAACCTGGCACTTCGATTTCTTCGGGCCCGACGAGGAACGGCTCGTTGCAGGTCGTGAGCGGATCTATCTCGATCGCTTTTACAACGAGCTATCCGCCGACCCGAAGCACATCGGCGAAGAAACGCGCGCCCATTACGCCGCGCTTTATGCCCGTCCTCAGGCGATCCATGACGCGTTCGCCCAGTTTGCGGCCTTCCGCCAGGATGCCGTGGACAACCAGAAATTCCTGGCCGAGGGCAAACTTGCCATGCCGGTCCTGGCCATCGGCGGGGAGAAATCGTTCGGACTGGGATTTGCAAACGAAATCGCCTTCGCCGCAACCGATGTGCGCGCCCTTAGCATAGCAGATTCCGGTCACTGGTTGATGGAAGAGCAGCCCAAGGTGACGATGGATGCGATCATGGCTTTCATCGCGGAACCGGCCACGCGATAGCAACGTGATGCCGCCGGCTTTCGTCCAATCGCTGGAATGGGTGGGAAGCGAACGTCAGCCCATCCGTCAGTCGGTTGGCGGTTTCGGGTCCAGAAACTTGGCCACCCCAATATCGTACCTGCTGTCGACCCTGAATGTGGCGCGACGATAGGCTTGAATTCGTTCATCCGGGGTTCGTGGCGTCAGTTCCGCCCACGCGTGTCGCAGATGCAGGTCAAATGCCGCGGCTCGTTCTTTGCCACAGCTTTGCCGATAGCTCCTATATTTTTCCAACCAACTTGAGGTCGAAGGCCGCAGGCTTTCCGCCGTCCCCATCAAGCATTCGTCTAACTGCTTCGTTGCGCGCATGGCCTCTTCCAACAACGCGGTCGCCGGATCCTGGGGAGGCGATTGAACCATCGCGATAAGCGTCAATACCGTCAGCATTTGGCAAGCGTCGCAAACTCTGGCGGTGTCCGCAATGGGTCGACAGCGGACATTAAAGAGCGTCGAGCGCGGCAGCGCTTGCCGTATCCTGTCGAAAAGTGGATGTACCTGCCGCTATCCGGAGGGGGTACATTCGATGAATCATAGCCGTTCGCTCACGGCGCTTGCGCTGATGCTGTTCGCCACTTCGCTTCCCGCGCCCGCGCTATCTGCGCCAGCCGAGAGTGCAAATCCCCTGTTTTCTGGCCGAGACCTGTTCAACTTGAGCGCGGCGTCTGACGCGCAAATCAGCCCGGATGGACGGACAGTCGCTTATGTGCGGCGGTCCGCGGACATCATGACCGACAAGATTCGCTCGTCGATATGGCTGATAAATATCGGATCCGGTGAACAGCGGCCGATCGCAGCCGGCACGGGCGATCATTTCAGTCCGCGCTGGTCCCCCGACGGAGGGAGGCTTGCCTATGTTTCAACGGGAGAAGGCGGTTCGCCGCAGCTTTTCGTCCATTGGATGGACAGCGGGCAGTCGGTCCGTGTTACCGGCCTGCCTGACAGCCCTCAGGGCATCTCCTGGTCTCCGGACGGGCGTCGCATCGCCTATTTGATGAGCGTTCCGGATGAAGGATCCAAACTTGGCGCCGCTCCCGAAAAGCCGGAGGGCGCCCAATGGGCCAAGCCACTCGAGATATTGGACAAGGTAACCTATCGCACCGACGATGCAGGCTATTTGAAGCCCGGCTTCGATAAGATCTTCATGGTTGACGCTAACGGCGGGGCGCCTCGCCAGCTCACTTTTGGTGCCTACCATGACGGCGTCCCGGAATGGATGCCGGACGGACGGGCAATCCTCTTCAGTGCGATCCGCAAACCCGACTGGGAGATGACGGTCCTCGATAGCGAAATTTACCGGCTGGACCTCGATACGGGCGACGTGGCCGCGCTGACGAGCCGGAATGGCCCTGATGCCGCTCCAGTTGCTTCGCCGGATGGCAGGAGCATCGCCTATCTAGGTTACAACGACCACAAGAAAGGCTTCGAGCAGGCCGACCTCTATGTGATGGATGCGAATGGCGCCAACCCGAGGCTGGTTGCTCCGAACCTGGATCGTGGAATCAACCAAATCAGTTGGTCAGCCGATGGGCGGGCGATCATCGCCGGCTACGAGGAAGATGGCTCGGTCACGGTTTCTCGCATCGGGTTGGATGGAAGCGTGCGCTCCCTCACCCATGAAGCCGCCGATCCCGGATATGACCGCCCTTACGGAGGCGGCTCGTTCAGCGTGGCAAAAAATGGCACCATTGCCTTCACGACCAGCCCATTTAACCGCCCGACCGACGTTGCGATTTCGACCGGCGGGACAAAGCGCCAGCTGACACAGCTTAACGACCTCAGTCTCGGTGCCAAGAATCTGGGCAGCCTAAGGTCGTTCGTGGCGACCGCGCCCGATGGCGGACGAGTTCCGTCCTGGCTGTTGCTTCCCCCCACCTACAAGGAAGGTCAGCGAGTCCCCGTCATCCTGGAAATCCATGGTGGACCTTACGCCGCCTACGGCCCTCACTTCTCGACTGATTATCAGCAATATGCAGCGGCCGGTTATGCGGTGCTTTATACCAATCCGCGCGGGTCGACCGGCTATGGCCAGGGCTTCGCGGACGGCATCGAGAAGACCTATCCGGCCAGCAATTTCGATGATCTGATGGCGGCCGTGGATGCTGCGATCGCAAGCGGTGTGGCCGACCCCGATAATCTTTTCGTCACCGGAGGATCGGGCGGCGGAATTCTTACCGCCTGGATTGTCGGGAAGACCAATCGTTTCAAGGCGGCCGCATCGCAAAAGCCGGTGACGAACTGGGCCAGCATGTCCCTCACCTCCGACGGAGCGCCCTTCTACGGTCCTTATTGGATGGGATCGCTGCCATGGGAAAATTATCAGGCTTATTGGTCGCGTTCGCCGCTCAGCCTGATGGCAAATGTCAAAACGCCCACATTAGTGGTTGTCGGCGGCTCGGATTACCGCACCCCGGTCAGCGAAGCCGAACAGCTATACTCGGCGCTCAAGCTCCAGCGCGTTCCGACCGCACTTGTTAAAGTGCCGGATGCCAGCCACGGTGGAATTGCGTCGCGGCCAAGTCAGTCCGCCGCGAAGGCGAGCGCAATAATCGCCTGGTTCGATCGCTACCGAAAGAAGTAACCTCGCTTGGCAGCGAAATCGGCTAACGGCTCCCGGCACGTCCCAATGGCCGCAATGGGTCGAACGCGGCCATTCGCCCCTTAAAGCTGGATTGGCAGGAGGGTTCGGCTTCGCCTAACGTGATGTGGGGGGAAGCACGGATGATCCTCAGACGGCTACGGGCGGAGGGGGCGCGCCAGAACTGGTTCGGGGTCGCCTTGGACCTCGTCATCCTCATTCTGGGCGTGTTCCTGGGTATTCAGGTCAATAACTGGAACCAGGCGAGGCTCGACCGGGCCGAAGGCCGGGAATATCGCGATCGGCTTTATTTTGATCTGGAATCGGATCAGCGCGACGTTTCATTCCGCATCCAATATTATGGTCAAGTCCTGGCGCATGCGCAGGCCGCGCTTGCCGCCCTGGACAGGCCCGTTAGCGAGCGTCCTGGCGAATTCATCATCGATGCGTACGAGGCCAGCAACCACATCCCTCAGGCGATCCGTCATTTCACCTATGACGAGGTCGTCGCCTCCGGGAAGGCGGAGTTCCTCGGCAGCCGCATGCTTCGGGAGCGCATTGCAAATTATTATGTCGGCCTGGCGACCATGCAGCGCCTGTTCGACAACGTTCCACCTTATCGGGAAACCATCCGGTCCGTGCTTCCGTTCGCCGCCCAGGCGCAGGTGCTCAAAGACTGTCCGGAGGTTCTTCAGGCAGACAAGTATGGCAGTGTTACGCCGAGGCTTTCCAATTTTTGCAAGTCGACCATGGAGCCGCGATCCGCCGAACGCGTCGCTGTAGAGGTACGTGCGATCCCCAACCTGAGGTGGGCCCTCAACCGTGTGATTGCCGACCTAGACCAAAAGATCTGGAATGCGCGCCAACTGGCGAAAGAGGCCGAGCGGCTAAAAGGTCAAATTCGCGAGGCTGGCTGAGACAAAACTGCCTAATGACCGCAATGGGTCGAAAGCGGCCATTAGGCCTGCAATGGCATATCTTCCGAAAATGATGGCGGAGCGGGAGTCCGTCTGACTATATGACTTAAGTATCTAATATATAATAGCTAATTGCGATACGTTGGTTGCGCTTCCCACATTTCTACCCACACGAGCCGCGCGTCATCGACGGAAAAATCACTCGAAGCCCGTCGAGCTGGGATCAAACTTTAGTTGGCGCGCATTGTCGCGCACAACGCCGACGTCAGCATCAGAAAAGCCGCTTGCGGACACGGCCTCCACATCCAGCGTCAGCGTCACCTTGGTGCCGGAGGTGTGCTGAAGCTGCGCGACCACGGCCTCCACAATCTGTTCGAGCGAGCGAATGGGACGGGTCGCATCAAGCTCCACCGTGCCATAGAACCTTTTCGGGGCGATCTGCCCATCTGGACTGGCCACAGGGCCGCCAGGCGTTGCGGCACCAGTCTGATCGGCTGCGTCCTCAGGGGGCGTCGGCTGCTCCGATGGTCCCTGCGCTTCCCGCGCAACGGCTTCGCGGACAAGCACTGCCGTGTCTGGAATGAACTCGGGTAACCCCTTTGAGATGCGTAAGCCGGTGTAAGTGCTGCCCTCAACTGCGTCGGCGTAGCCGAACGACGCGTCGAACTTCGCGACCGCGTCACGGATCGCAAGATCGAGCACGGTGCGATTTTTAATCCGCGGTAGATGAACGTAGGAAGCGAACCAACCCGCGATCTCGGCGATCGGCAAGTGATCTCGGTCTTCCGGCCACAGATCCTTCAACTTCAGCCAAAGCGTGTCTGCCCCAAGCTTCTCGCGGGCGATTCCATCTGCGACAACCTTTGTGAAAGTAGAGATAGGAACGCTCAGCTTATCTCCGCCGCCGATCGAAGCATGCTCCAGATCAAAGGGTTTGCCTGGGCTGACGGTCTCGACGGGATAGAGGATGTGGCTCCACGCGTTCCGGATGGCCTTGCTGGCGGACTCCTTGTTAGTGCTGGCCTTGTCTCTAGCATCGGCCGCTTGGGCTTGAGTCAACTGCCCCTGGAGCCGCTTATCATCGGCGATTGATTGCCAAGCTATAGCCTTCCGGACCACGTCTCGCGCAGTTGCAAGCTGTGCTTCATCAGCGGCGACAAAAATCAGCGTGTTGCGATGACGCCGCTGCGAATTACGACAGCGAAGCAGTGCATCCGAGACTGCCTCGGTTGCGGCGCTTTGCCCCGCGCTTCGTCCGCTGTGCGCCGTGGCGGGCGATAGGATCACCAGTGCCAGCGCCTCGGCCTCGTCTACTGTGGAGGCATCGTCAGGAACAGCATGGACCTTTGCAAACCCAGCCTTGTGCCCCCCGTCCTCGCGGAGATTCTTGCGGACATATTCGTCCACCTCATGTTCCGGCAACGAACGCCCGCGCTCGTCAGCAAGCCGGTTGAGGGTCGGTTGGGTTGAGAACCAGTAGCGGCCGGCCTCCTCGTAGAGATAGGTCGCCTGCTCGCTCAGTTCGCGGAGGGCCTCGCCAAAGATCGCGAGTTGATCGCCTGGCTCGGCGCAAGCGAGCCTCACGCCTGGTCCAGTCACGCCAGCGTTGGGTTGCCCGACGAGAGGCGCCGAACACAGGAACACTGATCGTGCAGTCCTGGTCGCAGCGCGGGCTTGCGAAATGCGACGTTGCGGATTGGCTTCCTTCTGCGCGGGAAGCGAACTCGGCCCGTCAACTTCCTTGTCGACAACGGCGCCAAAGGCGGGATCGAGCGGATAGAGGATGCTGGCGCGCACCTTTTCATGTGACACAGGGACACGAGCTGGTGTTATCAACGGATCGCCGGAGCGCTCCTGCCAAAGCACGCCGATCACGTTGGCCATAAACTGAAGCACGCCACGGGTTCGCTGAAACTTTTCGAGGCTCGCCCAGTCCTTAGAAAGCCGATCAAAAAGTTCCGGATGGATTGGGTAGGACAGCCTCAGTAGTTCCAGATAGCGCGTCTCACGGGCCTCCGGTGGAAACTCAGCAGCATTATCGCGGTAAAGCTTGTGGAATGCCTTGCAGGTCTCCTCGCGCGCCCTCTCGCCGTCACTATCGAGCGGCTGGAACAGGCGCCGCCGAATAATCTCATAGGTTTCGTCACCGGTAGCAGGCAGCCAAGGCGACTGGACGCGTCCGAACACGCGCTCCAATCGTAGCAATGCTGCCTTGCCTTTTTCCCCGCCAACCTCGGCATCACTCTCCGGTAATGATCCGATGACAAGCACATCGGGCACCATCTTTGCCGCCTCGGTCAGCGACTGAATGAAGGAGAGGAATGCTTCAAAGCGGTCGTCCGGCAACTGTCGGGCATAAGCAACAAGCTCGTCGAGCAGGATCAGGCTAGGCCCGGCAAGCTTGAAGACCTCAACCATCAGCTCAGAGCCGGGATTGGTTCGCGCGGCTTCGGCTTCCTTGACCAGTTCCAATCCGGCATCGCCCGCGAGCCTCCAAGCGATATACCCCCAGAGCGTGCGCACCTTGGGACCGCCATGCAGAACCAGCGAGTCGTCGGTTGCCTTTGACGTTCCGACGAAGACGGCGGTCTTCGGTCGTTTCCAGTCGGCGCTGTCGACCGCAAGATCCGCCAAGCCTTCCAATGGTGCCGGATCGTCCACCCCGCATAGGTGGTAGGCAGCGAGCATGGTGTGCGTCTTGCCGCCGCCAAAGGCGGTCTGAAGACCGATGACCGGATCGCCACCGGTCCCGCCCAGCCGTTGCAAGGCGGTGCTGAGGACGCGCTTCAGCCCTTCCGTAAGAAAGGTGATGCGGAAGAAGTCGCGAGGATCGGCATACTCGCCAGCGGCGTTGCCGGAATCCACCGCAAATAGGTCGGCTGCGAATTCGGATTGTCGGAAGCGATTTTCCAGCACGTCTGCATGAGGCAACGCAACTTCGATCCAAGGGCGCAGCGCTTTATCTGGCTTTCCCTCCTCGCGCGGAGTGAGCGGTAGCGACAGCGTGCCGCGCGGCTCGGCCGGCGGCTTCTCCGTGACCTTGTCGGCAAGTCCCGAGCGGCGCTGAGCCTCGTATAGCCCTTTAATCGCGGAGGTTTCGGTCTCGGGCGCCTTAACGACCCTCAGCAGCTCGTGGATGGCGTCGAGATAACGCAGCGCTTCGGTGTCCTGGAGCGGCAGGGTAAGATGCGAGGTCGCGTTGCGCGCCTCCAGAGAGGTTGAGACGAAGTTGCGCACGCGATGTCGCTCGCGTTGCTGAAACGCCTCCTCAAAAGTGAATCGCCAGTTGTCGAGAATAGTCTTCAGCAGCCCGTAGGCGTCCAGAGGTCCGCTTGAATCACTACCGTGCGCCCTGCTGGCTACCCTACCCCAGTCCGCACCGTGCTTCTTCTTCATCCAAGCTTCGACGAAGGGCGACAGACCGGGCCGCAGATGATCGAGCGCCTTGCGGACACGATCGGTCGCTGAATGGTCAGCAGTCACGCGGCGAACCACTGGGCCGGATTGCAGCCACACAAATGCTCGACTTGGATATGCTCTGCCGCCAGGGTCTCTGCGTGTTCGATCCAGTCGCTGTCGGTAGCATTATACACAGGCACTCCTTCACGCCGCGCCAGCGCGGCGAACTTGCGATCGCTAGGGTCGAATCCGGCATCAATTAGCGATTGCGGGAAATCGGCATATTCCCCGCTTGCCGCCTTGGGCAACTCCACACGCTCGACGCGTTCAGGTGCACTTTGCAACACGGCCTGGTAAAAGCGATCTCCCACGCCGGGTTGACCTCTCGGATTGAGATAGGTCCGATACTCCGTCTGAATAGCGCTATCGAGATCGAGAAGGATTTTGCCGTCGCTCAACAACTCCATCAGGAAAGTGACGGTGGCGAGCCTACATTCGATCGACGGAGGATTGGGATCATCGGGATCCGACCTTGCATTCGCGACGATAGCTACGTTCGTGTCCACCACACAGCGGCTCATTCAGCCGCTTTCATTCGCTCAAGGCGCGCCACCTCCGCTTTGGCAGTCTCATCGAATGCGTCGCCCATAAATTTATCTGGCCAATTGATGATGTTGCCATAGAGATCAATTTCTAATGGAGTTAGGGTGGAAACCCCCCGTGGGGCGTCGCAAAAATAGAGTTTCACGTCGTTTGCCGAGATTGCCTCTTCGGCAATGCGCCTTTGCAGGCGGAGCAAGAGATGTTCCGAGTGACTTTCGAGGATGACCTGGACGTTTCGATGCAATGCAGCTTGGATGATTACATCGGCGAGTGCTGCTTGAGCGAGAGGGTGAAGGTGTATTTCCGGCTGTTCGAGCACAACTGTTGACCCCTCCGGAACGTATTGAAGGAGCGTGATTACCGGGAGCACCTGCGAGACACCGAAGCCAACGTCGGTGAGCATGACCTCGCTGGCGCCCTTTCGTGTTCGAACGCGCGCGCGCCATAAGTTGGACCCGTCAGCAATTTCTTCCACGCTAAAGCTGTCGATCATGCCCATTGCGCGCAGCCAATAGGCAATCATCTCCTGAAACGGGACGTGGTGCGCCTTGGGCTTCAGATTGCGAGTTTCCCCCGCTTCGGTTGCTGCCAGGATCGCATCGATTGCCTTTTCTCCACTTGTTCCGACATCTGTCGGTCGCGATCGCGCCCAGAGGTAATCCCGCTCAGGTGGATTACGCAGAGGTCCAAGGTAGTAGATGCGATCGAGAGCCTCCTCATAGATGGACTCCAAATCTGCTAGAAAACCGGAGTTCTGGAAGAATGTCCTCGTTTGATCTGGGAAGGCATAGGATTTGACGGGACCGGGCAACTGCCATGGACGCCCCTGAGTTCGAACGAAGCGAAATGTCGATTTCTCGCCTCCGACTGCCTCTGCTCGAAGTTCAAAGGACGTTGATTCCTCTTCTCGCCGCGCGAGACTGAAAGTCACGTTCCCGAGGGTATAGGCAATCCATTCGGTGGCTGGGGCACGCTTGGACACACTGACGAAGGCGCCAAAATCGAGAACATTTCCGCGTGTGATTGCCGAAGTCCGCTTGCCCGAAGGGTCGACCAGCGAATAATCGCCATCTAGCTGAAACGATAAACCAAAATCGATCGAGCGCTCTTCGTCGTGCTTGTAAATTGCATCTCGGATCGTGCCGAGTTCGACAAATTCACCATTCAATTCCAGCGCGATTGCTCGATCGGTGGTGTCCTTCGTTTGTTTGAGAAGAAGAAGAAACTGGAGCAGGCTAGTCTTGCCCGAAGAGTTGGTGCCGAACACGCCCGTTATCCGAGCGCAATTAAGCTCGACCTTTTCCCAGGATTTGAAGTTGGTGAAGCGCAGAGATCTCAGCATCGCGCCGGCCTATAGCAGGGCTGCTTGCGCCGGGCCACGTGGCGCGGCGTCGGCAAGTTTTCCTGCCAATTCGCTTAGCTGCGGCCACTCCGCTGCAAGTTCATTGTAGACGAGCGCCTCAGCCGACCAGCCCTTGTCGGTGGCGACCCGGAAAAGCCGATATGCAAGCGCGCGGGCATCGGCTGCAATCTGCGGCGGCATTTCAGTGATCAGTCGCGCCGCGGCCTCCTCGCCGCCATCCTCGGCACGCAGGGTGCGTGCGGCGTGCTGAACGCATTCCCACACCGTGAGCGATTTGTCTCCAGCCGGCGTCCAATCGGAAGGCAAATGCTCGCGCGGCGTTAACTGGGCGCGACCCCTCAGGTCAGTGAACACACCCGAGGCGAACAGCGCCGCCTGGGGCACATTCTTGGCGTTGGCGAGCGTGATCAGCTCACCCGAGGGCTTAGCGTCGAAGCCGTAGGAGGCGAACCAGGCAAGCGCCACCTGCGTTTCGGCGTCTAGCGCGGCATCGGCCTCGTTCTCGATCTCGCCCCAAACACGGTTGATAATCGCCAACGCGGTTTTCACGCTCATCGCGCTGTCGTCATCCTCCAACACCCGCGCATGACGGGAGAATACACCCATGCCGGGACCGATCACCGATTGCTGCATGTCCACCGGACCCACGCCAGCCTTGCGGATGTCATCGATCGCCTCCGGTAACTCGCGCTTTAATAGGCGGATGAAGTCGGCTCGGGTAATGATGCCCGCGTCGCTGTGTCGCTTGCGGCAGACGAGCACGATAGAGGAAGCGAGGGCGTTCGTGCCGCTACCGATCATGCGGTTGCTCATCTCAGTTCGCATTGGCCATGTGCCATCAACGACCAGTCCTGAATCGACCACTGCTTGCAGGAATGACGACCAGCCTGCAGATGTTATTCCATCCTGTGCGGCTTCCGCCTGCTTAAAGGCGTAATAGATAGTCAGCGGTTCGCTGTCGGTCGCTGCGTTACGCATGGCCGTCAGGGCCTGCCCCATACCGTCCATAAAGAAAGCTTCGGCCTCGTTCTTGCCTCCATGTCGATAGGGCGTGGCAACCAGTTCTTCGGTTTTCGGGGTGGCGAGACGCCGGAACAGCTCGGGCCATACCTTAGCAAGCGTTCTGCGATGCCAAACATAGAAGTAGTCGGAGAGATCGGCGTAGCCGATGTTGTCGTAATAGGGCGGATCGGTTGAGACTACGATGGGCTTGATCGGAAATGAGTTGGCAGGTGCGCTGATATTACCGATTCCTCCCACCCCCACAGCGGGCACTCGCGACAAGGCACTGGCAGTCCATTCGACGTTGAAGAGAAAGTTACCACTCGACGAGGAAAAAGGGCTTCCTTCGGCATAGTCCCAATTCATCGGGATCGCTTGCCGCGCGAACGTGTTGCGAAGGGCCTCCATCTTGGGGCTGCTGTCCCAACTGCAAACCGTCGAACCCCGATCGGCACTGCGGGCAATCGCAAAGGCCAAATAAGTCGCCACAGCGTCAGCGTAGGCGGTGGCACCATGGCCGCCCTGGTGGACAGGTGTAGGGTCTGCGTCCATCCTGGCGGCGCGGGCATCGGCGAGCGCACGCTCGCGTGCTTCCGCCACCAGATCAGAAAACGTCGTCAGCGCCAGCAGTTGCCGCGGGGTGAAGAGCGACGCAAATGTCGAAAGACCATACTGCACCGTCCAAAAGTTGCGCGGATCATCGGGCAATTCGCCGTCGGGCACCCAGGGCGGGTTAGCCTCGGCAGCGATAGCCTCGTGATCCGCCGTGGGCGACAAGTAGGTGCGCGAACGGTCGCCCTCGGCGACGATGGCCATGAGTCGAGCGCCCATCCGTCCGGCGATGCCCTCGGCTTTCACATAATCGGGAGAGATCGCCGACCCGGTCAGAACGCATGTGAAGTTGGAACCGCGTCCGGTCTTGGTTCCATTCTTCAGCCGGGCCTCTTCTTCCTTCGCCAATTTGCCTCTGTGGACCTCGAACTTCCACCCGTCCGGTGCGCTTGCATCGATCACGGGCACAATCCACGTCTTCTTCCCTTCCTTGGTTGAAAGCATGAAGGAAGAAACCAGCGGAACCATTGCACCTTTTGCCGCAGGGTCTGGTGAGCGAACTGTGCGCGCCCAGAGCCAGGCGATCACCGTCGCTTCAGTGCCCTCCGGCAGCTTCGCTGCGGGATAGAGATGGCCGATGCGCTTCTCGGCCTCATCGCGCATCCACTGACCATAGAAACGCACATCTTCGGCAAGCCCCTGCGCGCCTTTACCGTTCCAACGGCCGCCATGCTTCGACTCCGCCTGTGCCTTTGGATTGACCGGCGGTAGGCCGGCGAACTTAGGTGGAACCTCCACCAGAGCCTTGCCAATCAGCACGGCCACCGGATTGAGATCAGATCCATAAGCGCGCAATCCCAGCCTCTGCGCTTCCAATGGAATCGACCCGCCACCTGAGAAGGGGTCATAGACGGGCGGCGCCTTGGTCTGGAGAAAGCCGAGAATCGCCTTGGCATCGCCTCGTGGCGGCGGCTCCTCGCCCAGACCCCAAGCGACCGACCGGGCTATCTCCCAGCGGGCGTTGTTGAGGATGCGTTCGTCGTTGGAAGCCTCCCACGGCACCATGTCCGCGATCACCTTATGCAGCCGCTCGCGCTCCGCGTCCTGCTCGGCTTCAGTGGGGAAGCGATCAGGCCAGGACGAGGGATCGTCTACAAGTTGCGCAAACAGCACTGCCCGACAGGCCGCCAACGGGCGCCTAGCCCACCAAAGATGTAGCGTCGAAGGATGCCCATGCCGGATCGACTTCTCACGCGCCGAAGCCTTGTTGATGGCTTCAAGCGGGATCGAGACCTCGATCAGCTTCTTACGGGGGGTGACTGACATTCTTTTCCTGAATTTTTTAGTTGGGTGCCGCGCCGAGGGTAAGCAGGTCGGCGATGCTGAAGACGACCGCCGTCTCCCCGAATCCCGGCTCGCGGTCGAAGAAATTTCGAACATAAACGGGTTCGCCCGCAAATCCACCGTCCACACGGACAATCGCCAGCGCGAACTGCTCGGGAGAGTTGAGCGCAGCAAGGATTTCATTCTTGGTGAGGATAAGGTCGCGCCCATCGGCGTGCCGACCCTTGACTTCGATGAAGCGCAAGTGGCCGGTCTTGCCGTCGCGGCTCTCGATGTCCCAGCCCTTCTTCTCCGCTGCCACATCACGCGGGACGTGGCCGAGCGCACGCTCGGCGGCAATGACCGATTCCATCGCCAGCCGTTCAGTTTCCGCGCGAATGAATGGGTCAGACTCGAACAGCCGTGGTGGTATTGCTTGCTCGTCTGCGCCTTTGCGCAGCATTCCGCCCGGAATGATCAAAGCCGCGCCCTTGAGGACGGGAGCCATCGCTGCGACCTGCCGCTCGGCATCTAGCTCGGCTTGGCGCTTGTGTAGTCGCTCAACCATCCTTGCGGCTGTGGCCTCAGCGTTCTGTGCGTTAATGCGCTGTTCCTTGCCCGCGCGTTCTTCCTCGCGCAGGCGCGCTGCTCGGGCATCCCAGTAGGTTATTTCGCGGGTCAGCCGCGCCCGGACCTCGCGCTCGACCTTGTCGACCTCGGCGAGACGACGCGTGCGGACTTCCTCCAGGTGCTGCGGCACCAGCTCGGAAATCGCATAGCCAAGCGCACGCCGCTCCACGTCATCCGATAGCCAGGGCGCCTGAATCGCATCAGCGACCTTTGCTCGCTCTTCCGGAATGATCGGACGGCAATCCAGATAGGGCGCCGGGCCGCCGTCCTCCGCCGAGCCATCTTCGCCGAGCAGTATGAACTGAAGCCGCTGCGAAATCGCGCGCGGCTCGCCGTGGCGCGACTGACGCCCATCTCGGATGGCATGTTCCAGGTAGACGAGCAGGCGAGGCTGATTGCTCTCGTCGGCATCGTCCACGAGAACTCCGCCTTGCGACAACAAGGGCTGGAAGCGTTCGAGAACGACGTCGACAAGGGCTTCGAGTAAAGGATGACCGGGCGCGAGCAGCTCGGCCTGTGGCTGCCCGACGATGAAGGCCTTGTCGAAGGTAACGCGGGCATAGCGATCGAGCACCGGGTCGGCGCGGCCGATCAATCGATCGCGCTCCTTGAGGATCGGCGGCACGCGGGTAATTTCGTAGCGCCCCTTTTCCCGCGCCGGGATGCGCCCTCCAAGCATTGTGAATGCTTCACGGAAGAACGCACCAATGAAATGCGGCTGAAGACGCCGGGCCTGTGCTCGCTCCATCTGCTCGCGGATTTCAGCAACCGAGGCAGCGCTCATGCCCTCAGTCGTCAGCTTGCGCTCAGCGACCAGCGTCTCAATTGCCGCTACGTCGACCGCGCCCTCGACCTTGCGGAACAACTCGGCCTTGGTCTCTGGGCGGTCGCCGTAGCGAATGGCGTCAACTAGCAAGTCGCGCAGAGCGTGGCCCTCGAACAGCTCGCCGAGCACGTCGTAGACCTTGCCGCCGAGCGCTGCGCGCGCCTCCTCCAGCTTTTCCAGGAGGCGGCGGTAAACTTCACCTTCGCGGGTGTTGGCTGCGCATAGGTTCCATAGGTGACAGACTTCAGTCTGACCGATGCGGTGGATGCGCCCGAAGCGTTGCTCTAACCGGTTCGGGTTCCAGGGCAGGTCATAGTTGACCATCAGATGCGCCCCGCGCTGCAGATTAACGCCTTCGCCCGCTGCATCGTTTGCGATCATCACGCGCACAGTGGGGTCCGAGTTGAAGGCGGCAATGGCCGCACGTCTCGCCTCACGCGCAATTCCGCCGTGGATGACCGTAACGGCGGCGGGATCTCCGATACGCGCAGCAATCTTGTCGCGCAGATACTCGAGCGTGTCCTTTGGCTCGGTAAAGATCAGCACTTTCCGCCGTGCGCCAGTCGCAGGGTCAAGCATCAGTGGTTCGTCAAGGATCGATTCGAGTTCGCGCCACTTTGCGTCTTCGCCCGACAGCTTGAGTGCGAGCGCCTGGCCGTCAAGGTGTCGCAGCGTGACGATCTCGGCTTCCAGTTCGGCGATTGAGGTCGCCGCAGTTGCGCGATCGACGATCTCTTCCTCTGCCTGCTCGGCCTCTTCGCCGGGCACCTCGTCGTAGTCGTCGGGATCGTAAACGGGTAGAGCCGGAGGGCGTCCGAGGCCGGCGCCGCCTCCCGACCGGAACACCAGTTCCTCGCGGAGGCGTTCTTCCAGCCGCTTGCGCCTCCGTTCGAGCGAACGGTGAATAGCGGCCGGCGAAGACGCCAAGCGGCGTTGCAGGATTTGCAGTGCGAAGCCAACGTTGGAGCGGCGCTTGTCATCGCCGCTGCGGTCGGCGCGGTTCATCTCCTCACGGACGTAGGTCGTAACCGCCTGATAGAGTTCAGCCTCGCGCGGCGAGAGATCGTAGCTGGCGGTGTAGGCGCAGCGCTCCGGGAACAGCTTGGTCCCGTCGAAGCGGTATAATTCCTCCTTGGTGAGGCGCCGCATCATGTCCGACACGTCGGCCTTGTGTACGCCCTCGCGGAAGCGGCCTTCGAAGCGGTCGGCATCGAGCAGGCCCATGAACAACTGGAAATCGGCTTCCTTGCCGTTGTGCGGCGTCGCCGACATGAGCAAGAAATTGCGCGTGCGACTGCCAAGCAGCTTGCCGAGCTTGTGGCGTTGCGTCTCCTTGACCTCGCCTCCCCAATAGGAGGCAGCCATGCGGTGCGCTTCGTCGCAGATAATCAGATCCCAGTCGGGCGCAGCTTCTAGCTTGGCTTTCAACTCATCCGAGCGCGACGCCATGTCGAGGCGCGCGATCAGCCGCGATTTCTCGATGAATGGATTGCCAGTGAGCGAGGCTTCGATCTGGTCGCGGGTGAGAATGTCGAAGGCGAGCGAGAACTTGTCGGCCAGTTCCTCCTGCCATTGCTCGACGAGGCTGCCGGGAGCGACAATGAGGCAGCGATCAAGGTCGCCACGGATCAGCAACTCCTTGATGAGCAGGCCCGCCATGATCGTCTTGCCCGCGCCGGGGTCGTCTGCGAGCAGAAAGCGAAGTGGTTGGCGCGGCAGCATTTCACCGTAGACTGCGGTAATCTGGTGCGGCAGCGCCTCGATCTGCGATGAGGTTACGGCGAGATAGGGGTCGAACAGGTGTGCCAGCCGGATGCGGTAAGCCTCAGATGCGAGCCGCAGGAGTCCGCCATCAGCGTCGAACAAGTAGCTGTGACCTGCCTCTTCAATCGAAAAACCTGCGTCTTCACCGCGGTAAACTAGCCGCTCGTGGACCCGGCCTTCGGCACGGAAAACAAGATTGACCGCATCGGCGCCAAACTTCGAAACCGATACGACCTCGGCGACTGCCGATGCGAATAGTCCGCGAATGCGTGCGCCAGGCTTGAGTTGGTCAAACAGGTTCATGTCACCCCGTTAAGAAGGAAAGCAGACACCGGTAGTGCCTCACTTTGGAATCAGGAAGACACGACTTTCTAACCGCCGGACCTACCAGTAAGAAACTCGCCGCTTCCTTCGCGATCGGTCAACCGGACCCATAGCCAGAACCGAGTGCCAACAGGATAGTTTTCGCTAAGCCCCTTTGGACACTGAACTGCTAGGGTCGTCGCGAAGCCCAAGCCAGCGACCGGGCGGATGTGGACCCTGCCGTGCTTTCCCCCGTGTGATCGGGAGCATAACTCTCGACCATAATTCGGCGCCCAGGCCCTTCTGGCTTCGCCATGACCCCCTCGTCCGTTAGCTTCGATCCGCCAAGACGATCGCAAGCCGCTGTTCGATAATCGAACGATCTTCCGACCGTCTGAGCAATCGCTTCGCACCATCGTGGCCAAACTCGCCATAACTTAGCACCATCAGAGCAATGCCGTTTCGGGGTAGGATGTCCTTCCTACGTTGGTCGTAAATCGCCCGTTGCTCTCCTCTCCCCACGCCAGAAACCGTCTCGCGCCGGTCAAAAAACGGCACTGACTCGCTATGCTGGCGCTCACAGTATTCGATTACGAGGCTTAGGGCTGGGTAGTATGCGTCAACAGGCAGCGACCTGGCGATCCCATTGCGATCCGCATCCCCACGCAAGAAGTCAAACTTGTGCCCTCGATGCGCGCGCTGGCCAAGAACCTCGTCACACAGATCGATGATGTAATGCTCATCGCTTCCGTCCCTGCTTCCAAGCCGCGCTGGGCGCGCTCCGCTCACTGCGGACCGGCGTAGACCGGCCCTAAGGCCATCCAGAACTTCGGCCAATTGCCGGTGCTCGGAGCTGCCTTGTTCAACAGACCACGGCTGATCTCGTCCGTGCCAAGGGAAATTCGCCGCTCGTAGGGCACTGCGGAACCGCTTCGGATCGATGCCCACCGCACGAGCCATCTCTGCTGCCGTGACGATCAAGTTTCGCTCCTCGCCAGGGAAGCCTCCGAACTTATCAGGCAGCTCGTTCCTTGTCAGTGGATCCGATGGCCGCCCTAGTGCCAACCTGAGGGGCTACTTAGCAAGCGCGGTAGCCAGGAAGACTATGACAACTGCATAAAAGAAGACCAGTAAGAGAGGTTCATCCTGCTTGAACACGACGGCGTTTCCGCGTCTGAAAACAGCAACCAGGTGGCAACCCACCACGATCGTGCTGATTACCAGACTCAATGCTCCTACCGAGACCAGCGCCTCCGGAGCAATGGCGGTATCTAACACCCTGGCTCCGGCGCAGTGAAATCGATAGCTTGATCGAGTGCAACCCGCGCCGCTTCGTTGCGCGCCTGATTGATTTCTGAGACCACTTCCTGATCTGACAGGTTCCGGCTTAGCTGCAACGCCCGCTCGCTCGCCGTCGACAGCGCAATCTCGAACGACTGCTGCGTCACTGCCGCCCTGCTTTCCAGCGCGTCGGCCAATTCGCCCTTCGCCTTCAAATGCTGATACATTTTTGGAGCGCGCTCTCGCATGGCCTGTTCGATCATGGCTTTCAGCCTGTTCGGTGGCGGCAAGCGTGGCATGCAAAGCAAACATATCGCGCCTGACTTGGGTCGTAAATACCGTGGCCTGATAGGCGCCAACTCGCGACCCTGTCTCGGTGGCTCGTGTTTCAGGAAAAACCGACGCAGACCGGCAGCTTCGGCAGCTCGGCGAGGAAATCCGGGTTCGTCGAAAGAGTGTTGGATTGTCGCAGGAAGCCCTCGCGGCCGATGCAGGCATCGACCGCTCGCATATGGGAAAGATTGAGCGAGGTGAGCGAAACGTAACCCTGCTCAATGTGATCAAAATTGCCGCCGCTCTTCAGTGCAAGGCGTCAGAGATACTGGCCGAAGCTGGAATGTGACTGACTGTCCTCAGGCTGCCTGCAAGCCGGCCACGGAAGCCTGGACTGATTGATCGGCACTTAGGCTTTGCAACTTCTCCGCCAACGCTTTGGCGATCTCGGCCATCTTTGCGGTCTGGTCGGCGGAAACCTGACCGAACCTCCGACCCTCAAAATTTGCAGCCGATTCTGCAGGTCCGCGTCCAACTTCCCTAGCGGCCTGCCGCAGGATCGACGCTGCCAGGACGTAGTTGCCATGCGCCATGGTGGCTTCGAGCATGCGCTGCAGCATGTTCAGGCGATACGCCTTGTGCGCGATGGGCACGGCTTCGATAGAGGACAAATACGCGGCTCGAGCTGCCTCGAAGATCGGCCGCCACTTGGTCCCTCCCTCATATCGAAGGTTCGTAGGATCATAGGCCCGGACCTGGAATCGGTCGATTTCAATGCCGAACTCGTTACGCATGTGAACCACCACATCGGCAGGCCGCGCGAATTGCGCCAAAAGCGTGACAATTGCGTGCTTCTCGCGGTCCGAAAGTGCTGCCATTGACCTTCCATTCGTGGGGGTCAGGTGGGGGAATGGCTGTCATAGCCCCCTTATGCCGCGCCGTCACGGCTCAGGACGCCTTAGCGCGATAACTTGTTATGGGTTCGAAGCTATTGGCGGCCAAAAGCTGCGCGATGTTGCATCATGGCGATCGAGGCTCCATCTCCCTCCCAGCAAGAACCACAAGTACACCAGATCGCGAACGATTTGACCGTCTACGTCACCGGAGGGGGCGGCACCCACCTAGAGCCGCGAGTTACCACCCACTACCTCGCCGCGATGATCGCGGAAGCGGGCGCGCGTGGCATGCTCGGAACGGTAACGGCGGTTAAGACCCAGCAGTCAGAACTCGGCGCGCCGCTTGATGACCTGGTCATTGACGGACGGCTGCCAGACGGCACCCCGACCCGGCTGGACCTTCAGATCACGACCTCCCTGTCGTTCACGGAGAGCGACGACAAATGGCAGGACATTATCCCCAGGGCCTGGGATACATTTCGGCGCACGGGGTTCAACGCGGCCACCGACCGCATTGGCGTGGCGGTCAGTCAAACGACCACCAAGCTTGAGCGCAGCATTCAGCCGCTTCTCGCCCGCGCACGGCACGCCGCGGACGCTTCCCAGTTTCGCCAGCGACTGGCTGCACCGACGGGATCAAACAACGACCAGCGCGAATTTCAGCGCGTCCTCGAAATTCTGGTGAAGGCCAAGGACCCCAACGCGACCGACGACGAAATCATCGCTTTCTTACGCTGCTTCACCATCGTGGCATTTGACCTCGACCAGGAAGAAGCATCGCGAGATCGCCTCGGATCCCTTGACCGATTAGCGCCCGTCGCAGGGGGGCCGGCCGAGGCGAAGCAGGTCCTGAGCAGCCTGACCGCGATGGCCAGCCGGATCATTCCGAGCGGCGGCGGCGTCGATCGTGCCACCGTGGTGCGCGAACTCCAAGCCGAGGGCCATACGATCGGCTCAGACCGCGCTCATGTCGAATTGATTAATGCGCTCGACATTGAGTCGCGTCTGGCCGTTGCCAGCATCCGCGACACCATCGGCGGCAAGAAGATTAGCCGTGATGCGCTACTCTCGACAGTGGCGGACGCACGCGTCGATGCCCGACTCCTGCGCATCGTGGGCCAACACGGAACCGGCAAGTCAGCTTTACTAAAGCTGCTCGCGCTCGACGAGCCTGCCGGGGCGCCAATCCTCGTCCTGCGCGATCTGCGCGTAACCGGCGGCGGCTGGCCAGCCCATGTCCAGAAGTTCGGGAAGGTTACTTCGCTCGAAACGGTCCTGCGCGAGTTCGGCCTTTGCGGTTCGCGGACGTTGTTCATCGACGGGGCCGATAAGATGGACCCGGCCGTTCAGATCACCATCAACGACCTGCTGAAGGCAATCGCCGACACCCCGGATCTCGACGACTGGCGGGTGGTCATGACGATGCGGGAGGAGAATGCGCAGCGGGTGGACGGCTGGCTTGATCCCGAAGCAAACTCGAAGTTGCTCTCGACGACGATCCGCGTCGAAGCTTTCGACGATGGGGAAGCAGGCGAGGCCGCGAAGGCGCTTCCCCTGCTGCGTCCGCTTCTCGCCGATCCACGCAACTATGACACTGTGCTTCGGCGCCCCTTCTTCCTCGACGCTCTATCGAAGTTGCCGGTGGCGGCGGGCAGGGAGGTGCGTTCGGAGGTCGATTTGGTCGAACTATGGTGGGAGCACGGAGGAGTCGATGACGTCGACTTCGCACCCGCCCAGGGCAGGCGCAACGTGCTGCTGGCGCTAGGTGAGCAACTGCTAGTCCGGGCCGGACAGCCGATGGCAATCCGCAGCCTCGATCCGGTGGCTGTAGACGAACTGCTTCAGGCGAACGTGTTGCGCAACGTTGACCTGGGCGTCACCGTCGCCTTCGCCCACGACATCTACGAGGAGTGGATTCTGGAGCGCTTGTTGCGGACGCGACAGGGCGAAATCGCCCAGGCGCTCCGGGACGGCGGCGAAGATCTCCAGTTGGCGCGCCCGCTTCAGCTCCTGGCGGCCGTCCTTCTCGAACGTTCGGACCGAGGTGACGACTGGGCGCACCTGCTCGGCGCCGTCGGCGTCAGCGACCTACGCGCGACTTGGAGTCGGGTCGTCCTTGCTGCACCTGTCCGGTCGGTCCACAGCCAAGCAATGCTCGACAAAATCGAGCCAGTGCTCCTCCGTGACGACGCTCAACTTCTTGGACGCCTAATCCTCTCGGTGCGCACGACCGAGACCGTCCGCGACCTGCGCTTCTTGGACGAAAAGCTTATTCCCGATCTGACCAGGGACGAGCGCGAGCAATACGCGTCTGAAGGCGCAGGTCCAGAGATCATTAGCTGGATGCGTCTGATCTCTTGGCTGGCGCCTCGCTTCCGATGCCTGCCGGCGGCCCTCAACGGCGAATTGCTTCCGCTGCTTGATGCTTGGGTGACTGCCATTCCAGCCGCGTTGGCAACCTATGCCCACGTGCCGGAAATCGCCGCATGGGCTTTGGAACTGCTTGGGGATGGGGATAGTTCGGACGAGCGCGACGCTGGTTCGGGAGGGGAGCAAGCCCGCGCGCTACTGCTCAAATGCACTTCAGGAGCACCGGCAGTCGTTCGCGATTATTTGTCCGGCATTTCCGACCGTGCCATCAAACGCGTGCGCAAGCAGATCGTCGGTGCAAGCGCCAGCGTCGCCGATGCGCTTGCACCCGAGATGACGGACTTTATCGAGCGCGCCTACTTCCTCGACCACGACCGCAGGCGCGATAACCGCTATTCCTCTATGCGAGAGCAGTCGGAGACGCTGGGCTTCGATGACACGCAGGACTTCTATCCCGCCTCCCCCTTACGACCCCCATTCCTCCAGTTGCTGCGCGCCGATCCCGAAATCGGTCTTGGGTTAATTCGCAGGGTCTGCAACCATGCTATGGAGGGCTGGCGGCGCTCGTGGCGGGAGACTGGCGAAACACCGATCCCTATCGCCATCGACCTTGGCGAGGGACCTTGGGAGTTCTGGGGCGACGACGGGACCTACCGCTGGTTCCGCGGTGGTTCGCACGTCCATATGCTAGATACAGCGCTCCTTGCACTCGATGCTTGGGCGCATGAGCGTGCAAGCGCAGGCGACGCTATCGAGCAACTATGCCTTCGGATCGCAAGCGGCAACGAGTGCAACGCCGTCCTGGGAATCTGTGCCGGCCTCTGCTTCGCGGGCAACGCGTCGGTGTCGAGTCATGTCTCACTTGCCATCGGGACACATCCCGCGCTTTGGCAGTGGGATCTCAGCCGGCAGGTCGGCGACACGCAATCTCCATCGAACGAGATCGGCTATTGGGGCGGCGCAACCGTGTTCGCCAGCGCGCTGCGTGCGCTTAACCGGCTCCCTCACCGCGAGCGCACGGTGCGAGATCTGGCAGTGATCTTTGCCGGGCTTGCGCCGGACGAAGTGAGGGCGAAATACGCGGCCGAAATTGCCGCCTTCCTCGACCGTATTCCTTATGCCACCGCTGAAGAGCGGGACGACCCATCGCGCGCACAGGCCCTTCGCGATGCCTACGAGCCACTACGTCAACAGGCGGATCCTGCGAATCTTGTGACCGAAGAGATCGACGGCAAGACCTACATCTCCATGAAGCCGCCATACACCTCGTCCGAAAAGCACCAGGCGATGCTGGCGGATCATGCGGCGCTCGGTCGCGTGCTCAGATTATACCTCTGGGCTGTCAAGGCCGTGGAGGATGGCAAGCCCGGAGCCGACATCGGGCTGGAGGAAGCGTATGACGAGATGGTCTCGCTGGATGCCGACGACCTCTTCGACGATGTGGCGCCGATCGCTGACATGAGATTGCACAACGCCCAATCCGCCGTGTCCGCCACGGCTGCCGTGCTCGCTCGCCACGCCAAAGACGACCTCTGGGCCAAGGCCGAGGCGAAGGTGGTCGACGTCACCCGGCGAGCCGCGACCATAGCCGAAAGTCGGGACGAGTTCTCATATCGCGGCTCGCATGTCAGCGGCCATCCGCCTGCCATGGCAGCTAACGCCTTTGCAGCGCTGCTCCAGCGCGACCCGTCCCGCACGGAGTGGCGGGCAGCGCTGCTGCAACTTGCTGTCGATCCCATCGATAAGGTCGTGGAAGCCGTCTACGACGCGGCACCGCTTTTCGCTGAGGTCGCGCCAGACATGGTCTGGAGACTGTTCTGCCTCGCTACACAGAGGGCAGCAAGAACCCAAGAAATCGAGCATGGGCTTCACTGGTCGCTGGCCGAGGCGAAGGAACAGTCAGGATTCTCCGATGAAGCTGAGTCCATTATGGCCGAAGGCGTCCTGCCAAGCCCTCATTCGACGCCTGCAACGGCCGGTGTTAGCAATCGGAGCGAAATCTACTACTGGAACTTCCACGCCAACGCGCTGAAATTGCAGATCGAGCCAATGCTCGATCCGACCACCCGAGACGCTCTGATCGAGCACGCCGCCGGCGCGCTCGAATGGGGCCTTGCCTCGTTAGGCAAGAGGGGCGAACGCGGTGACACGCCTTATGAGTGGCTACATGCCTTCGGCAGGTGGCTCGGTCGTCTCATCGCCCTGCTCCCCACCGCTGAGGTCCGAACACTGCTCATCGCGCGACTCAATGCAGCCGAAGGCTCAGCTCCCGTCGAAGTCATGGACATCGTAATGAGCAACTTCATGATCGACCGTATGCTCCGTCAGGATGTTCTCGACGCGGGGACGCTGGAAACATGGGAATTGCTCGTCGACTGGGCGATCGCTCGCCCGGGCTGGAGCGGTGCCCCCCTCGACGCCCGCCAGCACGACCGTGGCATGGCAATCTCTTCTTTTTACTGCGCGATTGCCAACGGGATGGTGTGCGGTATCGACAAGGAATGGCCGAACCTCGACGCCGCCATCCCGGCGCTGGACCGTGCGGCCACAGCCTTCTCGACCGAACAAACGGCCTTCACCGCCTTGCTGGCGCTGCTGCGCGCCCGCTCGGACCGGCTGCTGCCGCAGCCCGGGCTAGACTGGATCCAGCGCGTCGTGAGTGCGCGAAAGACGGAACGGAAGTTCTGGAGCCATGCCTCCAATGGAGAACGGCTCGTCCTGCTTCTGCGCGAACTGGTCGCCGCCAAACCCCTCGCCGCTGGCGAGCGCGAGATTGTGGTCGAAGCGGCCGACACGCTGATCGAGATGGGCGTCAAGGGCGCCGCCTTCCTGCAACAGGACCTGGTCAGGCCGAAACAATGAACTGCTTCGCCAGCGGGCATGATGGTTAATCATCATTTTTTGAAGACCGGTTTAGGTATGCCCCGCAAGAATTCTAACTCGGCTTTTCGCATCGGCGACAAGAGATTCCATTCATTGTCTTCCATTCCTATTCCATTCTTTCCCCATTCATCCTGTTGTGTGCCTGCGATGTGCCGTCCATGCGCCCGACGAATGCCCTGTGATGTGCCCTCGGCTGTGCCGTTCCCGGATCCTGCAAATTGATATTCGTTGTAATTACAAACTGTTAGTATAGTTGGAGACTGCGCCCCCGATTGAGCCGTGCGCCGCGCCCACTTTTGGACTCTGCACATACGCTCCATGAACGTGCGGACGCGCTTTTCCGTCCACGAGAAGCGCTGGGCCATCATGCGAATAGAGGTTGCGAACTCCCCACGTTCGACAAAGATCTTGAGGCCATTGAACCATTGGAAATGCGGCGAGTGAGCCGCGTTCTCGATTGACCAGATGAATACCTCTCGTTCGCTAAATGGCTCGGGACGAAAATCGTCCGAAGACATCCAGCCACGATACATGATGAACCAGCCGCGGCCCGCCATCGCCGGTCTCAACCCTCATCATTTTGATTTGGCTCACCCGCGAGCGCCCGAATGGACGCGATCGTGATGAGGGTCCTGCGTCCGATCTTGATAGTCTCCAGCCGGCCATTTTGGATGAGCCGGTAGGCCGTCGAACGGCCGATACCGAGAGCACGCTGAGCCTCGGGAATTGATGCGAGCAACACGTTCATTTCGATTTCTCCGCAAACCGACGACACCGAGTCGTCGACAGGCGGCAGGACATAACTACGGCCTTCGGCAGTAAGGCAAAGACGCTCGACACTAATCAAACGCCGGAATGTTGGCTGACCTGCTTCCGATAGGCCGTCCAGTAGGACGCAACCATCCGCCTAGTGATTCTGACGCCATAGAAGCGACTGGCCTTTTCGGCGTGGTGATCAATAATGCTATCCCGGATGCCCCAATTATTGACCCCATGGCCGCGCGACTGACCCTGCCAATCCCTCTCGCAAGCCGCTCCGATTTGAAGTCGGTTTTTCAACGGAATAACGCCCGGGCGTCCTGCTCCGGGTCTGCGACCACCGCGCTTTGAGGCTGGGTTGCCGATCATTGATGGTCGGCGATGCGAATGACCTTCGCGCCGGCGTTTCCGCAGTAGCTACTCCATGCATCCATAAGCTTCCGCCGCTTCTCCAAAAGATTGCCGCGACGGTAGGCAGCTTCCACCTTGTTCTCGATCGTGTGGGCCAGTGCTGCTTCGGCCAACTCTCCTTGGAAGGTCGTTTCCTCGGAGACCCAATCGCGGAAGCTAGATCGAAACCCGTGCGCCGTGACGGTCTCGTCCATGTCACGCAGGACTTTAACAAGTGTGTTGTCGCTCATGCCCTTGTTCCGGCGCGACCCCGGAAAAACGAATGGTGAGCCTTCTGTTCTAAGCGCCGCAGCGCGCTGGAATACTCTTTTAGCGGCCGGGGACAGCGGCACGACGTGCTCTCTCCCCGCCTTCATGCGTTTGGCAGGGACGGTCCAAAGTGCCTTCTCAAGGTCGACTTCGCTCCACGTCGCGCCGCGGATCTCGCCTGAGCGGGCTGCTGTGAGGATGGCAGCCTCCAGCGCCATTCTGCCGAACGTCTCCTTCTCTCGGAGGCGTGTCATGAAGGCCGGAACGTCAGTAAACGGCATGGCGGCAAGATGGCCCGCCCTTTTCGGCTGGCGCGGTAGGCCCTTTGATAGCGAGCGCATCGGCGCCTCCTCCGACCGATGCCCTTTCGAGAAGGCCCAATCGAGCACGGCGCCTACCCTCTGCCGCACCCTTCGAGCGGTCTCCGGTTTGTCGAGCCATATCTCGCCGAGCAGGTCGCGGACTGTGGGTCCGTCAATCTCGCTTACTAGCCGGTCACCGATCGCTGGGAATGCGTAAACTTCTAGCGTGCGCAGCCATTGCGCCTGATGCTTTCCGTTGCGCCATGTCTTCTTGTGTTCAGCGTGAACTAGAGCGGCAGCCTGGCGGAACGTAGGAATGCCCGCCGCCTTGCGCCGCTGCACAACCGGGTCGAGACCAGCCTCAACCTGAGATCGAACTTCCGCCGCTCTGGTGCGAGCAAGAGAAAGGCCAACCTTGCGAGCTGACCCCAAGCCGAAGTCGCGGCGGCGGCCGCCCTTTTGCACCCGGACAACCCATGAAGCGGAGCCGCGGGCGCCGACGACTAGGAACAGGCCATCACCGTCCATATGGCGGCCAGGCTTACTAAGAGCGGCCCTAACACCGGTAGCGGTCAGCTTGCCCATCTGCCTTTCCCCACATTATTTCCCACACAATATCGGGGCTGCTGAGATATTTCAACAACTGACCGGAGGCGTCTAGACACAATTCTTCTCTGGAAACTGGGCCTTTTGTGGGGAGTCAGGGGCTGCCAGAAAACAAGCAAGTGGCGGAGCGGGAGGGATTCGAACCCTCGATACGGTTTTGCCGTATACTCACTTTCCAGGCGAGCGCCTTCGACCACTCGGCCACCGCTCCGCATCGCATCCGATCGGTCGATGCGAAGCATCGGGCGTGAATCGGGTGCGCAATCCAATGCGCCTGGAGAGAGCGGTCGTTTAGAGGCGAGTTCGCCGGGGAGCAAGCTTGCCGCGTGGGCAAATAAGCCCCTATGCGGCTGCCATGGCGCGGCGCTTCGACCAACCCCCTTCGGCTAACGAGATCGAGACGATCGCACGTTACGCGATGAACCGCCTGGCCGAGCCATTCGCGGCCCATCTCAAGCATGTCGTACTTCAGGTCGACGAATATGCCGATGACGCACTGCTGGCCGAAATGGGGATCGAGCACCCGCTCGACCTGACCGGCGTCTATGAAGGAATCCCGGTCGGTCAGCGCAGCGTCGACACGTCAGGAACCCTGCCGGACCGAATCCGCCTGTTTCGCCAGGCGATCCTCGCCGAATGGTGCGAAGAGGGCGAGCCGTTCGAACATCTCGTCCGACACATATTGATCCACGAAGTCGGTCATCATTTCGGCCTCAGCGACGAGGATATGCATGTCCTGGAGGAGCAGGAATGAGGCCTCTCCTGAAGGGCGATGGGCTGGCACTGGTGCGCGGCGGCCGGCTGCTGTTCGAGGGCCTCGACCTGGAGCTGCGCCCCGGAGAGGCGCTGCACGTCATCGGGCCGAACGGCAGCGGAAAGTCTAGCCTGATACGCCTCGTCGCCGGCTTGTTGCGGCCCGACGCGGGCAAGATCGAGCGTGCCAATGCGTCGCTGGCCGATGAGGGACTGGCGCTCGACCGCGAACTGCCACTTGGCCAGGCCCTGGCCTTTTGGAAAGGGCCGCGGCTTGGCGAGGCCATTACCGCCTTCGAGCTCGGAGATCTGGTGCATGTGCCGGTGCGCCTCCTGTCCACCGGCCAGGCCAAACGGGCGCGGCTGGCGCGGGCAGTCGCCAGGGGTGCGCCGCTATGGCTGCTCGACGAGCCGATGAATGGGCTGGATCGCAAGGGCGTCGGCGAGCTCGATCGCGCCATCATTGCGCACCGGGCGAGCGGCGGAGCAGTCTTGGCGGCCAGCCATCTGCCGCTGGCAGGGGAATGGCACAGCCTGGAGCTTGGCGGGTGACCGGCCGGCTGATCATGCGCGAGGTGCGGCGCGGGCTACACGGCGCGGCGTGGCTGCCCCTGGCCTTCTTCCTGCTGGTTGCGGCCATCGTTCCATTCGCGGTCGGTCCGGACGCCAGGCTGCTTGCGCGTATCGGGAGTGGCGCGCTGTGGATCGCGGCGCTGACCGCGGCGCTGCTGCCGGTCGAACGGCTGGTCGAGCCGGATCGGGCGGATGGCGTGCTTGACCAGCTCGCGCTGGCCGGCACGACCGAAGAAGCGGTTGGCGCTGCCAAGATGATCGGCCATTGGCTGACATTCGGTCCGTTGCTGCTGGTCGCGGCTGTGCCGGGCAGCTTTCTGGTCGGCCTGGACGGACCGGCATTGGCTCGAACCCTCATTTCATTGGCAATCGGAACGCCGGCCCTGGCCGCCTTGGCGGTGGCGGTGGCGGGCCTGACCGCCGGCCTTCCCCGCGCGGGGCAATTGGCTGGCTTGCTGATAGTGCCGCTGGCGGTGCCCTTGGTGATCTTCGGGGCGGCTGCGACAGGAGACGGCGAAAGCTCTGCACTGAAGCTTGAAGCGGCGATTTCGCTTTTGCTGTTGGCCGGAGCGCCGTTTGTGACCGGCGCTGCCATACGCGCTTCTAGGACTTAGACCATCTCGCAAAAATTGCCGTCGGAAGCAGCAAGCCTCGCGCTTCCTCGCGGATCGCCATTTCCCCATACTCGACCGTTCCGCCAAGATCGGCCGTGACCTGGCGCATCAGCTCGCCGATCGCCAACGCCGACATTCGCACCGCGTAAACGGTCAGCACCAGGAACCGGCTGTCGGCGTCAAGCAGCTTGCGGCAATCGGCCAGCAGCGGCGCCAGATCTTCTTCCAGCCGCCATACTTCGCCCTCCGGCCCGCGACCGAACTTTGGCGGGTCGAGCAGAATTCCGTCATAGCGGCGTCCGCGCCGAACCTCGCGCGCGGTGAACTTGGCAGCGTCGTCGACGATCCACCGGATTGGACGTTCGGCCAGGCCCGACAGGGCGGCATTGGCGCGCCCGCCCTCAACCGACTTCTTCGAGGCGTCGACGTGAACGAGCTTTGCGCCGGCCTCGCTAAGCAGCAGAGTACCGACACCCGTGTAGCCGAACAGGTTCATGATTTCCGCGCCATCGGCGCGTTCCCGCATCCAGTCCCATTGCGGCGCCATATCGGGGAAAAAGGCTAGATGGCGGAACGGGGTAAGGCTGGCGTGGAAGCGCACACCATCGCGGGCGAGCGGCCAGTCCCGCGGCAAGTCGTTATGGCGGACCCAGCGACCCCCACCCTCTTCGTCGGATGCGGGAACGAAAGTGGCGTCGGGTGACCAATCATCCAGGGCAGGAGCCCACAGCGCCTGTGGCTCCGGGCGGACCACGGTCATTGGCCCGTAGCGCTCCCACTTCTGGCCGTTGCCGCTGTCGATCAGGCCCCAGTCATTCCAAGGCTCGGCGATAATTGTCTTGAGATCGCTCATGCCGGAGCCATCAGGCAGCGAGGGCGAGCTTGCCGCCGATCGACGCGATGGCGCGCGGCCCCGCCAGCATCGCCGCCCCAGCCTCCCGTGCCGCTGACGCATCGACGGCGCGAAGCTCGGCAAGCATCTCTTCGACGGTCATGATTCGGCCAAAAATCTCGATCGAGCGGGCCATGGCATCGGCCCGGCCCTGCGGCGTCTCAAGCGCCATCAGGATCGCCGCTTCGACCTGGGCCCTGGCGCGCTTCAACTCCGCGTCGCTGAGGTCGACCGCGGCCTGGTTGACGGCAGCCAGAGCGAGATTGAGCGCCTCGGTCGCCCGGGCCTTGTCGGCGGCCAGGTTGATGGCGAACAGGCCAGTGTCGGCGAAGCCCTGGGTCCAGGCATAGATGGAGTAGGCCAGCCCGCGCTCCTCGCGCAGCTCCTGGAACAGCCGCGACGACATGCCGCCGCCGACCGCCTGGGCGAACAGCGACAGAGCCGGCGCCCCGGGATCGGACGCAGGCAGGCCAGGGAAGGCCAGGGCAAGGTGGGTTTGTTCGGCCGGGCGCCGGTCTGATCGAGTGCCGCCGAGAAATGACGCCGGCGCGATTTTGGGCGCTGCCCTGGTTTCCAGATCGCCGAACAGCGCTTCGGCGAGGAGCAGGACATGGCCCGCGTCGACCTTCCCGGCGGCGGAGATGACGAGGCGGTCGGGCCGGTACTGCTCAGCCAGCCATTGGACACAATCGGCGCGGCCAAGCCCTTGGATCGTGCCCTCATTCCCGAGGACCGAGCGGGCTAACGGCTGGTCTCCGAATGCCGCTTCGAACAGCCGGTCGTGGATCAGGTCGTCGGGCGCGTCGAGGCATTCGCCAAGCTCCGACAGGATGACCAATTTCTCCCGCTCCAACTCGGACTCGTCGAGTTTCGGTGCGCGGACAAGATCGGCGATCAGCTCGAGCGCAAGGCCGACATCGGGAGCCAACGTCCGCGCGTGGAAGCTGGTCTGGTCGCGCGAAGTCCAGGCGTTGAGCGTCCCGCCGACATCCTCGATCGCCTCGGCGATGGCGCGGGCATCGCGGCCCCGCGCGCCCTTGAACACCATATGTTCGACCAGATGGGCGAGCCCGCCCTTGCCGTCGGCTTCCGAACGCGAGCCAACGAAGGCGTGAAGTCCGATCGCCGCGGACTGTGCACCGGGCATCGGGTCGATCGCTACGGTGAGGCCGTTGGAAAGGCGGGTCAGCTCAGCCATTGGCTGCTTCCTTACGCCAGCGCTGGCGCAAGGCCAGCAGGTAGATGACGACCGCGATCCCGGCGAACAGGAACCATTGGATGGCGTAGTTCAAATGGTTGTTGGGAATGATCGCGGGTGACGGCACCGCGCTGGCCATCAGGCCGGGGCCCGGCACGGCGGCAACCAGCCGCATCCGGCTAAGCTTGTCCGGCGCGATCGCCCCGCTGACCAGCCCGCCCTGGAAGTTGCGGCCGGCATTGGGGTCCTTGGACCAGCCGAGCTCGACCGACAGGCCCGGTCCTTCCGCGCCGGTTCGGCAATCGGCAATGACCAGGTAACCCGGCTCGCCATTGCGGTTCTGTCCGGCAGCGGTCCGGTATCCGACGACCGAAAGGCAATTGCCGGTGGCCGAGCGGAACAAGGGCAGCGGCTCCCTGGGCGGGATCGAGGGCCAGCCGATCGGCGGCAGGTTAGCGGCTGCCGCATAGCTTGCGAGCAGCGCTTCCTTCTCCTTGCGCCGTTCGAGCTGCCAGGCGCCTAGCCCGATCATCGTCAGGACGGCCAGCGCGACGAGGATCGTCGGGATCAAGGGAAGCTTGCGGCTCATTCGACCAGCCTGCCTTCGCGGGCGCGGTGCTTACGCTCCTGGAACAGCAGCGCCGCCTTGCCGATGCGAAGGCCGCCCACGGTCAGGGCCGCCCCGACCGGCAGCCAGACGAGATGCACCCACCAGGGCGGGCCCACGACCTGATCAAGCAGGATGGCCGCGGTGGCGACGATTGCGCCGACGATCAGGATCAGGAACGCCGCCGGCCCGTCGCCGACATTGTAGCCGGCGAAATCCAGGCCGCAGGCGCGGCAGGCCGGCGCGAACCGAACCAGTCCGTCGAACAGGGTCTTCGCTCCGCACCGAGGGCAAAGCCCCTCCAAGCTGGCCGCCGCCAGCGATGGCGCGGTTACGCTCATCCGCCGTGGGTCGGCGCCCCCCAGCCGCCCCAGACGTAGATGGAGACGAACAGGAACAGCCACACGACGTCGACGAAGTGCCAGTACCAGGCGGCAGCTTCGAACCCGAAGTGGTGCTTCGGCGTGAAGTCGCCCTTATATGCTCTGATCAGGCAGACGATCAGGAAGATGGTGCCGATGATGACATGGGCGCCGTGGAAGCCGGTCGCCATGAAGAATGTCGCACCGTAAATATTGCCCTTAAAGCCGAACGGCGCGTGGATATACTCATAGGCCTGGATCGAGGTGAACAGCAGGCCCAGCGCGATGGTCAGCCACAGGCCTTTCTTGAGGCCGTCATTCTCGCCAACGCCCAGCGCTCCCCACAGGCCCTTCAGCTCGCCGCCCCGATGGCCGTGGATCATCGCGTGATGTGCCCAGGTCACGGTAGTGCCCGAACAGAGCAGTATGAAGGTATTGAGCAGCGGGAAGCCGAACGGATCGAGCACCTCGATACCCTTCATCGGCCAATGGGCGGCGGCGGCGGCGTCTGCGATGTGCTGGACCGCCCCGTCGACGAATTCGACCGGGGCCGGGAATAATGCCGAGGAGAAGAAGGCCCAGAACCAGGCGACGAAGAACATCACCTCCGAGGCGATGAACATGATCATGCCGTAGCGCAGGTGAAGCTGGACCACCGGAGTATGATCGCCCGCCTTGCCCTCGCGGATGACGTTGGCCCACCAGCTGAACATGGTCACGGCGATGCCGATGACCCCCAGCAGGATGAGGAACTTGCCGTAGGGATTGTCGTGCATCCACATAACCATCCCGCCGAAGAAGGACAGGGCCGCGGTGGCGCCGATGATCGGCCACTGATCGGGCGGAAGGATGTGATAATCGTGGTTCTTGGTGCCAGCCATGATGTACGGATTCCCTGTGGTTGCTTGCGGCTCTAGCGGGCCGATTCCGGATTTTCCACCGGATAAAATGTATAGCTCAAAGTGATCTCGTCGATGTTGCTGGTATCCGGGTCCTGGCGGAGCTTGGGGTCGACGAAAAACACCACCGGCATGCGCGCGCTCTGGCCCGGCTTCAGCGTCTGCTCGGTGAAGCAGAAGCATTCGATCTTGCTGAAATATTTGCCCGCCGACTCCGGAGTGACGTTGAAGATCGCCTGGCCGGTCGTACTCCGCGCCGTATAGTTGGTGGCGTCATAGAAAATGGTCGTCCGGGCGCCGGGATGGATGCGGACCGTTTCCTGTTCCGGAACGAACTTCCACGGCAGGCGCGGGTCGATATTGGCATCGAACCGGACCCCGATCTGCCCAGCAACGGCGCCGGGGGCCGAATCCGCTTTCATGGTGGTCCCGCCAAAGCCGGTCACCTGGCAGAAGACGCGGTAAAGCGGCACCGAGGCGAAGGCGAGGGCGAGCATCGCCAGGCCGAAGATCGCGGCGCGGAAGCCAACCGACTTATTCTTCTGAGCCAGGCTGTTCATTGATTGACGCTCAGCTTGGCGATGGTGATGGCGAACATCAGGACGACGAACAGGCCAAGCAGGATCGCCAGCACGCGCGACCTGTCGCGCTGGCGCTTGCGGATGAGTTCATCCTCTTCCTGCATCAGATCAGCCACCGGTCGACGACCAACGCCGCGAACAGTCCGAACAGATAGACGATCGAAAAAGCGAACAGCCGCTTTTCGGGACCCATCGCCTTGGGCTCGCTGGCCTTGTTGGCGAACACCCGGACAGCCAGCACGAAGAAGATGACGCTGAGGATGACGGAAACGATGCCGTAAACCCAGCCGGTCAAATCGAGCAGCCAGGGCGCGACCGCCGCGGCGGCCATCGGCAAGGTATAGAACAGGATCTGGCGGCGAGTGCTCTCGATCCCGGCGACGACCGGCAACATCGGCACGCCGGCATTGGCATAGTCGGTCCTGACGAACAGCGACAGCGCCCAGAAGTGCGGCGGTGTCCACAGGAAAATGATCGCGAACAGAAGGATCGGCAGGGTGGTGACATCGCCGGTCACCGCGGCCCAGCCGATCAGCGGCGGGAAGGCGCCGGCGGCGCCACCGATGACAATGTTCTGCGCGGTCCGGCGCTTCAGCCAGACGGTATATACCAGCACGTAAAAGAGGATCGAAATTGCCAGCACCGCAGCGGCCAGATGGTTGGCGGCGAGGTCCATCAAAATGACCGAGAACACTCCGAGCCCGACCCCGAAATGGAGCGCGGTCTGCCGGCTCATCCGCCCAGCGGGAAGCGGCCGGCTGGCGGTCCGCTTCATCTTGGCGTCGAGGTCTGCCTCATACCATTGATTGAGCGCGCCTGCCGCGCCGGCGCCAAGCGCGATGCACAGCACGGCGGTGAAGCCGAGCACCGGGTGAACCGGTCCCGGCGCCGCCAGCAGGCCACAAAGGCCGGTGAACACCACCAGGCTCATTACGCGCGGCTTGGTCAGCGCGAGCAGGTCGCGCCAGTCGGCCGGCAAACGATCGGCTTGGGTCAGGGGGACGCTGGTCACGCGCGTGCCTATAGGGACTCCCCCGCGGAGAGGAAAGCCCGCCAGCGCAGGCGCCTGGAAGTGCTTGCCGGCCTTGCGGAACAGGCCGTCGACGCCAGCTTCCGACGCCTCCCCGCCCAAGCCGGCGCGAAGTAACTTTGCGCCGTCGCTCGGCCCAGCCGTTGGCTGGCCGGCGGCCGGACTACGGCATCTCTGCGCGCTGCCTCCGTTTCGCACTGCAAAACGGAGGCTACGCTCGGTGCCTTAGTCGATCCGGGGCAAAGTCTCGAACTGGTGGTAAGGCGGCGGGCTCGACAGCGTCCATTCGAGCGTCGTCGCGCCTTCGCCCCAATAATTGTCGGGCGCCTTCTTACCGGCCGCCAGCGACCAGATCATGTTGATGAAGAAGATGCCCATGCCGGCGGCCATCACCATATATCCGTAGGTCGACACCTCGTTCCACTTCTCGAACGCCGGGGTGTAGTCCGGGATACGCCGCGGCATGCCGTCGAGGCCGAGGAAATGCTGCGGGAAGAAGATCAGGTTCACGCCGATGAACATGGTGAAGAAGTGGAGCTTGCCGAGCAGCTCGTTGTACATCTTCCCGGTCATCTTGCCGAACCAATAGTACCAGCCGGCGAAGATGGCGAAGACCGCTCCAAGGCTCAGAACATAGTGGAAGTGAGCGACGACATAATAGGTGTCATGCATGTAATTATCGACGCCGCCATTGGCGAGCACGACGCCGGTGACGCCGCCGACGGTGAACAGGAAGATGAAGCCGATCGCCCACAGCATCGGCGTCTCGAACGACAGCGAGCCGCCCCACATGGTGGCGATCCACGAGAAGATCTTCACGCCGGTCGGAACCGCGATGATCATCGTCGCGGCGGTGAAGTACATCTTGGTATTCACGTCCATGCCGATGGTGAACATGTGGTGGGCCCAAACCACGAAGCCGACCACGCCGATCGCGACCATCGCATAAGCCATGCCGAGGTAGCCGAATACCGGCTTGCGGCTGAAGGTGGCAATGATCTGGCTGACCATGCCGAAGCCCGGCAGGATCATGATGTAGACTTCCGGGTGGCCGAAGAACCAGAACAGGTGCTGGTAGAGCACCGGATCGCCGCCTCCGCTAGCGTCGAAGAAGGTCGTTCCGAAATTGCGGTCGGTCAGCAGCATGGTGATGGCACCGGCCAGGACCGGCAGCGCCAGCAGCAGCAGGAAGGCGGTGATCAGCACCGACCAGACGAACAGCGGCATTTTGTGCAGGGTCATGCCCGGGGCGCGCATGTTGAAGATGGTGGTGATGAAGTTGATCGCGCCGAGGATCGACGATGCACCGGCAAGGTGCAGCGAGAAGATCGCCATGTCGACCGCCGGCCCGGATGAGCCCGAGGTGGAGAGCGGCGCATAGACCGTCCAGCCGGTGCCGGCGCCAAGGCCGGTGCCGCCGGAAACGAACGACGACCCCAAGAGCAGGATGAAGGCCGGGACGAGCAACCAGAAGGAGATGTTGTTCATCCGCGGGAAGGCCATGTCCGGGGCGCCGATCATCAGCGGCACGAACCAGTTGCCGAAGCCGCCGATCATCGCCGGCATGACCATGAAAAAGACCATGATGAGGCCGTGGGCGGTAATCAGCACGTTCCAGTGGTGGAGGGCCTCGTCGAAGCTGGCGCCGGCGCCGGCGCCGATCGGCCAGGCCTGGGTCAGGATCTGGATGCCGGGATGCATCAGCTCCGCACGCATGATGCCGGATACGGCGCCGCCGATGATGCCCGCGACGATTGCGAACAGCAGGTACAGCGTGCCGATATCCTTGTGGTTGGTCGACATGAACCAGCGGGCGAAGAAGCCCGGCTTATGGTCAGCATCATGATGCGCATGATGGTCGTCGTGAGCCTTCAGCGGAAGCGCGTCGGCGGGAATGGTGCTCATGTGTCTCTCGTTTCCGCTTGTGAATTAATTCTGGGCCGTGGCGGCCTGGTTTTCGACCGGCTGCTCGGCCGCGGGCGCGGCAGCGGGCGCGGCTGCCTGGGCCGCGGCGGCAACCTTGGCGGCCTCCGCGGCGGCGGCGTCAGCCTTGGCCTTCGCCTCGATCGCGGCCCTGGGCTGGCCGCCCTTGCTGGCGAGCCAGGCATTGAAGGTCGCCTCCGGAACCACCTCTACCGCGATCGGCATGAAGCCGTGGCGCGCGCCGCACAGCTCGCTGCACTGGCCGAAATAGACGCCCGGACGGTCGACCTTGACCCAGGTCTCGTTAAGGCGGCCGGGGTTGGCGTCGATCTTGGTCCAGAAGGCGGGGACGGCGAAGGCGTGGATGACGTCGTTGGAGGTGACGATGAACTTCACCACCTTGCCGGCCGGGATCACCAGCCGTTCGTCGGCGGCGAGCAGCGGCGGGCCGTCGGCATCGGTGCGATAACGCTCGCCAGCCTTCACGTCCTTCTGCTCCTTGAGCATGTTGGACACGATCTCGATCCCGCCATTGTCGGGATATTGGTAGGTCCAATACCATTGGTTGCCGATCACCTTGACGGTCACGTCGGCCGGGGGCGGGCTGTACTGGGCGCGGATCAGCCGGATCGAGGGAATCGCGATCGCCACCAGGATCAGTACCGGGACCAATGTCCAGACCACCTCGATGGCGGTGTTATGGCTGGTCCGCGACGGGGTCGGGTTGGCCCCGCGGCGATAGCGGAACATGGTCCAGCCGAGCAGGATCAGGACGAATATGCTGATCAGCGCGCACATCCACAGCAGCGGGCCGTTATGGAAGGCTTCGGCCCGTTCGCCGAGCTCGGTCACCTGGGTCTGGATGCCCTTGCTGCCCGGAACCGGCACGCCGACTTCCGGGGTCGGTGCGGCATAGTCGATCGACGGAGCGGGCGCCGCGGGGGCGGCGGCATCGGCCGGCGCCGGCGTCGCTGCCGCGGGTGCGGATGCGGGGGCTGCGCTGGCCGCCTGCGGCTGGGCCGCGGGAGCCTGAGCGTTTGCCACTGCCGGTGTAAGCCCCATTGCCGCCAGGGCGACCGCCCATCCCAATAGTTTCATCATCACCCCGATTGATTGGGTTGCCAAGGAAGGCCCGCCGATGGACGGCGGGACCGAATTTGGCGGCCTTATAGGCGGGACATTCCTGTCCCTCAAGCGGCGGTTGCGAGGGAGGCGGCAGGCGCCTATTTCGGGCCCCGAAATCAAGGGAGACGAGCGTGACCGACGAGGAGATTTTGGCGGAATTCCGGGCCGCGGACGCGCTACTGGAAGGCCACTTCATCCTGTCCTCGGGCCTCCGCAGCCCCCGTTACCTGCAATGCGCCCGGGTGTTGATGGACGGCGCGAGGGCCGAACGGCTGGCCCGGGCGCTGGCCGCCAGGCTCCCCGCCGGGCTTCGCGAATCCATCGACGCGGTGGTGTCACCGGCGATGGGGGGGGTGATCATCGGCCATGAGATGGGCCGCGCGCTGGCAAGGCCGGCGATGTTCGTCGAGCGGCCGGACGGCGTGTTTCATTTGCGCCGCGGCTTCGCCCTTGCGCCCGGCGCGAAGGTGCTGATGGTCGAGGATGTGGTGACCACCGGCCTGTCGTCGAAGGAAGCGATCGCCGCCATCCAGGAAGCCGGCGGCACGGTGGTGGCCGAAGCGGCGCTGGTCGACCGGTCGGGCGGCAATGCCGACCTTGGCGTGCCATTTTATCCGCTAATCCGGATCGACGTTCCGACCTATGACGCCAATGATTTGCCGGAAGAGTTGGCCGCCATTCCGGCGATCAAGCCTGGAAGCCGCGCCGCCGCATGAGCCAGCGCCTGCGTCTTGGCGTCAACATCGACCATGTCGCGACGATCAGGAACGCGCGCGGCGGCTCGCATCCCGATCCGGTGCGGGCGGCGCATGAGGCGGCGCGCGCCGGTGCCGACGGAATCACGGCCCATTTGCGTGAGGACCGGCGCCACATCACCGACCGGGACATCGACCGGCTGATGGCCGAGATCGACCTGCCGCTGAACCTGGAGATGGCGGCGACGGAAGAGATGCTGGGCATCGCGCTGGCGCATAAGCCGCACGCCGCCTGCATCGTCCCGGAAAAGCGCGAGGAGCGGACCACCGAGGGGGGGCTGGATGCGGCCGGCCAGTTTGACGCGTTGAAGCCGTTCGTCGAGCGGCTGGCCGGCGCAGGCATTCGCGTGTCGCTGTTCATCGAGCCGAGCGAGGAGCAGGTCGCCGCCGCGGTCCGGCTCGGCGCGCCTGTGGTCGAGTTCCACACCGGCCGCTATGCCCATGTGGAGGGTGAGGAGCGGTCGGTGGAGTTGAAGCGGATCGCCGATGCCGCCGCCCTGGCGGCAAAGAACGGGATCGAGCCTCACGCCGGCCATGGCCTGACCTTCGACAATGTCATCCCCGTCGCGGCCATCCCGCAACTGGCCGAACTCAACATCGGCCATTTCCTGGTCGGCGAGGCAATCTTCACCGGGCTTGAAGCCAGCGTCCGGCGGATGCGTGAACTAATGGATCAGGCACGGTGACTCACGCTTCTCGTCATGCCAGCGCAGGCTGGCATCCATGTCTCGGTGCTCGATCGCGGCGCGCTGACATCGGCCCCGGCCTTCGCCGGGGTGACCGCCGGAGGGTGCGGTCATGATCCTCGGCATCGGCTCCGACCTGTGCAACATCGAGCGGATCCAGGGATCGGTCGATCGCTTCGGCGAGCGCTTCTTGAATCGCGTGTTCACCGAGACCGAGCGGGCCAAGGCGGCCCGGCGCCCGCACACCATGGCGGGAACGTTGGCCAAGCGCTTTGCCGCCAAGGAGGCTTTCTCCAAGGCGGTCGGAACCGGCTTCAAGCGCGGCGTCTATATGAAGGATATCGGCGTGGTGAATGCGCCGTCGGGCGCCCCCACTCTGCGGCTGACCGGCGGCGCCAAGGCGCGGCTTGACGCCATGGTCCCGGAAGGCCACGCCGTCGAAGTGCATCTGACGTTGACCGACGACCATCCGTGGGCACAGGCCTTCGTCATTCTTTATGCCCGCAAGATGGAGCCCTGATTGTCCGAGCGTACCGAGCCCGCCGCCGACCTGGCGCCGGTCGAGCCAACCAAGGTGAAAAACGAAAGCCGCGGCCAGATGATCTGGCGCGAGGTGAAGGGCCTGTTCTGGGTGCTGGTAGCGGTGCTCGCCTTCCACAGCTTCATCGCCAAGCCCTTCTACATCCCGTCGGAATCGATGATGCCCAACCTGCTGACGGGCGACCGACTGGTGGTCACCAAATATCCCTATGGCTGGTCCTATGTGTCGCCGACCATTCCCAATCCGGCGGCGATCCTCAGGAACGTGCTGCTGGGGCATTCGGAGCCGTGGACGATCACCCTGCCCTTCACCAAGGGGCGGATCATGGGCGGCCTGCCGGAACGCGGCGATGTCGTCATCGTCACCCCGCCGGGCGGCAACCAGGATTATATCAAGCGCGTCATCGGCCTGCCCGGCGACACGATCGAGGTCCGCAGCGGCCGGCTGATCATCAACGGCACTCCGGTGAAGGCTGCCTCACGGCCACCGGCGATGATCCCGGTCGATGCCAATGCGCCATGCGGGATCAACCAGTTCTGGGACCGCAAGGTCTCAACCGCAAACGGCAGCTTCTGCCGGTTGCCGGTCGTCCATGAGACACTGCCAAACGGCGTCGGCTATGACACGATCGACGACGGCAACAGCCAGGGTGACGACTATGCCGAGGTGCGCATTCCGCCCGGCCACGTCTTTCTGATGGGCGACAATCGCGACCATAGCGCCGACAGCCGCTTCGGGCTTGAGGACATGGGCCTTGGCGGCCCGGTGCCGATCGAGAATATCGGCGGCCGCGCCGAATTCATCACCTTCAGCCTGGACGGCACGACTGTGCTGACCAACCCGGCAAGCTGGTTTACCGCCTTCCGCGATGGCCGCGCCGGGACGTCGTTGCGGCCGGGCAAGGACTAGAGGATGGCCGGCAAGCTGGAACCCGATCGTCCGCCGGAAAGCCCGGGACCGGCCGATCTTTCCAGCAGGTCGGTCCGGGACGAGGCCCGCAGGGCGGCGGTATGGCTGGGCATGGCGCTGGCGATTGCCGGCGTCATCGTGCTGGCCCAGCCAATCCTGCTGATCGTCGCCGGCTTCGTCTTTTCGGTCGTGCTCGATGGCGGTGCGCGGCTGCTAGGCCGGGTCCTGCCGCTAGGCCGCGGCTGGCGGCTGGCCATCGTCGCGCTCGCCGGTTTCGGATTCATCGGCTGGGTCTTCTGGTTCGCCGGAACGACCTTCGCCGCCCAGTTCGAGGCGTTGCGCATCGTCCTCGACCTGCAAATAGACCGGGTGATGCTGTGGGCCCACGACATGGGCCTGGTGACCGACAGTACCAGGGCGAGCCTCGGCCCCCAGCTAATGGGATCGGTTGGACGTTTGACGACCGCGGTCGGAACGGCGCTTGGCGCGCTGGCCAGCGGGCTGATGATCATCGTCATCGGCATCTTCATCGCGATGGAGCCGCATCTCTACGATCGCGGCATCGCCTGGATGCTCCCGGTCGAAAATCGCGCCCGATTCTACCAGATCAGCGAAAGGGTCGGCTTCACCCTCCGGCGCCTGCTGTTCGGCCGCATCATCGGAATGCTGTTCGAAGGCGTGTTCACGTTCGTCATGCTGGCGATCGGCGGCGTGCCGATGGCGGCGCTGCTGGGGCTAATTACCGGGCTGCTGGCCTTCATCCCCAACATCGGGGCGATTATTTCCGGGATATTGATGGTGCTGGTCGGCTTTTCCGCCGGCACCGGCACCGGCCTCTGGGCGATTTTCGTCTATTTCTTCGTCCAGAATGTCGATGGCTATCTGGTCGTGCCCTTCATCGCGCGGAAGACAGTCGACCTGGCGCCGGCACTGGTGCTTGCGGCACAGCTGGTGTTCAGCGCGCTGTTCGGGCTGCTTGGCCTGTTGCTCGCCGATCCGCTGCTGGCAATGCTCAAGGTCACCTTGCAGGAAGTGAGCAAGGGCTCGCCGGCGGCGGCGGTACCGAAAAAACGAAAGTAGGGCTTACTGCTGCGGTGGCTGCGCGGCGCCCGCGCTCAACGCGGCGTTGGGGACGACCTGTTTGACGTAGACGTCGAAGGCCAGGTCCTCATTGGGCTTGATCGGGCTGCCGGCAGGCGGGTTCTTGCCATAGGCGAGGCGGCCGGGGACGACGATCTTGTAACGGCCGCCCTGTTGCATCTGGGCCAGCGCCTGCTTGAAGCCCGGGAACAGCTGCATCACCAGGAATGGAGCCGGGCCGCGGCCCTCGGTGCTGTCGAACACCGTTCCGTCTTCGGTGCGGCCGGTATATTCGATGATCACGCCGTCAAGCTCGCCAATGAGAGGGCCGTTGCCGGCGACGACGGTTTCGACCGTGACCGCCTTGAACTGGCCGGCGCCGAAATAGGCGATTCCATAGGCCAGCGCGATCAGCGCCGCGACAGCCAGCCACAATTTGACGAGCGTTCCCTTGGCGACGGGACGAAGCGGAACTTGGGTAACCGACATGTCAGCCCTCGCGATGCGGCCAGGGGAAGAGAAAAAGGCGCCCGAACGGGAGCCTTAGCGGGCGCCTTCGCGCTCCATCCGCTTGCGCTCCAGCTTGCGGGCGCGGCGAATCGCGGCGGCACGCTCACGGGCGCGCTTTTCCGACGGCTTCTCGTAGTGACGGCGCAGCTTCATCTCGCGGTAGACGCCCTCACGCTGCAGCTTCTTCTTGAGCGCGCGCAGCGCCTGGTCGACATTGTTGTCGCGAACGATGATTTGCATAAAAGCCGTCCAACTCCCTTCGAATAGATGCCCAAAACCTAGCGGGCGAACCCGGCGCTTGGGGCCGGTCGTCCGGCCTCACATTCGCTAGGCAATGAATATGGTTCACAAGCGCCCGGGGCGCGTGCGGAGGCGGCCCCTTAGCAGCGGCGCCCCTTCCTGACAAGGCGTAGACAAGTTCCGCATTGCACGACGAACCGTTGGTCAAGCGGGACGGAAGCCGCGAAAGCGCCAAAAGGGTTATCGGCGGTTAACCGTTTGATCCGTATAAGCGTTCGGATGCAAAGTGCGGGTATTAGTTCGTTGAATCGTCGGGAAATGTTGCGTCTCGGTGCGGCCGGCGCGGGTGGCTTGTTGCTGTCCAGCGCGGCGAGTTCGCAGGGCCTGGCTCCATCCATCCTGACACAGCCGATGGCTCCTATCGAGCCGGCAAAGCCGATTGCGACCGCACCCGCCGCGCCGACCACTCCAGTCGGGATCGACCCGGCGCTTTACCAGCGGGCCAAGGCGGCACTCGATTCGCACCGCATCGCGGCCCGCGATTCGATCGGCATCGTCGATTTCTCGCTGGCGTCGCGCGACCCGCGCTTCCACCTGGTCGACCTTGCCAGCGGCACGGTCGAAAGCTTCCGCGTCGCCCATGGCCGCGGCTCCGATCCCGATCACAGTGGCTTCGTCGAGCGGTTTTCGAACCGGCCCGGGTCGGAAGCGACATCGAACGGGACCTATACGACTGGCGATTACTATCACGGCAAATATGGCCTCTCGATGAAGGTCCACGGTCTCGACTGGACCAACAACAATGCCGAAAATCGGGCGATCGTCATCCACAATGCCTGGTATGCCGAGCCGGAAATGATCGACATCCACGGCAAGCTGGGCCGATCTGAGGGCTGCTTTGCCTTCAGCCGCGCTGACCAGTGGAAAGTGATGAGCAAGCTCGCCGGCGGCCGGATGGTCTTCGCCGATCGGCTGGATATCGCCTGAGCTGACAGATCTGGGGGCAGACAAGGGCGGTTCCTTCGGGAGCCGCCCTTTCCTTATTTGGCGGCTACTTTCTCCGCCGGCTTCTTGTCGACCGGCGCCTTGCCGTCATTGTCGAGCAGCGCGGAGATTACCTTGCCGTCTCGCTTGTACATGTCCTCATAGCTGACGATCGACCCATCGGTGTTCGCCGCGATGCTGAAATAGACAATGTAGATCGGCAGCGGCTTCACGAAGTTGGCTTGCTTCGATTTCTTGGACGCCAGCGTTTCCGTAATCTTGTCTGGAGTCCATTCGCCGCCGTCATCGCCGAGCAACATGGTCGCAAGATCGAGGACGTCCTTGGTACGAATGCAGCCATGGCTGGCCGCGCGGACCTCGCTGTTGAAGCGGCTCTTTGCGTTGGTGTCGTGCAGATAGATATTCTGTTCGTTGTACATCACGAACTTCAATTGTCCGAGGGCGTTGGTCGGTCCGGGCGGCTGGCGCCAGCGCTGGACCTTTCCGTCCTTGCCCTTGACCGCGACATAGCCCGGCTTGCCGGCGACTTCCTTGGAGATGCTCGGCGGCACTTCCCACCAGGGATTGAGGATCACACCGACCGCCGTGGCATTGAGCTGCGGCGTGGGAGTCTTGATCGCGCCCGCAACCGCACGGGTCTTCCACCGCGTCGCCCCATTTTCAACCAGCGTCGCGTAATAGCTCGGCACGTTGACGATGATGTACTTCTGGCCAAGTTCGCGGGGCAGCCAGCGCCAGCGGTCCATGTTCAGCCGGATCTTGTTGATCTTCTGGGTGTCGGTCTTGGGCGTGATCGACAGCGCAGTGCGGAGCGCTCCATATTGCGGATGCGTCGGAAGCAGCGAATTGAGCACCTCCGGAATCCGGTTGGTGACCAGGGCCGCATCGAGCATTTGCCGCTGCCGGGCCTCATCGAGGTCCTTGTCGACCACGTGCCAATCGATTCGGGCGTCGCCGCGGACATGGCCCAGCGCCAGGTCCGAAGAGAGCTTGTTGAAACGGTCGGTGGCGGCCTGTGCAAGCAGCTGCGGATCGTTAGAGCGCATCGCTTCGATCAGCCCTGCCGGGTCATAGTCCGTAGGTGACAGGCCTTCGCTACCGACATTATTGATGTAGCCAGCCAGCGCGCTTGCCTGCTGCAAGGTCCAGATCGGTGGTGGCGGGGGCAGCGGCGGAGGTTCCGGCGCGGCCTGTGGCGGCTCGGTCACGCCCTCCGGCAGCGGGCCGATGGGATCGGCGGGCTTGGGTTGGGCAACGGGTTTCGAGGCGGGCGCGGCAGGCGCTGCGACAGGCTGCTGAGCCGCCAGGGCCACCGGAACGATAGCCATGGCTGTAAACGTCACCAACTGGTTCCAACGCGCCTTCGTCACAGTCCGTAACCCCTCGCTCGACACCAACGGCGCGCACGCGCCAACCGACATCCATCCTAGCGTCATCGAACATACACAGGATGAACCGAACGGACTAGGGGCCGCCGCGCGCCCCTGCCGCTTATTTGACCCATGCCAACCAATCCTTAAACAGTTGGGAAGCATAAGGTTTGCGGGATATTAAGCTCGGATGAGGAAACGCCGAATGTCATCGCGATTCCACTTGCATGGCGGCATGATCCCAAGAACCGTCAAGCGGATGTTCGACGAGCGCGTCGAACAGCGGATCGAGGCCGATTCCCAGACGGCGGTACTGTCGATCCGCGGCCGCAATCACATCGTTTCGGTGGTAAATCTGTCGCGTTCGGGGGCCATGCTGCGCTTTTCGGGCGATGCGCACATCGGAGAAAGCGTTTCGCTCCAACTGCTTGACCGTGGCACGAACCCGGCTCAAGTGCGTTGGCTGCGCGACGGACGGATGGGCGTATATTTCGCCAATCCGCTAGAGTAGCCTCGCCGGTGGAGATGAGCTTTCGGATGATCAAGGCGCGGATCGAAGAGGCCAGGGACTCGAGCGATCGCCGACGCACGGCGCGCCACCCTGTCGACATCGGCGCCAAGGTCCGCGAGCTTGGGGCGGAAGGCTTCGAGGCGAAGGTGCTCAACATCTCCGAAACCGGGTTCATGGCCGAAGCCGAAGGCGATTTTGAAGTGGGCTGCCGGATCTGGCTGATTTTGCCGGGCCGCGAGCGGGCCAATGCCCTGGTACGCTGGATTGCCGGAAACCGCATCGGCGCCGAATTCGCCGAGCCGATCTCGATGGAAGGCTTGAGCGCCTAGCCCAGCTTCAGCGCCTGCTTCACCGCCGGCGCAATTCCCGTGACGATCCGCTTCACGCCGGCGAAGGTCGGGTGCATCCCGTCCGCCTGCTGCATGCCCGGCTGGGCGGCGGCGCCTTCCAGGAAAAATGGATAGAGCTCGGCGCCGTGGCGCTTGGCCAGGGCGGGGAAGATCGCCTCGAACCGGGCGATATAAGCGGGATCCAGGTTGGGCGCGGCGCGCATGCCCGCGACCAGGACCGGTATCTTCCTCCGATCGAGGTCGCTCAAAATGGCGTTTAGATTGGCTTCGGTCAGCTTCGGATCGAGCCCTCTCAGCATATCGTTGGCCCCGAGCTCGACGATCACCAGGTCGGGCTTGCGTTCCATCCCGTCGAGCGTCCAGCCGAGCCGGGCCTTGCCGGCTTCGCTGGTATCGCCCGATACGCCGCCGTCGACGACGGTCGCGGCGATTCCGTGGCGGCGCAGCGTCGCCTGGAGCTGGGGAACGAAGCCAAGGCCCTGGTCGAGGCCGTAGCCGGCGGTAAGGCTGTCGCCGAAGGCGAGCACCAGCGGGCGCGCCGAATCCGGGCTGGTGGCCGGCGGGCTGGCGCCAACCAGCATCATCGACAAAAGGGCGGCGGCAATCGACCGGCGGTTCATGGCTTTCAAGGTGGGGCCATTGTGACGGCCCCGCAAGCTCCCTAGCTGTGACAGCTATGAGCCAGCCGCTGATCGAGCTTGACGATATCCGCCTGACCCTTGGGGAAGGCGACGTCCGCACCGAAATATTGAAGGGCGTCAGCCTGACCCTGCAGCCTGGGGAGAAGGTTGCCGTGCTGGGACCATCGGGATCGGGCAAGAGCTCGCTGATGGCGGTCGTGGCGGGCCTTGAGCGAGCCGATACCGGGCAGGTCCGGCTGGCGGGCGAGGAAATTAGCGGGATGAACGAGGACGCTTTGGCGCGCCTGCGCGGCCGATCTCTCGGTATCATTCTCCAGGCGTTCCACCTGCTGCCGACCATGACCGCGCTTGAAAATGTGTCGGTGCCGCTCGAGCTCGCCGGAGCTGAGGATGCGCGCGACCGCGCGGCGCACGAGCTTGAAGCGGTGGGACTGAGTCACCGCCTGTCCCATTATCCGGCCCAGCTGTCGGGCGGCGAGCAGCAGCGGGTGGCGATTGCGCGCGCGACCGCGCCAAGGCCGCGGCTGCTGCTGGCCGACGAGCCGACCGGAAACCTCGACAGCAAGACCGGCGCGGCAATCATCGACCTGTTGTTCGAGCGGGCCGGAAAGGCGGAGGCCGGGCTGCTGGTCATTACTCATGACGCCGCGGTAGCGGCGCGCGCCGACCGCACCGTACACATGGCCGACGGCTATCTAACCGCGTGAGCCAGGTGCTGCGCCTGGCGCTTCGCGACCTCAGGGGCGGGCTCAAGGGGCTTGGCCTTCTCTGGATCTGCCTAGCCGTGGCGATTGCCGGGCTGGCCTCGGTCACCAGCCTTGCCTCCTCGATCGACCGCGCAATCGCCGATAATGGCCGCGCCATGCTTGGCGGCGACTTGATGCTGTCGACCTCGTCGCGACAAGCGAATGCCGAAGAGCTGGCGGCGATCGAGGCGCTCGGCCGGATGTCAAAGAGCATTACGACCCGGTCCATGCTGGTCGGGCCGGACGGCCGAAGCCAGCTGGTCGAGCTCAGCGGAATCGATCGCGGTTGGCGGCTCGCCGGCGAGGTCGATTGGGGCATGGGCGGCCGGCGTCCCGCTGGCCTCGAAGTCGCGGTCGGCCATGAAGTCGCCGAACGCCTCGACCTTAAGCTTGGCGGCCAGGTCAGGCTTGGGCGCGCAAGCTACCGGATCGTATCGATCATCGAGAAAGTGCCTGGGCAATCCGGCTTCGCTCTCGCCCCGCCGGTGATCGTCGACGAAGCCGGCCTGGCGGCAAGCCGACTCATCCAGCCGGGCAGCATCAGCACCACCAATTACCGCATCCTGTTGCCTGGCGGCGCCAATGCCGACGCCATCGGCAAGGACTTCCAGCGCCTCCATCCGGCCGGTGGATGGCGCTCCACGACCCGTGACGAGGCCGGGTCGGGAACGCGCCGGTTCATCGACCGGCTGGGGCAGATGCTACTGCTGGTGGCACTGTCCGCGCTGGCGATAGGTGGACTCGGCATGTCGAGCGCGGCGGCCGCCTTCGCCGCCTCGCGGCGTCCCTCGATCGCCATATTGAAGCTGGTCGGCGCTACCCGGCGGACGGTCAACGCCATGTTGCTGACCGAAATTGGGCTGATCGCGACGACTGCGATCCTGGCCGGACTGGCAATCGGCGCCATTGCGCCCGCCCTGGTCGGCAAACTGACCGAAGGCCTGCTGCCGATTTCCCCCGATACGGCGCCACAGTGGATGGCCCTGGGGGAAGCGGCGCTGTTCGGAGTCCTGATCTGCTTCGCCGCGAGCTGGCGAATGGTCACCGGTGCCGGGGAAACGAAGCCGGCCCGGCTGCTCCGCGGGGACGTCGGCAATGGCCAGTCCACCAATTGGCGTAGCTTCCTGCTGCCGGCCGCGGCACTCGCCACCGCCGCAGCAATCGCGATTGCCGGCGCCAGCGACCCCTGGTTCGCCGCAATCGGCGTGGCCGCGATTGCCGGCCTCTGCGGCCTGTTCGCGCTGGTCGGCTTCGCGATCCGGCGGATTGCCCGAGGCGCCAAGCATCTGGGCGGACCCATCACCCGCCTCGGAATCGCCGCGCTCGACCGGCCAGGGGCGGCCACCGGCCGGCTGGCGGTATCGCTGGGGCTGGGACTGACCCTGCTGGTCACGTTGGCCGGCACCGCGTCAAGCATCCTGGCCGAGATCGACACGACCATTCCCAAAAAGGCTCCTGCCCTGTTCATGGTCGATATTCCCCGGGCTCAAGAGGCTCGTTTTCGCCAGATTGCGGAGCAGACCGTGGCGCATTCCGAGCTGCGGCTGGTGCCGTCGCTTCGGGGCCCGGTGACCGCGGTAAACGGAGTCCGGGTTGCCGACATGAAAAATGTCCCTGAGGGAGCCTGGATCCTGCGGGGCGACCGCGGGCTGACCTTCGCCGGCGAATTGCCGCCGGCCAACCGCATCGTCGCCGGCCAGTGGTGGCCGAAAGACTATCGGGGTCCGCCGCTGGTCAGCATCGATGCCGACGCGGCCACGGCCCTGAACCTGAAGGTTGGCGACACGCTGACGGTATCGATCCTCGGCCGCCCGATCGAGGCCCGCATCGCATCCTTCCGTGAGATCGACTGGCGCAGCTTCGGTTTCAATTTCGCGATCATCTTCGCGCCCGGCGTACTGGAGGCCGCGCCATATACGCTGATGGCCACGGTTGCGCCCGAACAAGGCGGATCGACGACGAAGCTGGAGCGGCGGCTGACTGACGAAATGCCGATGGTCAGCGCCATCCGGGTCGCCGACATCGTGGCCGAAGTGAAATCCTTGCTCGAATCGATCGATGGCGCGGTTCGGATCGCGACCGGCTTCGCCATCTTGATGGGCATGATCGTGCTCGCCGGCTCGGTCGTCGCAACCCGCCGGCGGCGAGCCCGCGACATCGTCTTGCTGCGACTGGTGGGTGCTACCCGAGGCCAGGTGACTCGCAGCCAGCTGATCGAGTTCGCCCTGCTGGCGGCGGCTGTTTCGCTGGCCGCTTTCGTAGCCGGCTCGATCGCCGCCCGACTAGTGGTAGTCCAGCTATTCGAATTTCCGTTCAGCCCGGATTGGCCGAACCTCGCCCTGATCCCGCTGGGGGCGACCCTGTTGGCGATGCTCGCTGCATTTCTGGCGGCCATTCCAGCGCTTAACGCCCGTCCCGCAGAGGGACTGCGCGCGCTCTAGCAAGCGATTTCGTGCAACCGGCCACGATTTCGCTCGTTCAACGCCTCCGAAAGGAACCCCTCATGGCTTCAGTTCCAACACTGAGCGACCTGCAGATGAAGCATGACCCGGCCGGACGCGGCTATCACGTCGTCTACCGCGAGCATGAAGTGAACCATTGCCCCGGCTGCGGCCGGACCCAGTGGCTGATTGGCCGGATGTCGGCCGAATGCGCCTTCTGCGCGACGGCCCTGCCCCTGGCCGAAGCCAGCATGCGTCATCACAACGGGCCGATCGTGATCCAGCATCGCAACCGGCTTCATGAGACCGCCTACGCGGCCTGACTCCAGTCAGCCGGCCGCCCTCACCGGGACGGTCGCATTGCACAGATCCACTCCGCCGGCGGGATGAATGTAAAAATCGTCCCGCCGGTTTTTCTTGACCTTCAGCCATGCGGCGAAACTACCGCTCTTCTCGTCGAGATATTCGAATTTCGGTCGCTCGCCCTCCGGCATTGCCGAGGCCAGGCGGACGCTGGCGATCGGCACATCCATGGAGCGTTCCTTGTAGAAGCCGAGCGCCTCCGTCCCGCGTGGCAGGCTGGACAAATTCTCAATGCCGCCGACAACCCGCCCGACATTGGCGATCACCCGGTCGAGTGCCCGCGGGCCCTGGCCGATGACCGCATAGAGTTCGCCGCCCATCCCGGTATCAGGTGATAGGTTGCGGCCGACGCCCACACTGCCATAGCAATGGGCGAGATTGATGGTTGAATCGCTGGTGTCCACGGCGACCGCCCACCCCGCCGCATAGCCAACCAGCGGCTCATATGGGTCCGGAGAACCCAGCGGAGTGACGTCCAGCCCGGCAAGCGCCCGGAAATATTCGGCCGGAGGCTGCGCCACGACCCCGGCCGGCAAGGGCTTTTCGGTCTCGTTATTGCCCCATTGCGCGACATAATTGTCATGCACCCGATACAGCGCCGCACCTTGCCAATAGCCTGCCTTGGCCAAGGCCTTGATGTTCGCGACATGGACGGGCGCAAACTCAGGCGCGAGCTGGATCACGACCTTCTTGCCATCCTTGAATTCGACCACCAGCAGGTCATCGGCAGCGATCGGGCGCCAATCGGACTGGGGCGCGGCGGCAAGGATCTCGCCGGGCGTTTGCGGCTTGGCCGGGGTCGGGGCCTCAGCGGCGGCGATCAGCGGAACGAGGGCAAGGGCGGCAAGTCGGCGCATGGCGGAGCCTTTCATTGGTTGGGCGGAACATTGCCGCCTCCCCAAGTTCGCGCAAGCCCGCTAGGTGAGCGGGCATGTACCTTTCTACGATCATGCTGCTCGGCTCCGGCGAACTGGGCCGCGAATTCACCATCGCCGCAAAGCGGCTCGGCTGCCGGGTGATCGCCTGCGATCGTTACGACAACGCCCCGGCAATGCAGTTGGCCGACGCGCGCGAGGTTTTCTCGATGCTCGACGGGGTGGCGCTACGCGCAGCGGTCGAGCAGCACCGGCCCGACCATATCGTCCCTGAGATCGAGGCGATCGACACCGCGACCCTGGCCGAGCTGGAGCGCGAAGGATGGCATGTCGTCCCGTCGGCCAAGGCGGTCCAGCTGACGATGAACCGCGACGGGATCCGCGACTTTGCCGCCAAGGAGCTGGGCCTCACCACTTCGCGCTATTTGTTCGCCGAAACGCGCGAGGAAGCGATCGCCGCTGCGTCGAGCGTCGGCCTGCCGGCGGTGGTCAAGCCGGTGATGTCGTCGAGCGGCAAGGGCCAGAGCGTTGCGCGAACCGGGGAGGAGCTCGGCCAAGCGTTCGACTATGCCGTCGCCAATATGCGCGGCGATCGGCCGCGAGTGATCGTCGAGGAATATATCGCCTTCGATTATGAGATCACCCTGCTGACCGTTTCGACCAGGGATGGAGTGATCTTCTGTCCGCCGATCGGGCACCGCCAGGAATCGGGCGACTATCGCGAAAGCTGGCAGCCGATGCCGATGGACCAGGCGGTCCTGGCCTCGGCGCGGGAGCAAGCGGCCAAGGTGGTGACGGCGCTGGGAGGGTATGGGATTTTCGGGGTCGAATTTTTCATTGCCGGTAGCCGGGCGATCTTTTCCGAACTCAGTCCCCGGCCGCACGACACCGGAATGGTCACCCTGATCGGCCAGAACCCCAACGAGTTCGAGCTTCACCTGCGGGCGATCCTTGAATTGCCGATTCCGGCGATCGAGCTGGCCGGTCCGTCGGCATCGGCGGTAATCCTGGCCGATCGCGAGAGCCATGATTTCGGCTTTTCGGGACTGGCGGACGCACTCGCGACCGGAGAGCCTGGCAAGCCGGTGGACCTCAGGATTTTCGCCAAACCTAATACGCTCAAGAATCGGCGAATGGGCGTCGCGCTGGCACGGGGCGAGAGCGCCCGGCAGGCCGTCGAGCGCGCGGTCGCCGCGGCAGCCAAGGTGAAAATCGAACATCGCGACTAAGTAATTGCATATTCATGCATGAATATGCATATGCCGCGCATGATTCGCGCGGCCATCCTCGGCGCCTCCGGCTATGTCGGCGGCGAATTGATGCGCCTCATCGCCGCTCATCCGGCGATCGAGGTTGGCGTCGCATTCGGCGCGTCCAACGCCGGGCAAGCAGTTGCGGCAGTGCATCCGCACCTGGCGTTGGCCTATCCGGAATTGGCCTTCGCGGCATGGGACGCGGCCCACTTCCAGGGCTGCGACCTGATTCTGGCCGCCCTGCCCCATGGCGAAACCCAACGCCTGGCCGACGAGCTGCTGGCGCCCGGTGTCCCGTTGGTCGATCTGGGCGCCGATTTCCGGCTCGGCAGCGCCGGAGAATATGAGCGCTGGTATGGCGAGCCGCATGCCCGGCCCGACCTGCTCGGCCGCTTCACCTACGGCCTTCCCGAATTCTTCCGCGATGAGATCAAGGGCTCAAGGCTGGTCGCCGCGCCAGGCTGTTACCCGACCGCCGCCAACCTGGCGCTGAAGCCACTGGTCGATGCCGCGGCGATCGACGGCCAAGGCATCATCGTCGATGCGGCCTCGGGCGTTAGCGGCGCAGGGCGGGCAGCCAATGCCGGCACCCATTTTTGCGGCATCGACGGCAGCTATCGCGCATATGGCCTCATCAGGCATCGCCACACCGCTGAAATGGAAATGGTGTCGGGCGCCGAAGTGCTGTTCACGCCGCATCTGATGGCGACCAGCCGGGGCATTCTCGCCACCTGCTATGCCAGGGCGACCGGTCCGTGCGACCCGCTGGCGATCCTGCGGGAAGCTTATGCGAACGAGCCCTTCGTCCATGTCGGCGAAACGCCGCCCGAGACCAAATGGGCGACCGGCAGCAACGCGGCATTCCTGTCGGCCCGCTACGACGAGCGCACCAACATGGTCGTCGCGCTGGCTGCGATCGACAATCTCGGCAAGGGCGCGGCGGGACAGATGGTCCAGTGCGCCAATCTTATGCTCGGCCTCGACGAGACCGCCGGGCTTTCCACCATGGGAGTTTATCCGTGAGCGTTACCGCCGCCGAAGGGTTCGTCGCGTCCGGAGTTGCCGCCGGGATCAAGGCCGGCGGGCGCCGCGACATGGCGCTGCTTGCGACCGATGACGGCAAGCCGGTCCCGACCGCGGCGGTATTCACTCAGAACAAGTTCCGCGCACCGCCGGTCGAGGCAAGCCTGGAACGATTGAACGTGTCGGGCGGCATGGCGAGCGGCGTGATCGTCAACAGCGGCAACGCCAATGCCGGCACCGGAGCCAAGGGCCGCGCCGATGCGGAAGAGATGTGCTCGGCTGCCGCCAGGACGGTCGGCTGCGATCCGCGCGACATGCTGGTCTGTTCGACCGGGCTGATCGGCTTTCGTTTGCCGATGCGGAAGATCCAGACCGGCATTCCCCAGCTGGGCGACGGACTCTGCCGCGATGGCCACCGCAATGCTGCCAAGGGCATCCTCACCACCGATACAAGGCCCAAGGAGGCCAAGGTCTTGCGCGGCGATTATGCGGTCGGCGGCATGGCCAAGGGCTGCGGCATGCTGGCGCCCAACATGGCGACCATGCTCGCCTTCCTGACCACCGACGCAGAGCTGTCACCGGAGGAGCTGAAGCCGATCCTGTTCCGGGCGGCCGACGCGACGTTTAACAGCCTGATTACCGATGGCGCGACCTCGACCAACGACACGGTCATGCTGTTCGCCAGCGGGCGCAAGGGCCGTCCTGCCGACCTTGGCCGGTTCGAGGACGATGTTCGCCAGGTCTGCGAGGAGCTGATGTTGCAGATGGCGCGCGATGCCGAAGGGATGACCAAGCTGGTTGTCGTCAACGTCATTGGCGCTGCCAGCGATATCGAAGCCCGCCATGTCGCTCGTTCGATCAGCAACAATAATCTCATCAAATGCAGCTGGTACGGCGCCGATGCCTATTGGGGCCGGCTGCTGGCCGAAGCGGGGTCATGCGGAGTGGAGTTCGAAACCGAACGTTCCGCCGTCAGCTATGGCGGCACCAAGGTGGCCGAGGCGGGCGTCGAAATTCCGCACGATGCCGACAAGGTTCGAGCCCATATGAAGGGCGATGAGATCGCAATTTTGGTCGATCTGGGCCTTGGCACAGGAAAGGGCCGGGCCGTCTCGGTCGACCTCGGCCCGGGCTATATCAAGGAAAATGCGGCGACGTCATGATCAACACCAACGACACCGCACGCATCCTGATCGAGGCGCTGCCCTATATTCGCCGCTTCACCGGCAAGACCATCGTGGTGAAGGTCGGTGGCTTGCCCATGACCGACCCGGAGCGGATGCGCAGCCTGGCCAAGGATATATTGCTGCTGCACTCGGTCGGCATTCGCCCCGTGCTGGTCCATGGCGGCGGACCCCAGATCGATGTCGAAATGGCCAAGGCCGGGATCGAGGTGAAGCGGGTCGAAGGGCTGCGCGTGACCGATGCCGAAACGCTCGACATCGTCCGCATGGTGCTGGTCGGAAAGACCAACCGCGACCTGGTCGCCGCGATCAACGCGCTGGAGCCGGTGGCGATCGGCGTTGCCGGCGAGGATGGCCGCCTGCTCGAGGTCGAGCCGGTCGACGAGCGGCTTGGTTACGTCGGGCGAGTGACCAAGGTCCGCGGCGCACTGCTCCACGCTTTTCACGACGACGGGCTGATCCCGGTGGTGTCGACGGTCGGCGCGGATGCCTCGGCGCAGCCGTACAACATCAATGCCGATGATGCCGCGCGGGCAATCGCTGTGGCGATGAAGGCGGAAAAGATCATCTATCTGACCTCGACGCCGGGCCTGCTCGAGGACCCGTCCGATCCCACGACCCTGGTCCACCGGCTGACGGCAGCGGAGGCGCGCCGCAGGATTGCCGATGAAGGCGTAACCGGCGGGATGATCCCCAAGCTGGCGGCCTGCGCGGAGGCGGTCGAGGGCGGAGTCGGCAGCGCTCATATGATCGATGGCCGCGCCGAGCATGCCATATTGGTTGAGCTGTTCACCGACGAGGGGATCGGCACGATGGTTACGACTCAGAATGAGATCGCGACGGAGAATGGGGTCACGACGGAGAATGGGCGATGACCAAGACCCAGCGCCAGCGGATGATCGCCGACTGGCTGCGTGAATTCCGCGTCGGCAGCCAGGAAGAGCTGGCCGCGCGCCTGTCGCTGGCCGGGATCGCCGCGACGCAGGCGACGGTCAGTCGTGACCTGCTTGAGCTCGGCGCGGTCAAGCTGAAACGCGACGGCTCGATCCGCTACGTAATGCCGGACCAGGTCGAATCCGGTCACGCTGCCGCCAAGCTGGACCGGCTGCTGGCCGAATGGGTCGATGCGATCATTCCGGCCGGGAATTTGCTGGTCCTCAAGACACCGCCCGGCTCCGCCAACCTTGTTGCAAATGCACTGGACGCGGCAGGTCTGGAGGAGATTGCCGGAACGATCGCCGGTGACGACACAATTTTCCTCGCAGTGGCCGATGGCGCCGATCCAGGCTTGGTCGCGGCGCTGTTGCAGCGACGGCGTTCCGGAGCCTAAGCCGGGCCTGGCGCGTTGCGCCGGACAAGGAGATAGGCCGATGACCCGTCAAGCCGCGCTAATGATATCGGCAATATTTCTCGCTTCGTGCGGCAAGAACGAACCCGCCGCGCAGCCGGTGCAGAACGATATTGTCGTCCGCAGTTCCGCACAGCAGCAACTGTTCGACCTCAACGATCTCGACCGGGCAATCGCGCTGAAGCGGGCCATCGCCGACCAGGGCCTGCGATGCGGGCAAATGGTATCGACCGGCTATGTCACCCGCTTCAAGGACATGGACATGTGGACCGCCACCTGCAGCGACAAGCGGCAGTGGGCATTGTTCATAGCCGCCAATGACAGCGTCCAGGTCCGGCTGTGCGACGATAATGAAAAGATCGGCCTGCCGGCCTGCAAGGTTCAGCCCGGCACCGAGGGCGGTACCGGGCTGGATCAACTCAATCTGGCGAATGCGAACTAGGAGCGGTTGCCCGGATCCTGTGCGGCTAGTCGCACTTCCAGACGCTCAATTCTGCGACCTTGGTTAGTCGCACTTTCGCGTCTCCTTATATTCGCCGGCGGCCGACTTTTCCTTGATCGTCACGCACTTGCCCTGGCGAATCTCCTCGCGCCAGCTGCCGTCTGCGTTCGTCACGCGATTGCCCTTGGGCACGCGCTTGCCGTCCTTGATTTCCCAGTTGAAGCTGTTCGGCGTCGCCTGGTCATTGCCGCCGGTTGCCTGGGCATGGGCCGCCGTGGCCGCGGTCGCGGCCAGCGCAACGACGCCGGCGCCTAGAACAATCTTCCACATGCGAGTCATGTCACTCACTCCTTGGCGGCAAGGGATAGGCGAATCGACCTTAACGCGCGCTGACATTGCCGTTCAGCCGGTAAAACGGACGATTCGCCAGCATTTTCCCTGTTCCCGAGACGCAAAAAAGCCCCCGCCGGCTGGGCGGAGGCCTTTTAAGCCGCGCTGTCGACCGAGCTGGGTTAGCCCTGCCTCGCCTTGAAGCGCCGGTTCGTCTTGTTGATGACGTACGTGCGGCCGCGACGGCGAATCACCCGGCAATCGCGATGACGCGACTTCAGCGACTTCAGGGAATTGCGAATCTTCATGGCCGGAACGCCTGCCTTCGTGTTTCTAAGGTTGTAGGAGGTATGAAACCGGCGGCTCCCCTATGGGGACAAGCGCGCCAAGTCAAGTTCATCGGGCCGGTGCCGCCGGCGCCCGCGGCCCGCTAGGATCGAACAGATCGCCGAAATAGTCACCCTGAAGCCACATCGGCCGCTGGGTGGAGTCGGCCATTTCCCGTGCGATGCGGTAGTTGAGCAGGGCATAGCGTGCCCCGCTGTCCCAATCGATCTTCTGGCTGAGGTCGTCCTGCGGCGAGTGATAGACCTTGCTGAGATAATTGCCCCAGACCGCGGCGCCGCCATTGGCATAGCCGGTCATCAACAAAACCGCCGGGACGCCCTTGCGGACGAATTTATAATGATCGGAGCGGGTGAAGATCGCTTCCTGCGGCATCGGATCGGGGGCGACGGAGATTCCCATGGACCGGCCGGCGTCGGCGACCGTCGCGCCGATCGTGGAGTGGTCCGCGCCGAAAGCGGTAACGTCGGTAAAGGGATAGAGCAGGACCGGCATGTCGAGGTCGACCAGTCCGACGATGCTGGCCGCCGGTACCGTCGGATGGTTGGCGTAATAATCGGCGCCGAGCAGGCCGCGCTCTTCGCCGGTGTTGGCAATGAACATCACCGAGCGCTTCGGCCGCACCGGCTGCGCAGCGAACTGGCGCGCCGCTTCCAGCATGGTTGCGACGCCGGCGGCATTGTCCAGCGCCCCATTATAAATGGCGTCTTCGCCCGGCTTGGCGTCCGGCTTGATCCCCAAGTGATCGAGGTGCCCCATCAGTACGACATGCTGGGCTGCCAGCGTGGGATCCGAGCCCCTGAGCAGGCCGATCACTTCGGGGCTGGTGTAACCCTCCCACTTGCTTTCGGACTCGACCGCGAGGGTCGGCCGCAGGTTGAAGCCGCGCAGCCTGCCTTTGGATTTTGCTTCGGCACGGATGGCCGACAGCGACTTGGGAGCACCCACGAACAGCTGTTCCGCCACATCCTGGGAGAAGCTCAGCTGCAGCTGCATGCCCGCGGGAGTGGCGCCCGCAACGCCGTTGGAATCAATCCAGTCGACCAAGGGGCGACTGCCGCGTTGAACCGGATCGAACCGGCCCGCGGAGCCATTGTTGCGGCTCAATTCGACATAGCCGATCGCGCCTTGTGCGGCGACAACCCGTTCCTTGCTGGAATTGAGATGGGCATCGACGTCACTCGCCAGGCCGCCGGGAGACCCGGCCAGGGCGACCACGATTTTCCCGCGAACGTCGAGGCCGCGGTAATCGTCGAAACCGTAGCGCCGGTCCTGGAGGCCATAGCCGACGAACACGAATCCGGCGCTTAGCTTGCGCGATTTGGCCAGCACGCTCGGGCGGAGGCCGAAATCCTTGCCTGGCTCGAGGACGACGGTCTTGCCGCCGGCGGTGAGGGCGAGTTTCGGCTGCACCTCATAGGAAGCGCGGCGGAAAGGGACCGTCAGGAACCAGCCACCCTTCTCTCCGGCCGGTTCGAGCCCGATGGCACGGAACTGCGACGCGACATAGTCGGCGGCAATGGCATAGCCGCGAGAGCCGGTGTCGCGGCCCTCGAGATTGTCCGACGCCAGAAACTCGACGTCGGCGCGGATCCGGCGAGCCATTGCGGGATCGGCGGCAGGCGATTGCGCCAAGGCCGGGACGGCAACAAGTAGGAAAACGGCGCCAAGCAATCGCATTCGGTCAACTTTCGAAAACCCGGCGTTAACCGCCGCTTAGGGGATCACGGCTAGTCGACCCGCCGGTGTCGCGCCAGTACCGCTGGCCGCCGTTCGTCGAAAGGAAACCGCTACCGGCGGGTTTGCCCATCGGCGCCGGCGGCACTATGAGGCCGCCCTTAGTTCGAATCTGCCAATTGCCAGGGAATATTCATGACCATCACGATTTCGAGCGCCTTCGACGCCGGCAACATTCGCGTCGTCGAGCAGCGCGGCGACACCATCGACCTCGAAATCGTCAAGGACCATATGAGTGACTTCCACCAATGGTTCCACTTCCGCCTAGCCGGGGCCGGGGGACGCGAGGTCACGCTGCGCATTATCAATTGCGCCTCGGCCGCCTATCCTGACGGCTGGCCCGATTACAAGGCCTGCGTCAGCCTCGACCGCGAGGATTGGACGCGGATCCCGACCACCAGCTACGCCGACGGCGTCCTGACCATTCGCTTCGTTCCCGAAACCGACCTGGTTTGGGTCGCATATTTCGCGCCCTACTCGATGGAACGGCACCATGATCTGGTGTCGACCGTGGCGGCGCTTCCCGGCGTCGAATATCGCAGCCTCGGCAAGAGCCTCGACGGCCAGGACATCGACTGCCTCGAGCTGGGCGAGGGAGATATCAGCGTGTGGCTGTACGCCCGGCAGCACCCGGGCGAGACGATGGCCGAATGGTGGATGGAAGGCGCGCTTGAGAAGCTGACCGATCCGGACGATCCGGTCGCCCGCGTGCTGCGCCGGGAGTGCAGCTTCCACATCGTCCCCAACATGAACCCGGACGGGTCGCGCCGCGGGCACCTCAGGACCAATGCGGTCGGAGTGAACCTCAACCGCGAATGGCATTCGCCGTCGGCCGAGAAGAGCCCGGAAGTACTTTGCGTCCGGAACGCTATGGACGAGACACCGCCCGATTTCGCCATGGACGTCCACGGCGACGAGGCGATCCCGGCAAACTTCCTTGCCGGCTTCGAGGGTATTCCATCGATTACCGAGCGGCAGACAGGATTGTTCCGGCTGTTCAGCGAGACGCTGGAGCGCGTGTCACCCGATTTCCAGACCCGCAGGGGCTATGAAGTGGCCAAGCCGGGCGAGGCCAATATGTCGATGTCGACCACCCAGCTGGCCGAGCGCTACGGCTGTGTCTCGATGACCCTGGAAATGCCGTTCAAGGATAATTTCGACCTGCCGGACGAAGTCTATGGCTGGTCGCCGGAGCGGTCGAAATATCTCGCTGCGGCCTGCCTCGACAGCCTCTATGCGATCCTGCCGGAGCTGACGAAGGCGAATGCCGAAAAGGGCGTCAAGGCGGAGCGGGTCGAAGCCTGATGCCCACGCTCGTCCTGCTGCGCCACGGCCAGTCGCAGTGGAACCTTGAGAATCGCTTCACCGGCTGGTGGGATGTCGACCTCAGTGAGAAGGGCATAGTCGAGGCGCGCGCGGCGGGGCGGATGCTGGCCGACAAGGGCTATGAGTTCGACCGCTGCTTCACCTCGGTTCAGACACGCGCGATCCGCACGCTGCATCTGGTGCTGCACGAAATGGGCACGCTGTGGCTGCCGGTCACCAAGGACTGGCATTTGAACGAGCGCCACTATGGTGGCCTCACCGGGCTCAACAAGCAGGAGATGATCGACCGGGTCGGGGCCGAACAGGTCAAGATCTGGCGTCGTTCATTCGACATTCCGCCGCCGCCGCTGGACGCGGACAGCCCGTACCAGCCGTCAGCGGACCGCCGCTACGAAGGGATCGCGATACCCGATACCGAAAGCCTCAAGGACACGATCGCGCGGGTGCTGCCCTATTATGAGGCCGAGATCGTCCCGGCGCTGAAACTCGGCCAGCGGGTGATGGTCTCGGCACATGGCAATTCGCTGAGGGCGCTGGAAAAGCATCTGTCGAAGATCGCCGACGCGGACATTGTCGGGCTGGAAATCCCGACCGGACAGCCGATCGTCTATGAGTTGAATGACGATTTGACGGTTGCGGACCGCTACTATCTCAGCGAACGCTAAGCGGCAGCATCCGCTTGGACGGCTGTCCCCCGGACAGCCTAAGCGGCTGCTTTAACTCGATACATCGCCTTGTCGGCGCGGGCGAGGACGGTCGCGGGCGTGTCGCCCTTCTCGATCAGCGTGACTCCGATCGCCACCGACAGCGGCATCGGCGCACCTTCGAACAGGCATTCCTCGTGGGCGATGATGTCGACCAGCCGCTCGGCGGTCTCGATCGCGCTCTTTTCGTCGGCATGATCGAGCAGGATGCAAAATTCGTCTCCGCCCAGCCGGGCGACGCAGTCGGTCGCACGCGTCCCTTCGACCAGCTTCTCGGCGACCGTGACCAGTGCCGCATCGCCGCCCATATGGCCGAAGCTGTCGTTGAGAAGCTTGAGGTCGTTGAGGTCGACGAACAGGACGGCCGCCGGGTTGCCGTGGCGATCGTGCCGGGCGATCATCGTCTCGAGCTCGCGGAGCATGCCGCGGCGGTTGAACAAGGGCACCAGCGGGTCGCGATGGGCAAGGCGATCCAGCTCCTCGACCCGCGATTCGAGCCGGGCTACTTCGGAACGCAGGCGCGCGATTTCCTCTAGCAATTGCGCCGGATCGCGCTGCTCCAGGGCAACGTCGTGCATCATTCAACCCCCGCTAACCCAAGCGACATAACCGAGATTGGTGACAATGTGGATTCTCATTCCTGCAACTGTCCCGGATTGCGCCAGCCGCGCTGCCCCATTAAGCCCCGATTTCCTGCAGGCATCGGGGATTTCAAATGGCCGATCCGTTGATCGGAATCATCATGGGTAGCACGTCCGACTGGGAAACCATGCGTCATGCGGCTGAAACGCTCGATGCCCTCGGCGTGCTCCATGAAAGCCGGGTGGTGTCGGCGCACCGCACGCCGAAACGGCTTTACGACTATGCCCATTCGGCCAGGGACCGCGGCCTCAAGGCGATCATCGCCGGAGCCGGCGGAGCCGCCCACCTTCCGGGCATGGCGGCGTCGATGACCGAGCTGCCGGTGCTGGGCGTGCCGATCGAGAGTAAGAGCCTGAAAGGCATGGATAGCCTGTTGTCGATCGTGCAGATGCCGGCCGGAATTCCGGTCGGGACATTGGCCATCGGCAAGGCCGGGGCAATCAACGCCGCCCTGTTGGCGGCGGCAATGCTGGCAAATGGCGACGAGGCGCTGGCCGCGCGGCTGGCCGAGTGGCGGGCGAAGCAGACCGACTCGGTTCCCGATCGGCCGGAATGACATTAGCGCCTGGTTCCACGATCGGCATATTGGGTGGCGGCCAGCTTGGCCGGATGATGGCGCTGGCCGCGGCCAGGATCGGATATGAGTGCCATATCTTCGACCCGCACGAGCGCCCCTGCGCCGCCGAGGTCTCAGCCCGGTTCACCCAAGCCGAGTTTGATGATGAGGATGCGCTGAAGCGCTTTGGCGCGCAGTGCGACGTCATCACCTATGAATTTGAGAATTTGCCGGTCGAACCGTTGCGGGCGCTTGGCGACAGGCTGAAGCCCGGCCTCAAGTCGCTGGCCGTCGCCCAGGATCGCGGCGATGAAAAGAGCTTCCTTGAGGCGGCCGGCGCCCGGGTCACTCGGTGGCGGGCCGTCGCGTCGATCGACGATTTACGGATCGCCGTTGCGGAGCTCGGGCTGCCGATCGTGCTCAAGACCCGCCGTTATGGATATGACGGCAAGGGCCAGGCGTGGATCCGCGAGCCGGTCGATGTCGAGGTGGCCTGGGACGCCATCGGTAGAGAGCCCGCCGTGGCGGAGGCCGGCGTCGACTTCGAGGCGGAGTTCAGCGTCGTCATCGCGCGCACCGACGCTGGCGAAACGCGCCCGTTCCCGCTGACCCGCAACCATCATGAAGGCGGCATCCTCAGGACCTCGACGGTTCCAGCCGGACCCGGGATCGAGCAATTGGCGGATAGTGCTATCGGCGCCGCCATGGCGATCGCCAATGCGCTCGGCCATGTCGGCGTCCTGACTGTCGAGTTTTTCGCCACCGCCGACGGGCCATTGGTCAACGAAATCGCCCCGCGCGTCCATAATAGCGGCCACTGGACGATCGAGGGCGCCCACACGTCACAGTTCGAGCAGCATCTGCGCGCCATTCTCGGCCTGCCGCTCGGCAATGCGTCGCTGGTGGCGTCCAGGGCTGAAATGGAAAATCTTATCGGTTCCGAGATTGACCGCTGGGCGGATATTTTGGCCGAACCCGATGCCAACCTCCATCTCTACAACAAGGGAGAGGCGCGACCCGGGCGCAAGATGGGACATGTAACCCGACTGGCCTGAGATGGCGGCATTTGATCGCGCGCCAACGTCATCAAGGGCAACCTACGCTTGTCCCGAACGTTGCTGGCGACGGGGCTTCAAATAACAGGGGTTTTTGGGCTGTGCGCCAAGCGCACGGCCGCATGGAGCTTGCCATGAACAAACTGACCTACCTGTTTGCGGCGGGAGCAATTGCGCTTTCGCCTGGAACTTTGCTTGCCGCGCCGGGCGGCAGCCAGGGACCGACCAACGGCACCGGTTGGGACCATTTCAATGGGCCAGACCATCCAACCGGCCAGCCTGGCGCGGAATGCGAGGATGTCCGCCCGGGTCAGGCTTCAAGCGCGCCGGGTTCCGCCTTCAATCCTGACGGCAATGCCGGAACTCATTATGCCGGCGAGCAACCGCAAAACAGCCGCAACAGCTCATCGGTGTCGCAATATGACGTGGCTTGCCTGAACCAGGAAAACAACCACACCCCTGAATAGGGGTTTAGCGGCCGCCGTAGGCGGTGACCAAAGGGTAGCGGAAGGTGGCGGCAAAGCCGTCGTAGATGGCGCGCGCCGCCTCCGCTATCCCGCGCGGACGATCGCTGCCGTAGCGAGCGAAAATTGCAATCGCGATGCGGCGGCCATCGGGCAAGGTGATGAACCCGACGTCGTCGGTCAGGCCGGTCAGGGTTCCGGTCTTATGTTCGACCCGGGTCCCGGCTGGAAGGAGGGCGCGAATCCGGTTGCTGCCGGTAATGCACCTGGCCATCAGCATTTGCAGATATGTGCGGCTTTGCGGCTTCAGCACATTTCCGGTCTCGATCTTCTTCAATAGCTCGATCATCGCCAGCGGCGTGCTGGAATCGCGCGTATCCCTGAGATCGCGCTGGTCGCTAAGCAACTGGGCGATGGTCCGGTCGATACTGATGCCCGACAGCCCGTGCCAGCTAATCCATTGCTGGACGGTTTTCGGCCCGCCGAGGTTACTGATCAGAAGATCTGTCGCATAATTGTCCGAGCGGATCAGCATCGCTTCGAGCAGCGATGATGCCCTGCGTCCGCCGATCGACTGATCGAGCGTCCGGCGACCAAAATCGACCTGGCTCAAATAAGCCGCGGCGACCGCAAGCTTGACGGTGCTTGCCATGGGGAAAGCAGTGTCGCCGTTAAGGCTGACGGTCTTGCCTGTGTGAAGATCAAGCGCGGCGATGCCATATTCGCCTGATTTGCCGGCAACCAGGCTGGCAAGTTGCTGTTCGAGGGACAGCAGCTCCGGCGATGTGGCAGCCGCGGCGGGCTGCGCCAGAAACGCCAGTAACCATCCCAGAACCGCAAAAAGACGCATCGCTGCTTCCGCTCCCTTTCGCTGAATCCGCAAGCTTATCGCAGAACGATCCTAAACTGTTCCCTAACGATAGTCTCGGTTCCATTGCGGAACAGCGCAAAAATCCAAGGATTCAGCGCATATTCGGGATGCCAAAGGGGGCTTATCGTGGCGTGCCCAGGCCCTGCGACTGGTCGGGGCTGAGGCGGCCATCCCTCAGCTTGCTCATGGTCTGTTCCTTGTCCTGGTCCATCTGCTTCCACTCGGATTGCTTCTTGCAGACCTTCTTCGGGCGAGACAGGTGCGAACCGGTATAGTCGGCTTCAGCGCGCTTGCAGACGATCTTGTCCTCGTTTGGATTTTCTTCCGCGAATGCAGCGGTGGACGCCAAGGCGATCGCGCACGAAATTACCGGAAATGCACGCATCCCATTTCTCCCTTTAAACAAAGTCGCGGGCGATTATCGGGCCTCGATCACTTCGACAGGAATGCCGAGCTTGTCGAGTTGGGGCTTCACCTTGGCCGCGTCACCGACGACCACCCACACGAAACCGTTCGGATCGACCGTTCCGCGGATGGCCTGGTCAAGGCTCCCGGCCGTGTAGCTGCGATATTTGGCCGCCAATGACTCCTGATAGTTCGTCGGCCGGCCAAAGAGATCGTTGGACATCATTGCCGAAAGGACTGCTCCCGACGTCTCATATTGGCCGGGAAGCGCATTGACCCGGTTGGCGATCGTCCGCGTAAACTCGTCGGCAGTCACGCCCTTTAGCTTGAGGAATTCGCCAATATCCTTGTTGAGGGCGACGATCGAATCGCCCGTCCGGTCCGCCTGGACCGGTGCCGAAATTACGTAGGGAACCGCCTTTTCACTCGGCCGTACCGAGCCGGTGACACCATAGGACCAGCCCTTGGCTTCCCTCAAATCCATGTTGATCCGGCTGAGGAAGTTGCCCCCCAATACATCATTGGCGGCGATTACCGCCTCGATATTGTTGCGCGGGTCGGCCGGCGTGATCTGCCCGCCGGATATTACCGATTGCGGCGAATCCGGACGGTTGACGAGTACGATCCTGGGAGCGGTCGGCCGCGCCGGCGGGGCGCCGAAATGCTTGACGCCGGCGGGTACGGCGGGAGCTGCCCACTGGCCGAACTCTGCCTCGATCAGCGGCTGGATTTCCGACAGCGGCCGGTCCGATACGACGAAAATCTTCAGGCGGTCGGGCCGTAGCCAGGCATCCTTGAACCCGACCAGTTCGTCACGGGTGAAGCGGCCGATGGCCGCGGCGTCCCCGCCGGCCAGGGTCGCATAGGGATGGTCGGGTCCGAACAACAGGGTCGGCAGGACCCTTTGTGCGATGCCGTTGGGATCCTTCTGGAGCTGCTTGATTCCGGTCAGCCGCTGGGTGCGAACGCGTTCCAGCTCGACTGGATCGAATGTCGGGTTCTTGACGATGTCGCCCATCAGGGCGAGCGACGGCGCGAGATTGGCAGACAAGGCCGACATCGTCACTGACGACCGGTCGAGCGAACTGCCGGTATCAATGTCGGCGCCGAGCCGTTCCTCGGCCTCCGCCAGCTTCTGCGAGGACATCCCGCCCGCGCCTTCGTCGAGCATCGACATCACCATCGACTGAAGGCCGCGCCCGTTAGGCGCATCCGCCGCTTCGCCCGCGTCGAACGACAATGCGAGCTGGGTGACCGGAACCGCCGTGCGCTGGGCATATTGCAGCTCCACGCCGTTGGAGAGGCGCGTGATGGTGACATCGGGGAAGTCGAGGGCGGCCAGCGTTCCGACCGGCGGCACTTCGCGCTTGGCACCCGGCTTTCCGGCCTTGGCATTCTTGTTGGTCGCCTTGGCACCCTTGGCGTTGACCGACTTGGCTTCCTCATAGGGCGGGCGCGCGCCGGGTTCGAGCCTGAGCGAGAAGGCCGGCTTCGTCAGCCACTGCCCCATTGCCGCCCTGACCGCGGCCGGCGTGATCGAGGCATAGGTGGCCAGGTTGCGGGCATACCAATTGCTGTCGCCCGTGAACGTCTGGCTTTCGGCCAGGGTCACCGCCTTGCCGCCAAAGCCGCCGACCTGTTCCAGCCCACGTATCCGGCCACCGACTTCGCTTACCGTCGCACGCCGCACCTCGTCCTCGGTCGGACCATTGGCGATGAACCCGGAAACCAGCTCGTCGAGCCGCTTCTCCACCACCGCCGGGTCGACCCCCGGCTTGACCGTCGCCGAAACGGTGAAAATTCCGACGCGCTGGAAGGCATAAAGGCCGGCGGAAACCGACGTCGCCAGCTTCTCGTTGCGCACCAACGCTTCGTCGAGCCGCGAGCTGGCAAGCCCGCCCAGCACCGAACCGCCAACATCGAGCGCCACCAGCTGATCGTCGAGCAATCCGGGCACCGGCCAAAAGCGCGACACGCTGGTCGTCGCGACCTGGTCCTTCATCACCGCCGACTGCGGAGAGGCGAGAGGGATGACCGGAGCCTGCGCAGGATTGTTGACCGGGCCGCGCGGGATCGATCCAAAATATTTCTCGACCAGCGGGCGGGCGGTTGCCGCGTCAATGTCGCCGGCCAGCACCAGGACCGCATTGTTGGGGCCATATTTATCGTGGAACCAGCCACCGACGGTCTGCAGGCTGGCCGCGTCGAGATCGGCCATCGAACCGATCGTCTGGTGATGATAAGGGTGGTCCTCGGGAAACAGCGTTTCGAGGACCTTGTAGAAAACCAGGCCGCCGGGCCGGTTGTCGCCCTGCCGCTTCTCGTTCTGGACCACGCCGCGCTGGTTATCGAGCACGTCTTGCCCGATCGCACCCAGCAGATGGCCCATGCGATCGCTTTCCATGAACAGCGCGCGGTCAAGCGCGCCGGTCGGCACCGTCTCGAAATAGTTGGTGCGGTCGAACGAGGTGGTGCCGTTATAGTCGGTTGCCCCGACCTGCTGCAGATATTCGAAATAATCGCCCGGCAAATTCTCGCTGCCGTTGAACATCAGATGCTCGAACAGGTGGGCGAAGCCGGTCTTGCCCTTGGGTTCGTCCTTGGAGCCGACATTGTACCATACGCTGACGCCGACAACCGGCGCCTTGTGATCTTCGTGGACGATGACGGTGAGGCCATTGTCGAGCACGAACTTTTGGTGCGGGATCGTTACCTCACGGGCCAGGGTGGTGACCGGCACCGGATCTACCGCCACAGGTGCCGCGGGGGCGACCGCCGCGACCAGGTCGCGAGTGGCCGCGGACTCGACCGCCGCACTCGGTGCGCAGGCGGCCAGGAGCGAGGCGCCGGCGAGCAGAATGGACAGGCGACGATCGATTAAGCGCATGAAAAAACTCCCCAATTCCCGGTCGGATTTGGCCGGGACCCTAGAGCGGCGTGCGAAGGATGCAAATTTGTTCGACCAGCGGCAGGCACCTGTCGATGAACGGCGCGGCCGGGATGAACCCGAACCGCGCCCCCATTTCAATGGGTTATGGACTATTGGGCGGCCGGATAGGTCTGCGGAATCCCGCCGAGCTGGCCGAGCAACTTGGTGTAGGCATCGAGGTAGGCCAGCACGATGACCTGGCCGATCTCGGTATCCTGATAGCCGTGGGCACCCGCTGCGGCGAAGCCGTTCCACCAGCCGCCGGCGCCGCCGGCGCCCCAGCTAATGTCTTTCTTGCGGGCATAGCCTTCGACGACCATTTCCTCGGTGGTCCGGGCATTGACCACCGACAAGGTGACATTGGCCTCGCCCTTCTTGACGTTGATCCCGCCAGCTAGACCGCCGACGAAGCTGCCGCCACCGCCGAACAAGCCACCAAGCGCACCGAGCGCGGCCCCGGCCCCGCCGCCGCCCGAATTGCGGTTGGCGGTGACGATGTTGGGCTCGAGGAAATAATCGGCCGCCTTGACCTGGCCCTTGCCGAGGTTGGAACCCTGCTGGAGCTCGCCCTGGTCGGCCAGCGCCCGCTCCATCGCCCGGCTCTGCATCGAACGGCCGCGGTTAACGATGGTGAAGCAGTGCGACTGCTGGACGAACACCTTGATCACCGCCTCGGGGCTGCCAAGGTTATATTCGCGCCACCACTGCATTTCCGGTTCGACGATCGCCAGCACTCCGATCGGCTTGGCGCACACCGGGATCTGCTGAGTGGCGTTGGTCTGCATCTTGCGGGACTCGCTGGCCCCGGTGTTGCTGGTGCCCTGCGGCGCGGCCAAGCCGGATGCGGAAGCGAAGGCGGCCGCGGCAAGTGTCGCCGCGGCATAAGTCAGACGACGCATGATTTACCCCCGTAAATTAATCGGTGTTGCTGCCTAACACTAACGGGGAGTTGATGCGAGAGGCCGACTCGGTGCGGAGGCGGTGACAGTATGAGCGCCAACTGCTAACGCGCCGCCAAGCAACATCCTGCAAAGTGGCCCTCTTTGTCCAAACCATTGAATTTGATACGTAACTTCTCGATCATCGCGCATATCGATCACGGGAAGAGCACGCTCGCCGATCGGCTCATCCAGCGCACCGGCGGCCTTACCGAGCGCGAGATGACGCACGGCCAGGTGCTCGACAATATGGAGATCGAGCAGGAGCGGGGCATCACCATCAAGGCGCAGACGGTGCGGCTGAAGTGGAAAGCGGCCGATGGCGAGACCTATGAGCTCAACCTGATGGACACGCCGGGCCACGTCGACTTCGCCTATGAGGTCAGCCGCAGCCTCGCCGCCTGCGAGGGCGCGCTGCTGGTGGTCGACGCAGCGCAAGGGGTCGAGGCGCAGACGCTGGCCAATGTCTATCAGTCGATCGAGCATGACCATGAGATCGTGCCGGTGATCAACAAGATCGACCTGCCCGCGGCCGAGCCGGAAAAGGTCCGCGAGGAAATTGAGGACATCATCGGCCTCGACGCGTCGGAAGCGGTGCTGGCATCGGCCAAGTCGGGCATCGGCATCGACGAGGTGCTGCAGGCGGTGGTCGACAAGATCCCGCCGCCGAAGGGCGACCGCGACGCGCCGCTAAAGGCGATGCTGGTCGATAGCTGGTACGACCCCTATCTCGGCGTCGTCGTGCTGGTCCGCGTGATGGACGGCGTGCTGAAGAAGGGCCAGCAGATCAAGTTCATGGCCGCCGGCACCACGCATTTGGTGGACCGCGTTGGCTGCATGACGCCGAAGATCGAGCAGCTGAACGATCTCAGCGCGGGCGAGATCGGCTTCATTACCGCCCAGATCAAGGAGATCAGCGAGGCGCGGGTCGGCGATACCATCACCGATGCCAAGCGGCCCGCCGCCGAAGCGCTTCCCGGCTTCAAGGAAGTCCAGCCGGTCGTCTTCTGCGGCCTGTTCCCCGCCGACGCGGCCGATTTCGAAAAGCTCCGCGACAGCCTTTACAAGCTTCGCCTCAACGACGCCTCCTTCAGCTTCGAGATGGAGACCAGCGCGGCATTGGGCTTCGGCTTCCGCTGCGGCTTCCTCGGCCTCCTCCACCTGGAGATCATCCAGGAGCGGCTGACCCGCGAATATGACCTCGACCTCATCACCACCGCGCCGTCGGTGGTCTACCGAATCTCGCTCAGCAAATCGAAGAACGACGACGCCCGCGTGATCGAGCTGCACAACCCGGCCGACATGCCCGACCCCAACCGGATCGAGACGATTGAGGAGCCGTGGATCGAGGCGACCATATACGTCCCCGACGAATATCTCGGCGCGGTGCTGAAGCTATGCCAGGACCGGCGCGGCATCCAGAAGAACCTCACCTATGTCGGCCATGGGTCGAGCACCCGGGCGCAGGTCACTTACGAGCTTCCGCTCAACGAAGTGGTGTTTGATTTCTACGACCGGCTGAAGAGCATTTCGAAGGGCTATGCCAGCTTCGACTATCACCAGATCGGGACGAGGCAAGGCGACCTGGTCAAGATGAGCATCCTGGTCAACGAGGAGCCGGTCGATGCGCTCTCCATGATCGTCCACCGCGCCAATGCCGAGACGCGCGGGCGCGGCATGGTCGAGCGCCTCAAGGACCTCATTCCGCGCCACCTGTTCAAGATCCCGATCCAGGCGGCGATCGGCGGCAAGGTCATCGCCCGCGAAACGATCAGCGCGATGCGCAAGGACGTCACCGCGAAATGCTATGGCGGCGACGCGACCCGGAAGCGGAAGCTGCTGGAGAAGCAGAAGAAGGGTAAGGCGAAAATGCGGGAATATGGGAGCGTCAGCATCCCGCAGGAGGCGTTTATTGCCGCGCTGCGGATGGGCGACGACGCCTAAGGTTCCGGCGATGCTTCAGCATCGCTGGAAAGGCGTCGGAGGGGATGAGGGGTAGGATTCTCCCATTTCGTCATCCCGGACTTGATCCGGGATCCGCCTTTCTCCCATTGAACTCCGCTGTTAGCATCAGCACATGGCCAAAGGCGTTTTCCTCTTTCGCGAAGACTCTCGTTACGACGACCGGCCTTGGGAAGTTTATCAGTTTCCTGAGAACTATCTTTCGCGCGCCAGCCAGGTGGTCGGCGACTGGGTGATATTCATGGAGCCGGTGAAAGCTGGTCGAAAAGGCTACCACGCGGTCGGCAAAGTTGAGCAGATCACGCCGGACCCGCGCAAGACGGGCATGTATTTGGCGATAATCGATCCAACCTCCTACATCGAATTTGACCGCAACGTCCCGTTTCAAGTCGCTCGGAGTTACCCGGAGCGGAGCGTACTAAATGAAGCTGGCAAAGTATCGGGGCGCGCTCAATCTGCTGTTCGCACGATCCCGGATGCCGATTTCAACAGGATCGTCGCTTTGGGTCTTGATGCCGGTGACGAGTTACTGCCACGGACGGACGCAGAGTCCGGCGGACAAGCCGTCGCTGAAGAGCAAACCCCTTACCAGTTCGAACAAGATCGAACTCAAATGCTGACTCTTCGCACAGTCCGCGATCGCATCTTCCGGACGGTCGTGCTCAAAGCCTATGATCGCCGCTGTGCTTTCACGGGATTTCAGTTCATCAACGGCGGCGGCCGAGCCGAAGTCGAAGCTGCGCATATCAAATCGGTAAGCGCCAAGGGGCCAGACGTTGTGCAAAACGGGCTAGCCTTGTCCGGCACGCTGCATTGGATGTTCGATCGGGGATTGCTCAGCGTCGCCGATGACCAAAGCATCCTAATGTCGAACCAGATCAATGACGTTGATGGTGTCCGAAAAATCTTAGTTCCTGATGGCCGAGCACGCTTCCCTGACAATCCTAATGAACAGCCCGATCCGGCTTTCCTGCAGTGGCACCGAGAGCATTGCTTCAAGGGCGTAGCACTTAACTGAGGCATTCTCGCTGGAGGGCGGAGAAGGGTTCGACGGCGGGGCTCGGGACCCCGCCGCCACCGTTCGTCCCTTCCCATCTCGAAATCGGGGACGGCGGTTTGCGAAAGCCTGTCATGCTCGGGTGAGCCTCCGCATCGATCGTCTCCAGCCCTTCCGCTTTTCGACACGGTCCGCCGCGGAACAACTGTAGACTGATCGTGACTAATTGAAACGTCTGCATCAGACGCGTCAAGGGAAATGTTCACGATTAGCCTGTAGATGATTGGTCTGCATTTTGGCCTCTCGTCGACATGGCAGACATTCACCAGCGATTGGCGACGAACTTGCGCCGCCTGCGGCGTGAGCGGAAGCTGTCGCAGGAGAAGCTCGGCTTCGAAGTCGACCTGCACCGGACATACATCAGCGAAATCGAGCGGGGAAAACGCAATCCCAGCATCTCGGCGATCGAGAAGATCGCCAAGACGCTCGGCGTCAGCTGCGGGCAGTTGCTGGACTGACCTCCACCTTTGTCATTCCCGCGAAAGCGGGAACCTAGATTCCTTGTTTGGCTGGGTCCCCGCTTGCGCGGGGATGACGAAAAGGGATTGAGGCCAGCGGCCAGTCAACAAGGCGGAACAGTTTCGCGAGATCAGTAGTCTAACCGATTGGTCCGCCATGCTATGAGGCGCAGCATATGTTCGTGAAATATGCACATGTCCTGGCGCTGAGCGCGATCGCATCCGTCGCGCTGATCCTCGCGGCCGCAAAGGCCGATGCGCAGGGCCGCAGCTATGGCCCGCGCAACAATATTCCGAGCCAAGGTGGCGGGATGGACGGCGGCTCTATCAATGGCCTGGGCGGCGTGTGGGTGGTCGAGCGCGACGTGCCGGTGGTGATCGAGCGCGAAGTGGTGAAGGAAGTGCCGGTGCCCGTCCCCATGACCCCGCCGGAGCCACGCAAGCCCTATCTGATCGGCGCCAGCTATGACTCGCTGCCGGGCGGATGCATGAAGCTGATCGAGGAGGGGACGTCCTTCTATTATTGCGATGGCGGCTGGTACCAGGAAGTGCGCGCCGGCCGTGATCCGCTTTACCGGGCGATCCAGAGAAAGCTTTAGGTTCAGCCGTCATTCCGGGCTTGACCCGGAATCCGCCTTGTTCTTGCGACGAAAAGTAAAAGGCGGATCCCGGCTCAGGGGCCGGGATGACGAAAGGGGCTTAGGCCGCCGCGACTTTCCCCATGACGGGCGCGACGCCCTCCTGCTCCGTCAGGAAGGTGCGGATTTCATACACGACGCGGCTGAGCGCCGGGCGGTAGACGGCAAAGCCCATATGGTGGGTGTCGATCTCGACCGCCTTGTCGACTTCGCCGGCGCGACCGCGGGCTGCGGCGGGGGCGACGATGCCGTCCTTGCGCGACCACAATGCGAGGGTCGGGACCGGCGGCTTGCCGCCGATCCGTTCGAACGGCGGCCGGTTGACGTCGTGTCCCGCGACCCGCTCGTAAATCTCGCGAACATTGGTGTTGGTCTTGAGATCGCCGCTGAACGGGCTGCCCAGCGTGACGACGGCGCGGACCTGTTCGGGGACGCGGCAGGCGATTTCCCGGGCAAACATTCCGCCAAGGCTCCAGCCGACGATCAGGATCGGCTGTTTGGCTTCCTTGTAAATCGCGCCGAGACGGGAGGCGAGCAGCTCCATCGTGTCGGCCTTGGCGCCGGTGTTGACCCCCATCAGCCAGGGGTGCGCGCGCCAGCCGGCCCGGGCGAGGGCGCGGCGAAGTTCCATGGTGGTTCGGTCGGTGGCGAGGAAGCCGGGAATGACGAGCGCCGGCGGGCCGTCCTCGGGGCCGCGGGGGCCCAGCGGGCCAAGGCCGGAAAGCAGGCGCGGGATGTGCCACGCGACCTCGCGCCAGCGGCTCCAGTCCGACGGCGCCTGGTCGTCGGGGCTGGACCGGGTGCGCACGGGCGCGAGGGGATATCGGTCCCACTTCATGGGGCCAACATGATATCGAAACGTTGCTGGAACAAGAAACGGCTAAGGTTTGCGAACGAATTCAGAGTGATGTGGGTTTTGAGTCACGGCTCACAAGCTCGTCATTCCCGCGCAAGCGGGAACCTAGCGAACAAGAAAATCTGGGTCCCCGCTTGCGCGGGGATGACGAATTATGAGGAAAGCTCGGCTAGGAATTGCTCGATTTCCTGCACCACGCGCCGGGCGGTGCTGGTCGAAACACCGAACGCCATATGACTGCAATCCAGCTCGACCGCCTTATCGCTTTCCTCCGGAGTGCCGCGCGCCGCCAGGGGTGCGATGAGGCCATCCTTGCGCGACCAAAGGGCCAGGGTCGGGACCGGCGGCTTGGCGGTGATGCGCTCGATCGGCGGCTGGTCGACGGGATGGCCGGCGACCCATTCGTAGAGTCGCCAAACATTGTTCAGATGCGGGTCCTGGCTGAAGGGGCTGCCCAGCGTGACTACCGCGCGAACGCGGTCCGGGGCGGCTCGGGCCAGCTCCCGCGCGAAGACTCCGCCAAGGCTCCAGCCGACGACCAGGACCGGCTTGTCGCGGGAGATCTCATCGAGGCGCTGCTTCAGGCGGGCGATGGTGTCGGCCCGCGCACCGAGGTTCCAGCCGTCGTTCCACGGATAGGTGCGGTAGCCGCCCTCGGCCAGCGCCCGGCGCAGCGCCATGGTGGTGCGGTCGTTGGCGATGAAGCCGGGGATGACCAGCGCAGGCGGGCCTCCGGGCGGGCCGCGCGGATCGAGGTGGCCGATGCCGTGCCAGGCGCGTGACAACAGCCAGCCGGCCTCGGTCAGCCGACGCCAATTGGGCGGGATACGAAGATCCGGGTCGCTAGAGATATTCATCCCCGCCCATTAACTCACGAAGGGCTTCGGGAAGCCTAACGCGGCCGTCGGCCGTCTGGTGGTTCTCGAGCAGGGGCACGAGGATTCGCGGGGAGGCGAGCGCCGTATTGTTGAGCGTGTGGGCGAAGCGGACCTTCCCATCGGCGTCGCGGTAGCGGAGGTTGGCCCGCCGCGCCTGCCAGTCGTGCAGGGTCGAACAGCTGTGGGTCTCGCGATACTTGCCGAGGCTGGGCACCCAGCTTTCGATGTCGTTCATTCGATATTTGCCAAGGCCCATGTCACCGGTCGAAGTCTCGATTACCTGGTAGGGTATTTCGAGCGCGGTGAGCAGCTGCTCGGCCAGGCCGAGGAGCTTCGCATGCCATTCAGCCGACTGCCCCTCGTCCGCTTCGCAGATCACATATTGCTCGACCTTGAAGAATTGGTGGACTCTCAGCAGCCCGCGGACGTCCTTGCCGGCGCTGCCCGCCTCGCGCCGGAAGCAGGGCGAAATGCCGGCGTAGAGGACCGGCAACTGCTTGCCCTCGATGATCTCGCCGGAGTGGAGCGAGGTCAGCGCGACCTCCGCCGTGCCGGCGAGGTAGAGATCGTCATTGGGCAGCGCATAGGTTTCCTCGACGTGGCCGGGAAACTGGCCCTGGTTGAGGAAGGCCTGTTCGCGCGCGATCGCCGGGACGGTGATGGCGGTGAATCCGGCTTCGGCTATCTGTTGCAGCGCCCAGCCCATCAGCTTCAATTCGAGCAGGGCGAGGCGGCCCTTGAGACAATAGGTGCGGCTGCCCGAAACCTGGACGATTCGGCCAAGCTCGGCCCAGTCGTTGCGCTCGAGCAGGGCGACATGATCGAGCGGCTCGAAGGCGAAGGTGGGGACTGTACCTTCCTGCCGGACGACGGTGTTGAAGCTCTCGTCGGGGCCGACAGGAGCTCCTTCCCAGGGGATGCCGGGGAGCTTCAGCATCATCGCTTTCAACGCCGCATCCCGAGAGTCGAGCTCATCCTCAAGCTCGGAGGCGCGGGCACCGGCAGCCTTGGCCTCGGCACCCAGCGCGGCCTTCTCCTCGGGCCTTGCATCCTTGAAGCGGGCGCTGATCGCATTGCGGCTGGCGCGGAGAGTGTCGATCTCGGTCTTGAGGGCGCGCGCGCCGCCTTCAAGCGCCAGCAAGGCGTCAAGGTCGACGTCGACTCCCTTGTCGCGGATCGCACGCTCGACGTCGGCGCGGTTCGACTTGATGAAATCCATGGCAAGCATGGGCTGGGCAGTTGCGCGAAAGGAAAGCGGTGCGCAAGCCCGATCGGCTCAATCGTCGATCCGGATCACCGCCGCTTGCATGCGCCGTCAGCTGCCCTTCGCATCCCTGGCCGCTTGTCCCGCACGCCATCCGACCTGCCAGGATTGCTGCATCATCCCGCTCCCATAGGGGCAGGCGCTGATCGGCTCACCATGCTTCCCGGCCTTATGACCTTCGGACCATGCTCGATCTTGCGGACTAGCCATTCAACCTCCCTGCTTTGGGGCACGCATAGCATGAATGGCGGCTACGCCTCATGTCCGCAATGGGTGGAAAGCGGTCACTCGCGCCTGCTTGCCGTTATCCCCTCTTCCCCGGCTTCTTGCCTTTCCATTGCGGCTTGCCGCGGGGATGGGCCATGGGGTGCCTGCGGGGCGCCGGTTCGCCGCGCGGCTCGGCCTGTTCGATGATGAGGCCCTCGTCCTCCGGCGCGATTGTCGCGCGGCGAAGCGCCTTGATGAAGCCCGGCGCGGCGCGCTGGGTGACCTCGAAATAGCTTTCATTGGCGGCGACCCTGATCGCGCCAATGTCGTTGCGGCCGACATGTCCGTAACGGCAGATCAAAGGCAGCAGCCAGCGAGGGTCGGCGTTGTGACGGCGGCCGGCGTTCATCCGGAACCACACCGATCCTTCGAAGCCGGCACGCGGTCCGCCGTCCTCGCTTCGCCCGCCGTCGCGGCCGCCCGAAGCGAGGATATCCTCCGGCGCCGGCAGGTTGGTGCGCAGCGTCCGGACCAGCGCGGCGGCAATGGCCTGGGGCGACAATGTCGTCATCAGCTGGTCGGCGAGCAGGCGATCCTCCTCGTCCGGCTCAACCTCGACCGACAGCGAGGCGAGCAGCCGCTCGCGGTCCTTGATCCTCACCTGCTCGGGGCTGGGCGGGTCGAGCCACTCGGCGTCGATCCGGGCATTGCGCAACATGATCTCGACATTGCGGCGGCGGCGGAACGGCACGATCAGCACGGCGGTGCCCTTGCGGCCCGCACGGCCGGTGCGGCCCGAGCGGTGCTGCAGCGCCTCCGCATCGCGCGGCAGTTCGACATGGATCACCAGCGAAACCGACGGCAAGTCGATGCCGCGCGCGGCGACATCGGTCGCGACGCACACCCGCGCGCGCTGGTCGCGCAGCGCCTGAAGCGCATGGTTGCGCTCGCTCTGGCTATGCTCGCCCGACAGTGCAACGGCGTCGAAGCCGCGTTCGCTTAAGCTGCCGTGCAGCCGGCGCACCGCCTCACGGGTGGCGCAGAACAGGATTGCGGTCTCGGCCTCATGCAGGCGCAGCAAATTGACCACCGCATGCTCGATATCGGTCGGGGAAACCGCGACCGCCTGATAGGCGATGTCGGCATGGCCTTCGCGGTCGCCGAGCGTTTCGATGCGCAGCGCATCCTTCTGGTAACGCCGGGCCAGCGCGACGATCGGGCGCGGCATGGTAGCGGAGAAGAGCAGGGTGCGGCGCTCGGTCGGAGTGGCGTCGAGTATCTCCTCCAGCTCCTCGCGGAAGCCCATGTCGAGCATCTCGTCGGCCTCGTCGAGCACGGCCACCCGGAGGGCGGAGAGATTAAGCGCGCCCCGTTCGAGGTGGTCGCGCAGGCGCCCGGGCGTGCCGACGACGATATGCGCGCCGCCGTGCAGCGCGCGCCGCTCCTTCATCGGGTCCATGCCGCCGACGCAGGTGACGACGCGGGCGCCGGCCGAGGCATAGAGCCACTCCAGCTCCTTGCTGACCTGGATGGCGAGTTCGCGCGTCGGGGCGATGACCAGACACAGGGGCTCGCGCGTCCAGGGCGCAGAGTCGCCGTCGAGCAGCTGGTCGGCGATGGCCAGGCCGAAGGCGACCGTCTTGCCCGAACCGGTCTTGGCCGAGACGATCAGGTCGTGGCCTTGCGCCTCGTCCTTGAGGACTTCGGACTGGACCGGGGTAAGCGTGTCATAGCCGCGCGCCGCCAGCGCTGCGGCGAGCGCGGGATGTAGATTCGGTTGTCGCATGGGATGAGCGCCTACTCGCAATTGCGTCGAAGCGATAGGCGGGGCTGGGAATTGCCGGGCCTAGTGGCGGGAATGGGAGGAAAACTGCCATTGCCGTCCAGCTGGCCCGACCCGATAACGAGGCATGAAGCGCACCAGGCAGAGCATCTGCGCCAGGAAAGCCTCTTATCGATCGGAGGAGGAGGCGCTCATCGTCGTTCGGCGCTCTGATTGGCAATTGCGCATGTACCGTTGCGATCGCTGCCGGCTCTTCCACCTGACAAGCCGAACCAAGGGCAAGCGCAGGCCTCGACCTCGGGACTGACGGCCTAACCTTCGTCGGAGGCAGCGAGCAGGTCCATCAGGTTGCGCGCCGCTTCGCGGTCGGCTTCCTCCTTGAACGCCACATCGAGGTCGGGCGCCTGCCCGAGCATATAAAGGAGCGACCAGAGCGCGAACCGTCGCGATCGATCGCTTTCAAGGCCGAAATCGACCCGCAGCCGGTCGAGGCCAGCGGCCTGCATCGCCGGCGAAGCATCCGTCACGGCCGATGTGCCGAAATAGTGGTGCAGCAAAGCGTCCAGATCCATCCGCCGCTGCTAGCGCGCCCGCGGCAATCACCGCAATGGGTGGAAAGCGGACATATTCAAATATCGTCATCCCCGCGAAAGCGGGGACCCAGTCTTCCCTTTGCTAGGTTCCCGCTTCCGCGGGAATGACGAGTAAGAGCTAATGTCCGCAATGGGTGGAAAGCGGACATTAGGTCGCGTCGTCCTCGTCGAACGGGGAGACAGTCCATCGTCCCTGGGACCATTCGGCCATTTGTTCCGGGCCTAGCGTCTCGAAGGTCGTAATGTCGGATTGCCGTTCGAAAAGATGATTGACGCCAACCACTTCAAAATCGGAGCAATCCTCGGCGTGGTCGCGCTCGCCGCATGTAGCTTGCCACGTTCCATCGCCATGACGGACTAGCAGCCGAACGGGTCGCTCGTTGGCGAGGACGTGCGGGCAAACGACACATGCTGTCTCGGTCATTGGCCAGAATTGCCGGACATCACTAATGACCGCAATGGGTCGAAAGCGGCCATTAGGATTTGGCATTATTCAGGCAAGCCATCCATTTTCCCTCCTCGCCATGGCGGGTTCAGTCGGCTAACCCACGCGACCAACCTAAGAGGAACCCAATGCCGTCCGGATTGATCGCGCTGCTCGACGATGTCGCGACCATCGCCAAGCTCGCCGCCTCCTCGCTCGACGATGTCGCCGGAGCCGCCGGCAAGGCGAGCACCAAGGCCGCCGGCGTGGTGATCGACGATACCGCGGTGACCCCGCGATACGTCATCGGCCTGGCGCCGGAGCGCGAGCTGCCGATCATCGGCAAGATCGCCTGGGGCAGCATCAAGAATAAATTGCTGTTCCTGCTACCGGCGGCGCTGCTGCTGACCGCCTTCGCGCCGTTCCTCATCACGCCATTGCTGATGATCGGCGGCGCCTATCTTGCCTTCGAAGCGACCGAGAAGATCCTCGAGACGTTGCTGCACGAGCATCAGCACGAGGAGCAGCTGGTCGACGCGATGGTCGACCCGGCCGAGCTCGAACGGCTGCAGGTCAAGGGCGCGATCCGCACCGACCTCATCCTGTCGGCGGAGATCATGGCGATCGCGCTGGCCAACCTTGAGCATCTGACCGTTTTGCAGACCGCCTTCGCGCTGATCGTCGTGGCGGTGGCGATCACGTTCGGCGTTTATGGAGTGGTCGCGCTGATCGTGAAACTGGACGATATCGGCCTGCACCTGGCGGAACGGAGCAATGCCGGCGCCCGGGCCGTCGGCAATATGCTGGTCCATGTCGTCCCGAAGCTGCTGACGGGCCTGTCGGGGATCGGCACCGCGGCGATGCTGTGGGTCGGCGGCGGGATCCTGCTGCACGGGATCGAGGAGCTGGGCTTCGAAACGCTGCCGCATGTGGTGCATGACACCGCCACCGCGATCGCCGAATATTTCGGGCCATTGCACGCCATCGTCCATTGGCTGTCGAGCGCGATCGCATCGGCGATCGTCGGCATCCTCATCGGCGGGATCATCGTGGTGATCGTCCGCCAGCTTACCAAGCATCCCGAAGAGCTGATCGTCGACTGATGCCCAATGCGCTCGGCTATTTGCTGGTATTCATCGGCGGCGGATTGGGCGCGATGGCACGGCATGGAGTGAACCGGGCCGGCTTCGCGCTGATGGGCCCGGGCTTTCCATGGTGGACGATGGTGGTGAACGTCGCCGGAAGTTTCCTGATCGGCCTGCTTGCCGGAATGTTCGGAGCCATGGAGACCGGGCACAATATGCGCCTGTTCCTGACAACTGGCGTGCTTGGCGGGTTCACCACTTTTTCCGCCTTCAGCCTCGATGCGCTGACGCTTTGGGAGCGCGGGGCACTTATGCAGGCCGGCCTCTATGTCGCGGCGTCGGTCATCCTCTCGCTGCTCGCCGCCGCTCTCGGGCTGATGCTGACACGCGCCATTTGATCGCTGGGCCCATACCCTTGCCGGTTGCAGATCGCGTACCCATTTCCCGCCGCGGACCGACGTGAAGGAATAGCAATGGCCGACGCCCCCGAGAAAATCCCATCCCTCCCAGCCGATTATGCCCCGCCCAAGGTTTGGACCTGGGAAAGCCCCAGCGGAGGCCAGTTCGCCAGCACCAATCGGCCGATCGCCGGACCGACCCATGACAAGGCGCTGCCGGTCGGGACGCATCCGCTGCAACTTTATTCGCTTGGCACGCCCAACGGGCAGAAGGTCAGCATCATGCTGGAAGAGCTGCTGGCCGCGGGCCATTCAGGCGCCGAATATGACGCCTGGTACATCGACATCATGGAAGGCGACCAGTTCGGTTCGGGCTTCGTCGAGCTGAACCCCAATTCGAAGATCCCGGCGCTTCTCGACCGGTCCAATCCCGACAAGCCGCAGCGGATATTCGAAAGCGGGGCAATCCTGCTTTACCTTGCAGAAAAGTTCGATGCGTTCCTGCCCAAGGACCCGGCAGCGCGGACCGAGGCGCTGAGCTGGCTGTTCTGGCAGATGGGATCGGCGCCGTTTCTCGGTGGCGGCTTTGGCCATTTCTACGTCTATGCGCCGGTAAAGATCCAATATGCGATCGACCGCTACGCCATGGAGACCAAGCGGCAGTATGATGTGCTCGACCGGCACCTCGCCGATCATCGCTATGTGGCTGGCGAAGATTACAGCATCGCCGACATGGCGATCTTCCCATGGTACGGCGCGGTGGCGCTGGGCCAGGGCTATGCCGGCGCGTCGGAGTTCCTGGGCCTGCCCGATTACAGGAATGTGATGCGCTGGACCGAGGAAGTCGGCTCTCGGCCAGCCGTGCAGCGCGGCCGCCGGGTCAATCGCAAGCCGGAAAACGATCCGGACTTCATCCGCGAGCGGCACAGCTCCGCCGATTTGGACTAGCCCGCGGCGGCGACTTCGAGCCCGGCCTTGGCAATTTCCGGCCGGCGGCGCTTCCTGGCCTTGCGGAACCAGAAGGACAGGCAGGCGAAGGTTCCGAGGATGGTGAGGCCTAGGCCGGAGAGGGTCATCACCAGCTGCCAGGCGAAGCCGCCGACCTTGGCGCTGTGGAGCGGCAGGAATTTCTCGTAAATCGAGGCCGCCTGGCTGCCCGCGGCCGGATTATCGACTTTCACCAGATTGCCGGTACCGTCGAAGGTCAAGCGCGTGCGTCCGTTGGCCGACCATTCGAACGGCTGGCGCATGGTCACCGACCAGGGTTGGCCCGGCTTGCCGGGAAGCGTGACACGGCGAAGGGCGGCGTCGGGGAAGCGGACCCTGGCCTCGGCCAGCATCGCCGCAATCGGTGCGGGGCCATGGGCCGGGGCGACTTCCAGCGGCTTGGGTCGGCCGTCAAGCTTGCCCCATGGACTTAGCACCGCACCGGCCGCTTGCTTGAACACCATGCCCGTTCCGGTGAGGAAGGTCAGCAGCAGCAGAGGCGCGAGAAGGATGCCGATGTCGCGGTGGTGGATGACAATCGGGCCCGGCTGGAACTTCCTGGGAAGCAGGCGAGGACGCCAGCGGCTGCGACTGCGCAGCCAGAGGAAAATGCCGCTGATCACGAACAGCAGGCCGAACACCCCGGCGGCACCGGCGATGGTCTCGCCGGTTTCGCCGTAGAAAAGATGGTGATGGAGGTCGAAAATCCACAGCTCCGGCCGCTGCCACTGACTGGTCCAGGTGGCGACCGTATCGCCGTGCTGGTTGAGGTAGGCACCGGCGCCACCGTCGCGGCCGACCTGGATCAGGCCGAAATCGTCGCTTGGAAAGGTGATCCGGGTCGCGCCTGCCGCCGCCTCGCGCTCGGCGATCTGGCCAAGGGTCTCGACGTTCGCGACCAGCGGGTCGCGCGCGCCGGGGAGCGAAATCCAGCTGTCCTTCCACACCAGGATGATGCCGCTCAAACCGAGGATGGCGAGCAGGAGGCCGACGAAACCGCCGCTCCAGCGGTGCAGGATGGACAGCAATTTCATGGGAACTCGCTAAGGCCGTGATTCGAGCAAGGCCTAGCTTTGCTGCGAATGATTATCAATAGCCTCGATGAGCGATACTTTCGGCGGGACCGGCCGAGCCCGTTCATGTCGAGTCAAGCTGGCGGCACCATTTCCGTCACATTGCGCTGTCATTGGGCGGCCGATGAAACAGATATTGATTCTTGCCGTCTCGATGCTTGTGGCTGCGCCCTCGGCGCTGGCCGCGCAGTCGCTTGAAGGCAAATGGACCAATCCCAAGCGCAGCGTAATCGTTACCGTCGACCGTTGCGGACAGGCCTATTGCGGCACGGTCAGCTGGGCCAGCCAGCACAACCGCGACAAGGTCGCCGACAATGGCCGGCAGCTGCTGGGCACCCGGATCCTGACCGACCTCAAGCCTACCGGCGGCGGCCTTTACAAGGGACAGGCGTTCGAGCCGAAGCGCAACATCCGTGGCTCGGCGACCGTCCGCCAGCTCGGCAGCAACACGATGGTGGTCAAGGGCTGCGCGGTGCTGGGCCTGTTCTGCAAGGAACAACGCTGGACCCGGATCGTCGACTAACCGCTTGCCCGACTTGCGCACTTTATTAAATTTCTGTTAACGCGCAGCGCCGATCCCCCCATCTGTGGCGCGTCCGTGGAGAGAGCTGGCCAGCCCGTCACAAGACTGGCTGCAGTAGCGCGGGGGCGCCGATCAAGGGGCAAAAGGGATGAAATCGAAGCTGATACTTGCGGCAGCGGCCGCATGCGCACTCGCCGTGCCTGCAATTGGCCAGGATGCGCCCGAACATATCGCATCGCTCTATCGAGCCGCGCCCGGCCAGCAGGTCGCGCTGCTCAAATGGATGGCAAAGCAGGACCAGGCAGCCATCGCCGCCGGCGTCGCGCCAGCGCAAATCTATGTCCACACATCGGGCGACAGTTGGGACTATCTGGTGATCAACCCGGTCACGACCAAGGCGCAGGACGATGCGGTGGACGCCGCCGCCAAAAAGATGGGACTGTCGACCGGCCCGCGGGCGAGCATCGAGTTTCGGACGATGATCGCCACCCATACCGATACCACGACGATCGGCCCGCGCACGGCGGCCCAGATCCTGACGGCACTCGGCGAGAAGTAGCGCCGTCTAGATGCTGAAGGGGGAGGCCGCCTCTCCCTTCAGCACGGCCGACTGCAGCGCCGCCATTTCATCGGCCCAGTAGCGGTCGGTTTCGAGCCGCGGGCTGAGGCCTCGGACGTTGGCGTGGAGCAATTGCAGCTTCGGGCTGGTCTTAAGCGGCGCGTGATAGTCGACGCCCTGGGCCGCGGCGATCAGCTCGACGCCGACGATCCCCGCGACATTCTTCGCAATCTGTGCCGCCTTGCGAGCGGCAATCGGCGCCATCGAGACATGGTCCTCCTGCCCGGCGCTGGTCGGCACGGAATCGACGCTGGCCGGGAAGGCCAGGCTGCGGTTCTCAGCGACGAGTGCGGCTTGCGTGACCTGAGGGATCATCAGCCCCGAATTGGCTCCGCCATCATCGACCAGGAAGGCCGGAAGCCCGCTCATCTTGGGGTCGATCAGGACTGCGGTGCGGCGTTCGGAAATCGATCCGACCTCGCACATCGCCATGGCGATGATGTCGGCCGCGAAGGCGACCGGCTGGGCGTGGAAATTACCCCCGCTGATCGCCGTATCCTCATCCTCGAAGACGATCGGATTGTCGGTAACCGCGCCCGCTTCGATGGTCAGGGTGCGCGCGGCATTGACGAGCAGGTCGAGCGCGGCGCCCATCACCTGCGGCTGGCAGCGGAAGCTATATGGGTCCTGCACCTTGCCGCACCGGCCGTGGCTGGCAAGGATCTCGGAGCCGTCGAGAAGCGCGCGAATTTCCGCGGCGACGCGGATCTGGCCTGGCTGGCCTCGCGCGGCCGAGATGCGCGGGTCGAACGGCTTGATGGAGCCCTTCAGCGCATCGATCGACAGGGCGCCGGCGCCGAGCGCCGCGCCGAACACCCGTTCCGCCGTGAACAGCGCATCAAGCGCAATTGCGGTCGAGGCCTGGGTGCCGTTGATGAGGGCAAGGCCTTCCTTGGGGCCAAGTTCCAGCGGCGACATGCCAAGCCTGGCGAGCGCGTCTTTCGCCGGAAGAACATCGCCAGCGACGTCGATCCGGCCCTCGCCAAGCAAAGCGGCGATCAAATGGGCAAGCGGCGCGAGATCTCCGCTGGCGCCCACACTGCCCTGCGCCGGGATCAGCGGCATGGCGTCCTTGTCGAGCAGCGCCTGGAGCGCTTCGATCACCAGCGGGCGAACGCCGGAAAAGCCGCGGCCCAGGCCGAGCAGCTTCAGGACGATCATCAGCCGCACCGTGTGGCGCGGAAGCATGTCGCCGAGCCCGCACGAATGGGACAGGATCAGGTTGCGCTGCAGCTCGGCCAGCCTCTCGGGCGGGATGCGGGTGTTGGCGAGCAGGCCGAAGCCGGTGTTGATTCCGTAAACGGTCTCGCCGCTGGCGACGATCCGCTCGACCGACGCGGCGGCGGCACGGACTCGGTCCATGCTGGCGTTGTCGAGGGAGGCGGCAGCGCCGGCCCAAAGCTGGCGAAGGGCAGCGAGGTCGATGGCTTCGGGATTCAAGGTCAGCATTTTCACCCAATTCGTCACCCCGGCGAAGGCTGGGGTCCATGTTTATGCGATTCTGTCTCGCTCACAGCACTTCTCAGACATGGATGCCAGCCTTCGCTGGCGTGACGGCCGTTGAAATTGGAGATAGCCCTTGCTTCACGCCGCGACTGCTGCCTGCGGCGCGCCGGGACGGGCGCCGGCGACCCATCCGTGCCAGGCGATGCCGAGACTGGCGATACCGGTCAGCAACAGCAGGAACGGCAGGTTCGTTTCGGACACGCTCGCGAACATTGGCGCCCAGGCGGGAATGCGGCCCAACGTTTCGAAGGTGATCTCCTGCGCCGCGGCGAAGCCGGCAACGATGAGGAATGGGCGGCCATGCTTGGGGGCGAGCGAATATAGATAAAGAGCAATGGCAATCGTTCCCGCATTCCCCGCGGCCATGGCATAGGAAAAGCGGTAGGCCGTTTCCGGCGTATCATTGTTGAAGAAAGGGACGAAGTTTTCGAGCAGCCGCCAAATGATCGGCGCGACGACGAACAGCACCGTGCCGAGCATGTAACGGGCGTGCAGATGGACCTTGTGGCGATATTTGAGGCCACCCCAGAACAACGCCGCGAAACCGATGTTGGCTAGCGGATCGAAGAAACCGAACTGGGCGATGACCAAATTGTCCGGATCGGTGACGCCAGCCGCAAGGGTCGTCGCCTCGACATGAATGACCCACATCCCCGCGACCAGGAACAGGGGGAAGAGGAGAAAGATCGCCAGGCCCGTCTTGCGGTGCAGGGCCATTCGGTCGTGATGGATGGTCCAGCTCTGGACGATGGCGAGGATGGTCCACAGCACCGCGCTCGCGGCGTGGAAATGATGGGCCGTCTTTGCCTCCGGGAGCTTGCTCAAATAGCTCGGCCAAAAGGCAACGAACGTCAGCACCAGCAGCGCCAGCACATAAATCCACGCTTTGCGGAAAGGCATGCGTCCCCCTCTCCCGAACTCCCGGGGGATGCGTAACATGCGAGACGCGGTATGGGACCCCAAATTCGTCATTCCCGCGCAGGCGGGGCCCAGAAATTCGATTGGCTAGGTTCCCGCTTTCGCGGGAATGACGATCAAAGCACGGAAGGCAAATCGAGCCCCTGCTCCCGCGCGCATTCCACAGCGATGTCATAGCCCGCGTCGGCATGGCGCATGACGCCGGTGCCGGGGTCGTTCCACAACACGCGCTCGAGGCGGCGGGCGGCATCGTCGGTGCCGTCGGCGACGATCACCACGCCGCTATGCTGCGAATAGCCCATGCCGACTCCGCCGCCATGGTGGAGCGAAACCCAAGTCGCCCCCGAAGCGGTGTTGAGCAGGGCGTTCAACAGCGGCCAATCCGACACCGCGTCGCTGCCGTCCTGCATCGCCTCAGTTTCGCGATTGGGGCTGGCAACAGACCCCGAATCGAGATGATCGCGGCCGATCACAATCGGGGCGGAGACCTCGCCATTCCTGACCATCTCATTGAAGGCGAGGCCGAGGCGGTGACGCTGGCCGAGGCCGACCCAGCAGATGCGCGCCGGAAGCCCCTGGAAGGCGATCCGTTCCTTCGCCATGTCGAGCCAGCGGTGGAGATGCGGATCGTCCGGGATAAGCTCCTTCACCTTGGCGTCGGTCCTGGCGATGTCTTCGGGATCGCCCGACAGCGCCGCCCAGCGGAAGGGACCGATGCCGCGGCAGAAGAGCGGGCGAACATAGGCGGGAACGAAGCCGGGGAAGTCGAACGCGTTCTTGACGCCCTCGTTGAAGGCTTCCTGGCGGATGTTGTTGCCATAGTCGAACGTCGGAATGCCCATCTTCTGGAAATCGAGCATCGCCTGGACATGCACCGCCATCGACCGCCTCGCGGCGGCGGCGACCGCGGCCGGATCGCGCTCGCGCATCTCGATCCATTCCGCCACCGACCAGCCAGCCGGGCAATAGCCGTTGGCCGGGTCGTGCGCCGAAGTCTGGTCGGTGACCGCGTCGGGACGGATACCGCGGCGGACCATTTCGGGGAGGATTTCGGCGCAGTTGCCGAGGAGGCCGACGCTGGTCGGTTCGGTGGCGTTCTTGATGATTTCCAACGCCTCGTCGATGCTGGTCGCGCGACGGTCGAGGTAGCGCGTTTCGAGGCGCTTCTCGATGCGGCTGTCCTGTACCTCGACGGCGATGCAATGGGCACCGGCCATCACCGCGGCCAGCGGCTGGGCGCCGCCCATGCCACCAAGGCCCCCGGTCAATATCCATTTTCCGCGAAGGTCCCCGCCAAAATGCTGGCGGCCCATCTCCACGAAGGTTTCGTAAGTGCCTTGGACGATGCCCTGGGAGCCGATGTAGATCCAGCTCCCGGCCGTCATCTGGCCGTACATCATCAAGCCCTTGCGATCGAGCTCGTTGAACTTCTCCCAGGTCGCCCAGTGCGGCACGAGATTGGAATTGGCGAGGAGCACTCGGGGCGCATCTTTGTGGGTGCGAAACACGCCGACCGGCTTGCCGGATTGGACCAGCAGCGTCTGGTCTTCTTCCAGCCGCTCGAGTGTTTCGACGATCTTGTCATAAGCCGCCCAGTTGCGCGCGGCGCGGCCGATTCCGCCGTAAACCACCAGGCTCTGCGGATCCTCGGCGACCTCGGCGTCGAGGTTGTTCATCAGCATTCGGACCGCGGCCTCGGTGGTCCAATGCTTCGCCTTGATGTCTGAGCCCCGCCGCGCGCGGATATGGCGGCTATTGTCCCTGCGATCGCCGGTCATTTTACCCTCGTCATTGCGAGCGCAGCGAAGCAATCCAGCTTCGCCGACTCTTCCTGGATTGCTTCGCCGCTCCCGCTCCTCGCAATGACAGCAAAGGTCAAGCCTTCCATCCACCGCGTACGCCGGGCTGTCGACCGCATGAACCACTGAAGTGTCAAAACCGCCCCCACATCCTCGCTGTGGGGCACGGCATCAAGAGAGCGGAGCAACCGTGGACCTCAACTATCTATTCTACCGCCAGCAGGTCGAGCACAGTCGCGCCAAGAGCGGGGCCAATGAGCCTGCACGCCGGGCGCATGAGGAGCTGGCTCGGAAATATGAAGAGCGGATCGAAGCTCTGACTCCGGAGGAATATCACTTTCCAATGGGAGAAAGCGCGCCGGAAGCTGTCGGCTGACTATCCCTCACCCGCGAAAATCCGCCGCTCCGGCCCCGGCATTCCGACCCAATAGCCGAGCTCATTGAGCTCATTGACCCGCCAGACGCACAGGTCGGCGGCCTTGCCGGCCTCGATCGTGCCGACCTCATGCGCCAGGCCGAGCGCGCGGGCCGCGTTGACCGTCATCCCGGCGATCGCCTCCTCCGGGGTCAGGCCGAACAGGGTGCACGCCATGTTGATGATGAGCTGCGGGTTCAGCACCGGCGAGGTGCCCGGGTTGCAATCGGACGCGATGGCGATCGGAACGCCCGCGTCACGCAGGAGCTGAACTGGCGGCTTCTTCTTCTCATTGAGCGCATAGAAGGCGCCGGGCAGCAGCACCGCGACCGTCCCAGCCGCTGCCATTGCTTTGGCGCCGGCGGCGTCGAGATGTTCGAGATGGTCGGCTGACAGCGCCTTGTAACGCGCGGCGAGTTCGGCGCCCTTCTGGTTGCTGAGCTGCTCGGCGTGGAGACGGACGGGAAGCCCGTTGGCGCGGGCGGCGGTGAACACCCGCTCGACCTCCGCGGGCGTGAAGGCGATGGATTCGCAAAAGGCGTCGACGCTGGTGGCGATTCCGGCCTTGGCGACCGCCGGAATCATTTCCTCCACGATCATCCTTACATAAGCCTCGCGCGCCAGACCTTCCCTGGCCTCCGGCGGAAGCGCGTGCGCGGCGAGCAAAGTGGTGACGATCCGCACCGGCTCGCCCCGGCCGATGGCGCGGGCGGCGTTCAGGAGCCGCATCTCGGACGCAGTGTCGAGACCGTAGCCCGACTTGATCTCGACGGTAGTAACTCCGCCGGCCATCAGCGCGTGGAGACGGCGGCGCGCCTGCTGCTGCAGCGCGTCGGCGCTGGCGGCCTTCGTCGCCGCGACGGTCGAGGCGATGCCGCCGCCCGCTTTGGCGATTTCCTCATAGGTTGCGCCGGCGCGGCGCATGGCATGTTCGTTTGCACGGGTGCCGCCGAACACCAGATGGGTATGACAGTCCACCAGGCCCGGCGTGATCCAGGCGCCGCCGCAGGGCACCACTTCCTTCGCGCGGAAACCGGCCAGCTCCGTGCGCTTTCCGACCCGTACGATCTTGCCGCCATCGATTCCGATCGCGGCATTGGGAAACAGGCCGAGCGGATTGTCCGGCGCGGCGACCATCGTCGCGACATGGCAGTCGGTGATCAGGCGGTCCCACATGATGCTGGAATTGGGCGTCAGCAGTGCTAGTCGTCAAGCGCATGAGCAGCGGATGGCCTAATCTTTCGGACCTGATTGTCGACAAGACGGCGGATGCGCCGGTCGGGCTGGTCGGAGCGCCGCTCAACATGGGATCGGTGACTCCAGGGCGCTGCGACCTTGCGCCGGCGCTGCTTCGCGCGACGTTCAGGCGGATCGGGCGATATGACATCGAGACTGGACGAGAGCTGCAAACCAGTATCGCCGATCATGGCGATGTGCCGATTGCGGGCCTCAGCATCGAGGAGGCGACTCCGTCGATCGTCGCGGCTTGCAAGGCGAGCGTCGAGCGGCATCGGCTGACGTTATTGGTCGGCGGCAATAATGCGGTTACACGGCCCGGCGTTCATGCGCTGGGCTTGCCGCTGGACAAGGTCGGGCTGATCACGCTCGACGCCCATTTCGACATGCGCGACACATCGCAGGGCCTCGGCAACGGCAATCCCGTGCGGGCGCTGCGCGATGACGGAATGCCGGGCAAGAATATCGCCCAGGTCGGCCTCGCACCCTTCGCCAATAGCCAAGAGATGCACCGAGATGCGGTCGAAGGGGGGCATTTCGTCGCCACGATCGGTGATGTGTGGCGCGAAGGCATTTTGGTTTTGATGAGCCATGCGCTCCATCGTCTCGATCATTGCGAAGCTGTCGTGGTCGACTGCGACATCGACGTGATCGATCGCAGCCAGTTTCCCGGAGCACCGGGCGCCAGGCCGGGCGGCATGATGAGCCACACATTCTTCCAGGCCGTTCGCGCCCTGGCAGCACATCCCAAGGTGCGGATCGTCGACCTTACCGAATGGGATCCGCCGCTCGACCCGACCGACCTCAGCGCCCTTACCGCCGCACGCTGGGTTGCCGAATGTATTGCCGGCTTCGAAGCCCGCTAGGCCTTCGGTTTCTGGCACCAAACGGGACGAGTCATAAAAGTTGAACTGATGTTCAACATTGACTCACATTAAGATTAGTTTCACCAAATTTAACGTGCGTGGGGGCGCGCAGGATTTCCGGCCGAGTCCCCTTGTAGTGCGTTAAAAAGGGGCGCGGATGACGGGACCAGCTTGGACAAGCGGGAAGCTGGCGGGCGGATTGCTCGCGACCGCCGCGCTTTTCTTCCCCTCGACCGCATCCGCGCAAAGGGTTGCGCCGTCCCGCGAAGAACTGAATCGAATCACGCTGGCGCCGTCGCAAGGCCGGCCGACGCTGAACATAGTCGGCGGGGTCGAGCGCTCGCCCTGCCCGCTAGCCGACCCACGCTATGCCGACGTCCGGGTGACGATCAGCGAGGTCCAGTTCAATGGGCTGAAGGGCGCCACTCCCGAGGAAATGCGTCCAGCCTGGACGCCGTTCGCCGGGGGCGAGCAGCCAGTGGCGGTGCTGTGCGAAATCCGCGATGCCGCCGCGACCATTTTGCGCGACAAGGGGTATCTGGCTGCGGTCCAGGTGCCGACCCAGCGGATCGAGAATGGCGTGGTGCGGATGGAAACGCTCTATGCCCGGGTCACTACCATCCGAGCCCGCGGGCAGACCGGCGGGGCCGAGGCCAAGCTCGCCGCCTATCTGGGCAAGCTGACCGAGGACGAATATTTCGACCGCAACCGGGCCGAGCGCTACCTGCTGCTGGCCCGCGACCTGCCAGGATATAATGTCCAGCTGACGCTGAAGCCGGCCGGCACTGGCCCCGGCGAACTGGTCGGCGAAGTAGCGGTGCTGCACGAGCCCTATTCGCTGGACCTGCTCATCCAGAATTTGGGGGCGCAGGAAACCGGCCGGTGGGGCGGGCAGGTCCGCGGCCAGGCGTTCGGCCTGACCGGGCTGGGCGATGTCACCACACTGTCCTTCTATTCGACGTTCGACTTCGAGGAACAGAAGATCCTGCAGGCGGCGCATAGCTTCCGCCCCGGGTCCGAAGGACTGACGATCGACGGGCAGTTCACCTATGCCTGGACCAAGCCGGACATTGGCGCGAGCGACGCCGTGCCCGACCTCAAGGCCAAGACCTTGTACTGGACGGTTGACGCCCGTTACCCGCTGATCCGCAGCCAATCGTCCAATCTGTGGGGCGGCATCGGCTTCGATTTCGTCGACCAGAAGGTCCATTTCTTCGAGCCGCTGACCCGCGACAAGCTGCGCATCCTGTGGCTCAGGGCCGACTGGGACGCGATCGACCTGAGCTCTCGCCGGCCCGGCTGGCGGGTGAGCGCATTTGGGGAGATTCGCCACGGCCTTGGCATTTTCGATGCCAGCGACGGCGGCGACGATGTCCCGCCCAGCCGCCTCGACGGAGATTCCAGCGCGACCGTCATCCGCCTCGGCGGAACCGGCGAGGTGGCGCTGGGCCGCGACTTCGCGCTGTCGGTCAGCCCGCGACTCCAATATGCGTTCGACCCGCTGCTGGCGTTCGAGGAATTCACCGCCGGCAATTATACGGTCGGGCGGGGATATGATCCGGCGACGCTCAGCGGCGACAGCGGAGCGGGCCTCAGCGCCGAGCTGCGCGGCCCGCGCATCCTTCCGGTCAAGCGGTCGAGGCTGGCCGTCCAGCCCTTCATCTTCGGCGACGCCGCCTGGGCGTGGAACAAGAATGACGGCGAGGGCGCCGACCATCTGGCCTCGGCCGGGGGCGGCATCCGCGCCGAGCTGGCCGACCGCTTCCGGTTGGACGGCACGGTCGCTGTGCCGCTGGAAAAAGCAGGATTTGAAAATCGCAAGGGAGACGTCCGCGTGCTGGTCACGCTGACCACGAAAATTCTCCCCTGACGACAGGCCTTAGGAGGCAAGTGATGACGCGTAGACAGTCAGTCCAAGCCAGGGTTTCAAGCCTGGCCCTGGCCATCGCGCTGGCCGCCGGCCCGTCGCCCGCCGCCGCGCAAAGCTTCCAGGGCTCGCACAGCGAAGTCGGAGCGAGTGTCGACCAGTCGACGCCGGGGCAAACCAACGTCACCATTACCCAGGAACAGGCGGTCATCGACTGGATCGCGACCAACGCGCCGTCGGGCGGCACGATCGTCTTCCAGCCCGAAGGAACCAGCGCGACCTTCACTGGATCGAGCGATTTCGCGGTGCTCAACCGGATCACGCCGGGTACCGCCGGCAACGCCATATTCATGGGCGGAAGCATCACTTCGCTGATCGGCGAAACGGTCGGCGGCACCGTCTTTTTCTACAGCCCAAACGGCATCGTCATCGGCCAGAATGCGGTGATCAATGTCGGATCGCTCGGCCTTACTACCCTGCCCATCGGCGATGACGGCGAGGGCAATTGGATGACGGGCTTCGGCACTGCCAATCCGCAGGTCAGCTTCGGCGGCACGGTCGATCCCAACAGCTTCATCCGCACCGATGCGGTGATCGACGGATCGATCAACGCCCATGGCGCGGGCAGCTATGTCGCGCTGGTCGCGCCGCGAATCGAGCATCACGGCGTCATCCGCACCGATACCGCCGCGGCGCTGGTCGCGGCCGAGGCGGCGACCATTACCTTCTCCCCCGATGGGCTGTTCGACGTCCAGGTGACGGTCGGAACCGACGACGCCAATGGCGTCGATGTCGATGGCGGCACGATCGAGCGCCGCGACCCGACCGAGGCATTGAACAACAATCATTATGCCTATCTGGTCGCGGTGGCGAAGAACGACGCGGTCACCATGCTGGTCCGCAATGGCGGTTCGATCGGCTTCGATACGGCGACGTCGGCGGCGCTCGAAGGCAATGTCGTCGTACTGTCGGGCGGCAGGAACATCGAAGATAGCCAGATCGACAATGCGGTCGGCGCGGCACCGGTCAACCTCAACATCGACAGTTCGAATTTCACGACCAGCGTCCTGGCCGATGTCAGCGGCGGGGTCGACGTGCGCACCAGCACCGGCAACAGCAGCTTCGACAGCGGCAGCCTGGTCAATCTGACCAACCTGACGATCCGCGCGGGCGACGACAGCATCGTCACCGCAAGCAACGGCAACACGCTCCATATAGCCGGCGACCTCAACGCCAATCTCGATATGTTCGGCACCGGCCCCACGACCACCGGCAACCTCTTCCGCCTGTCGACGATCAGCAACTCGACACTGACGATCGGCGGCAATGTATTTATTTCGGCCAAGAGCTTCGGCGCCGCGGGCGCCGACATCAATGGCGGCAATGCGACTGGCGGCACGGCGATCGTCCAGACCAGCTCGGGCGGCACAATCGACATCGCCGGCAGCCTCGACATCAATGTCGACGCCGAAGGCGGCAGCGTGACCGGATTCCAACTGGCCGGCGGCAATGCCACCGGCGGCATTGCCCATATCCTCGCCAATGGCGGCAGCGGTGCAAACCTTACGGTCGGAGGCTCGGTGTCGGTTTCGGCGAGGGCTCTCGGCGGAAGCGTCGGCGACGATTGCTCTTCATGCCAAATTACCGGCGGTAACGGGACCGGAGGGATCATCCTTCTCCAGGCAGTGACCGGCACCGGAAACCAGCTGACCCTGCAGAATGTGAGCCTGACTGCCAATGGCGAAGGCGGCGGCGGCGACATGGCCGGCGGCAATGGCCTTGGCGGCAATATCCAGCTGGTCAGCGGCGACGGCGGAACGATCACGGTCAACAGCGACCTGATTGCCGATGCCCAGGGGAATGGCGGCTTCGGAGTCGACAACGACACGATCGGCGGCCAGGGCGGATCGGGCACCGGCGGGTACATCGGACTGAGCTTCAGCGGCGCGGCCAGCACCATCAACCTGAACGGCGAGGTGACCCTGCTCAATGCCGACGGCTTCGGCGGCAGCGGCGTAACCGGCGGCGTGGGCGACGGCGGCTGGGTCAATATCCAGGTCACATCCGCAGGATCGCTCAACACCGGCTTCCTCAGCGGATCGGCTGACGGTTTTGGGGGTGATTCCGGCGGCGACCTGATCGCCGGCGGCATCGCCACCGGTGGCGACGTCTTCGTCGAGGCTTCCGGGGGCGGAACCGCCGACATCTTCGAGCTTGCGCTCCACGCGGACGGCGATGGCGGCGACGCCTTCAACGGCACGGGCGGTGCCGGAACCGGGGGGCATGTCCTGCTCCGCGCGAACGGCGGGACAGTGACGGTCGATGACGATACCGATGCCGAGGCTCAGGGTCGCGGCGGATTCACCAACCAGGGCTCCTCGGCCGGCGGCGTCGGCACCGGCGGGCAGACCGAAATCATTGCCGCCAATGGCGGCACGATGACGCTGACGGGAATCGTGACCGGCCGCGCAGACGGCCAGGGGGGTCATTATTTCAGCGACGGCTCGCAGGGCGGCGCCGGGGTCGGCGGGACGGTCTTGTTCCGGGCCAATGGCGCGACGCTCAATGCCGACAGCGACGTTGGGCTGAGCGCGGACGGGCTGGGCGGCTTCTCCTTTGGCGATTGCAATGACTGCGGCGGCACAGGCGGCAACGGCACCGGCGGCCTGGTGACCATCGAAGCGATCGGCAATGCAAACGCTCTGCTGTCGGTCGACGGAGTATTGACCGGAACCGCGAACGGCACCGGAAGCGACGGCTATGCCGGCGCCGGCGGCAACGGCCAGGGCGGCACCGCCAGGCTGGGGGTCCAGAATGGCGCTGCCGTGGCCTTGCTGAGCGATCTCAGGCTCGACGCGATCGGCAATGGCGGCTGGCAAACCAATGGCGGAGTAGCCGGCAATGGCACTGGCGGCCTGGTCGATGCCTTTACCGCCGCGACCGGCGGTACGCTCACGGTCACCGGCACATCGGAACTCGACGCCAGCGGCTTTGGCGGAAGCTCGTTTGGCAATGGCGGCACCGGCGGCAACGGCCTGGGCGGAGTCGCTCGCTTCACCGCCCTGGCAGGAACGGCGTCCTTCGGCAGCTTGTTCGTCGACGCAAGCGGCACTGGCGGCGACAGCGAAAGCGGTACGGGCGGCAATGGCACCGGCGGGACCGCCCGGATCAACGCCAGCGGTGGCGACATCACCATCAACGGAACCGCGTTGGTCAATGTCTCGGGCTTCGGCGGCAACGGCACCACCGGCGGCAACGGCACCGGCGGCGGCGACTATTTCGGCGGCCAGATAAACGGCGCTCACATTTACGCGCAGAACAGCAATCTCGTCATCAGCGGGTCAGCGAGCTCTTTCGCCGACGGCTTCGGCGGTTCCGGAGCCAACGGTGGCAATGGCGGCGACGGGGCCGGCGGCTGGGCCTCGATCCACGCCGCAAATGGCAACACCGCCCCAAGCTCCGTTACCGTCCAGGGCGTCGAGTCGCTCGGCACGGTCAGCGCCAGCGGCTTTGGCGGCGATGGCGGGGACGGAATTTCCGGAATCGATGGCGTGGGCGGCAATTCCGGCACCAACGGAACGGCCGGCGGCAATGGCGGCAATGGCGGCACCGGGACCGGCGGCGTCGCGGCGATCACCGGCTCGGTCGGCAATGGCACCATCACCCTGGACTTCGGATTTGTCGAGGCCAGCGGCACCGGGGGCTTCGGTGGCGCGGGTGGCAATGGCGGCATTGGTGGCGACGGCAGCTCCGGCGCGGGTGGCAATGGCGGTGCCGGCGGCACCGGCGGCGCGGGCGGCGACGCCTTTGGCGGCTTCGCCACGACTGGCGTCGAATTGGGCAATGGACTCGCCCCCGGCATCAACGACGGCACTGCAAACTTCGTCTTCATGGCAATCACGGCGAGCGCGGTCGGCGGCGATGGCGGCGCGGGAGGGTTCGGCGGGGCGGCGGGATCCGGCACTCCTGCAGGCACGGCCGGCGCCGATGGCAATGGCGGCGCAGGCGGAAGCGTCGAGGGCGGCACCGCGTCGCTCCAAGTACGTGGCGGCACCGTCGTCCTGTCCAGCATCTTGCTGACCGCCGACGCGACCGGCGGCAACGGCGGTTTAGGCGCGGTCGATGGCGCTGGCGGCAACGCCGAAAGCGACGAGGTCGCGGTGGTGGTGGTGAACCGGCCGGGCGACGCCACGCTGCGCGGCACGCTGAACGCCGGCTCGATTATCGGCACCTCAACTTCAACTGGAGGCAGTGGCTCGACCCCTGGCGCCAGCCTGATGGAAGGCGGCAGCGGCTTCTATGTCATCAATGGCGACGCGACGGCCTTGTCGGTGCAGATCGACGTGGTCGCCGATGGTCAGATCGCCGACCTGGCCAACGATACGATCCAGGTGATCAACGGCAGCCTCACCGTTTTGGGCGACTTCGCGTTCAACACCGACGGAGTCATTTCGGTCTACACCAATAACGGCACCGCCAGCGCGACCGGCTTTACGGTTTCGGCAGCCAACTTCATTCACGACCCCAACCGTACTGTACCACCGCCGGCCATTGGCGCGATCACGGCTGATACGTTCAACCTGACTACCGGACAGGATTTGGTGATCGACGCGCATCTGGTCTCGACCGATTCGCTCAATCTCGTCGCGCCCGGCCTGATCGACATCAAGGATGCGACCAGCAGCGCCGGCGACATATTCCTGCAGGCTGGCGGAACGATCGACGGAGGTACGCTGACCGCATCGGGATCGGTAATCGCAAACGGCTTCGGCGACGTTACGCTGGCCGATGTCAACGCCGGCACTTTCATCGAAATATTGTCGAATAACGGCAATGTCGCGCTCGGCGATTTGTCCGCTGGAAGCTCGATCGATCTCGACGCGCCCGGCAACATCAGCTTCGGCGACGTGGCAGCGGACGATTTTGATTTCAGCGCCGGCGGCAATGTGCTGGGCGGCGATCTCGTCATAGGAACGCACGCGAGCGGCGATGCCGGCGGCACGATCGTCCTGGGCGACATCAATGTCGGGATCCTCCAGGCGGGCGGAGCGGCCGAAGACGGCTTCGCCGCCGGGTTCGCATCGGCGACGTCGATCCAGGTCGGCGATGTCGATGCCGACGAAGCAATCGGCTTCGCGACTCTTGGCAACCTCACCACCGGCGCGCTCAATGCCGGTACGGACGTACTGACCATGGTCGGCGGCGACACCAATATCGTGTCGATCACGACGCCGGGGGACGGCAGAGTCTATCATGGCGATGTGCAAATGTTCCTCGACAATGGCGGTGTGGAGAATTTCGATCCCGCCGCGGTGTTCGCGCAATCGCCGGTCCGCAGCGGCGGCGCCTATAATGTGGCCGGTGCGATTTCGACCGGCCAATTGCAGGTCGGCGCGGCGTCGATTTCGACCGGCAACATCAATGCCGGCAACAGCGCCAGCCTCGATTCCACGACGTCGGTTACTGCCGGGACGATCGATACCGGACTGCTGCAGATCACGGCGGGAACCGGCATCGACACCAGCGATATCTTCGCGTTCGACAGCGTCGAGATGGATGCCGGCGGTTCGATCCTCACCGGCGACATCGCGGCCGGATCGATCGACCTGTTGGCCGGCGGCGACATCACAACCGGCGACCTGACGACCCAGATCTTCCAGCTGTTCGGCGGCGGGATCGGCACATTATTGTTCCCGGGCGCCAGTATTACGCTGGAATCCGGCGGCGATATTTTGACCGGCGACATCAGCTCGATCGATGGCGTTTACTTGCAGGCAGCGGGGAGCATCGGGACCGGCTTCATCGACGCGCTGACATTCGTCGAAGGTCACGCCGGGACCAGCCTTACGAGCGAAGACATCGACTCCGGCGATTATATACTGCTGACCGCCGACACCGGCGCGATCGAGATCGGCGATGCCAGTGCGGCCGGGTTCTTCCAGGCTTCCGCCGGCACCAACCTGACGGCGCGCGCGGTCGGCGCCAGCGACATCGATGCGACCGCCGGCGGCACCGCGACCATCGACGGCGCATGGTCGGCCGGCGACGTTCAGGTCACGTCGGACGACATCGATATCACCGCCAACGGTTCGATCAGCGCAGGCGATATCGCCCTGGTGTCGACCAACGCCGTTCGAACCGTGGTCGGGGACGGAGTCGGTGGCGGCGGTTACCAGCTGTCCGACGCGGAATATGACCGGCTGCATGCCAATGACATCACGGTCATCGCCGACGCCGGGCTGGGCGCGGCCCCGCTGATGCTGATTGGCGACCTAAGCGTCGACGGTTCCGATGGGGAAGCCATTCACGATTATGAGTTCATCACCGGGGACAGCGAGACCGAGAGCGCCGCTGGTTCGATCCGGATCCTGGGCGACATGATGTTCACCAACATGGGCACTACCCAGTCGGTCGGTTTCACCACCGGCACGTTCGAGCTCGACGCCGAAACCGGACTGCTCAGCCTGGAAAGCGCGCCCGGTGTCCTGGGCGGCGAGCTGTTCCTCAATGCCGCCCATATCCACGTCGCCAGCGGCGATATCCTCGACCAGCTGGCCGACGACCCGCAATATGACGGCTACCAGGACGACCTCAACGCGCCGGCCGCGGTCCAACGGCCTGACGGCGTCATCCGTGCCGCCAGCATCGACATTGTATTCGGCGATGCCGGCGCAGGTGAGCTGAATACCCTCTATGTCCAGAATACAGGCACCGAGGATATTCCCGCCGGCTTTGTCGTCAGCGACCAGTCCCTGCTTGGCGACGGAGAAGGCCCAACGGCACCCCCCGGCACGATCGACCTCATCATCAACGGCCAGATTGTCACCGAGGGCGGCACGCTGACCGGAATCGACGTCCGCGATACATTGGTCGAGTCCCAGGGCGACATCACCGCATTTACCGACAACAGCACGATAAACGGCTGCCTCCTGGTCGGGCCGTGCGTCGCGCAGCCGCCGGAGCCGCCATTCCCGCCGGACTTCACGCCGACGCCGGGTCTGCCGGAAGAATTTGAACTGATCGACGAAGGGCTGCTGCCGCCGCCCCTGTTCGGGAATGAGGACTTCATCGACGACAATAGCGACTTCACCGAGGATGGCGCGACCAGCCCGATCGAGCCGCCAGTGCCGCTGTTCGATACGAGCGCGTTGGGCGATCAGGGCGACATCGACGATCCGGTCTCGGGCAGCGGCAACCCGGCGCTGATGGAAACGCCCGCCGGCTGCCCGACCGGCGGAGACCAGCCGACGGTTCCGTGTAAAGAGGAGACGCAGCAATGACCCGCGTACTGACAGGGATGTTGCTGGCCGGAGTTGCGCTCGTCCCGGCATTGGCCGAGGCGGCCGACGCGCCGCTATCGATCCGCTCGAGCTTCCGGATCGGCGATGCCGGCGTATTGTGCACGGCCCAGATCAAGCCGACCGATCCGCGCCTCACTAGCATCTTCGACCGTGGCTACCAGCTCACCTGCCGCGACGCCGCCGCACCGATCGGCAGCGTGGTTGCGGTCCGGCGGGCGGTCGACCTGGCCCGGGAGCCAAGCGCGCTCCCAATGGGGCCCTTGACGTGCCGGGCCGAAGAAGCGGCATCGATTGATGGAATCGGTACAGTCCGTGCCATCACTTGCCGCGATGAGGCCGCCGGGCTGGATTACCGGCGCTATTCCGTCCAGCGCGGCAAGACGCAATATCTCGCCGAGGGATTGGCGGGCTATGATCCCGCGCTTCGCCTGGCCCTGGCATCGGTAGTGACCGACAAGGCCCAGCCAGGTGCGGTGCAGGTCGCGACGACCGAAGTCAGCGACCCGGCAGCATTCGCCCGGATCCAGGCCGGTTCGCTCGACGCCGCCGGAGCGCGCGTCGAAGCCTACACCCGCAACAATGCCGGTCGTTTCGCCGAGAGTGCGGAGTTTTTCGAGAACCTGGCCGGCCGCGACGTCAACGAACCGTCGTCACTCGCCGAAGCGCTGGCAAACCAGGGCCTGCAGCAATCCAATCTTGGCAATTCGAGCGCGGCCGAGCGGCTGCTGGCCCGCGCCGAAGCGGCAAGCCCGCGGAGCGATGGCGTGATCCAGCGCCTGATCCGCAACTATCGCGCGATCAACCAGCTCAACCAGCACAAGCCGGCCGCCGCCGAGGCGGCGTTAGCGGTCAATGTTGCGCCGGTGGCCGAGGCCGACCAGGCGGAGCAAATTCGTAACGGGCTGATCACGCCGCCGCTGAGTCTCGCCATCAACCGGGAAAGCGCGACCGGGCAACAGGTCGCCGAACTAAGCTCCAACCTCACCCCCTCCGAGCGGGCGGCAATTCTCGACGCGCAGGCAACCGAGCTCAGCGCCATCGCCCTCCGCCAGGAAAAGCGGCTCGGCGACGCCGAAGCGAAGCTGGTGGATGCCCGCGAGCGAATAATTGGCGTGCGCGAGGGCAAGGTCCTTTCCGCACGCTGGCTGCTCAGCGAAATCGAAGTCGAACGGGCGCTGGTCGCCGAGGCTCGCGGAGATCGAGCAGGGGCCGTGTCGGCATTCGATGCGGCGATTGCCGCATTGGCCGACAGCTTCCCCGACAGCCCGGCCCTCTTGTCCGCCAAGGCACGCAAGGCCGGCTTCCTGCTGCGCTCGGGCGACGAGGCCGGCGGGCGGGCGCTGTTCGGGGAGGTAATCGACCAGGGTACCAGCGTGGCCGACAGCTCGACGGCTCTCCGCAACTTGCTCGCCCCTTATTTCGACCTGCTGGCGAGAGACGGTACCGGCACGGCGGCAGCCGCGATGTTTCGCGCGGCCCAGCTGCTGCAGCGGCCCGGCGTCGCGCAAACCCAGGCGATCCTCGCCCGCCAATATTCGGCCGGCAATGACCAGGGTAGCGCGCTGTTCCGATTGGCGATCGCCCGCACCCGCGAGATTGTCCGGCAGGAAGGCGAAATCGGCCGGCTGGAGGCGCTTGCCGAACGGACCACGGCGCAGGACCAGGCGATCGCGGCGGGGAAGGCCAGCCTCGAGGCGCTCAAGGCCGAGCAGGTCCGGCTGCAGGCGCAGCTCAACGATTATCCGCGCTACAAGGTGCTCAGTCCGCAGACTGTCGAGCTGGCCGAGCTGCAAGGGGCGCTGCGGCCGGGCGAAGGTTATTACAAGATGATGGTGGTCGGCGAGGCAATCTACGCGCTTGCCATCACCAAGGAGGCGGCGCGCCCGCTCAAGCTGGCGACCAGCGGCAGCGCCATGGCGGCCGATGTCACCGCGCTTCGGGGCAGCATCGTTAGGATCGAGAATGGCGAGGCACTGACCGAGCCGTTCGACCTGAAGCGCGCCCGGGCGATGTACCTGACCCTGTTCGGACCGGTCGACGGCGAAGTGCGCGGGCTCAAGCACCTGATCTTCGAGCCCGACGGGCCGATGCTGCAACTGCCGCCCTATTTGCTTCCCGCGACCCAGGCCAGCGTGGACGCCTATGCCGCCCGGATCGCGCGGCCCAATGCCGACGAGTTCGACTTCACGGGAGTCGACTGGCTCGGACGCGGACGTCAGGTTTCGATATCGGTCGGTCCGCGCAGCTTCCTCGACATGCGGGCGATCGCACCGAGCCACGCACGCCAGGCCTATCTCGGACTGGGCGAAAATGCGGTCGCATTCAGCCGGCCGATGGCGGCGGTCGCCGACGAGTGCGACTGGCCGATCGCCATGTGGCAGCAACCGATCTCCGCGGCTGAACTGAAACTGGCCGAGGCACGGTTCGGGCCAGACCGCAGCCGATTGGTGACGGGAGCCGCGTTCAACGACGCCGCCCTGCTCCAGTCCAGCGAAGGGCTCGACAATTATCGCGTGCTGCATTTCGCCACGCACGGACTGGTCACTGCGCCGCGTCCGGATTGCCCGGCCCGGCCGGCACTTCTCACCAGCTTCGCCCCCGACGGCTCGGATGGCTTGCTGAGCTTCCGCGAAATCTTCGACCTGAAGCTCGATGCCGATGTCGTGATCCTGTCGGCTTGCGACACCGCCGGATCGGCGACAGCGGCGGTGAGCCGCGAGGCCGGCATCGCCACCGGCGGCAATTATGCGCTCGACGGGCTGGTGCGCGCTTTCGTCGGCGCGGGCGCGCGGTCGGTCGTCGCCAGCCATTGGCCGGTGCCCGAACAATTTGACGCTACCAAGCGGCTCGTCGGCGGGATGGTCAATGCCCAGCCCGGGCAGCCGCTGGCGCTGGCGCTGGAGCAGGCCCAGGAAAAATTGATGGACGATCCCCGGACGTCGCATCCTTTCTATTGGGCGGCGTTCATCATCCTCGGCGACGGCGCCAAGCCGTTGATCCCGACAACGGCGATTGCCGCCGGGAGCATCGCGCCGACAGGCCAATAAGAAGCGTTGCGGCCCGCGCCAATTTCATTACGGTCCCCTTACTGTCGCAGGGGGAGGAATTGCGATGAACGTCGAAGCAGCGACCGCACGGTATATCGATAGCCTTGGGCCTGCCGCCCTGCAAAAGGCGCACGATTACACCATCGGCAAGGAATGGATGCTGTTGTGGGGCCTGGTAGTCGCCGGCATCGTTACCTGGCTGATCGTCAAATCGGGCGTGCTTGAGCGGATCGACAAGCGGCTCCCCGAACGTCGGCACCATGTGCGGGCATTTTTGGTCAGCCTGATCTATTTTCTGGTGTCGGCCGTGCTTTCGCTGCCGTGGACGATCTATGCCAGCTGGTTTCGCGAAAAGGGCTATGGGCGCACGAGCCAGCCGATCGGCGATTTCCTGGGGCAGCTGTCTCTCTCGACGCTGATCACCTCCTCGATCGGTGCGTTGTTCATGATCGGCGTCTATTGGCTGATCCGCAAAACGGGCAAGCGCTGGTGGCTATGGTCGGGCGGGCTGGTCGCAGGCGGCTTGGCATTCGTCATCCTGCTGTCGCCGGTGCTGATCGAGCCCCTGTTCAACAAATATGAGCCGGTGCCGCCGGGCCAGGTGCGCGACGCGGTGGTCGAGATGGCGGGACGTGCCGGCGTGCCGCCAAGCCAAGTGTTCATGTACGATGGCTCTCGCCAGTCGAATAATTTCACCGCCAATGCCGGCGGCGTCGGCAGCACGGCGCGCGTGGCGATTTCCGACGTGGCATTGAAGAGTGCGTCGCTGGATGAAGTGCGCGCGGTGACCGGCCACGAGATCGGCCATTATGTGCTTGAGCACACCTGGCTCGGGATCCTCTTCTACTCAATCGCGGCAATCGTCCTGTTCTGGCTGGCGGACAGGCTGTTTCCGCGATTTGCCCGGGCGTTCGGCAGCAGCGCCGCTCTCG